>JAXGNF010000036.1:0-22758 GCA_040768135.1 Thermoleophilia bacterium | reverse complement strand
CCCGTTGTTCTGCGTCGTCGTTGCGATGCCTCTTCTTGTCATCCCTGGGCTCTTGAAGCGTTGTCATTCAGACGGGAGCAGGGCGGAGGCGGGTTCCGACGTATCTCGGTGGGCAGGAGCTTCGGCTAAGAGGTGCGTTCCACGTTCGCCGCGGAGATGGGATTTGTGTTCGGCGACCAGGGTGTGACACTGTACGGGGCGTTTCCGGTGCGTCGCTACCGTGGGGTTTCGTCAGGGGAGTCGTTTGCGGTGCAGACATCTGCATCCACGACGGCGCGGGCGGTGGCCTTGCGGAGCGCGCGACGTCGGAAGAGTACGATAACGGCCAGAAGGATGACGATGCCGATGCCGGTCGTGGCGACCACGACCGCCGGCATTCCTTGGACCACCATCGCCACCAGATTGGCCACTAGGGTGATGGCCCACAATATGAGGGTGGTCCGGGTCTGCGAGAGCCCGCGGGCCAAGAGTCGGTGGTGGACGTGGTCTCTGCCGGGGCTGTATAAGGGGTTCTTACGTTGGAACAAACGGCATAGGACTACTTGGACCGTGTCGAATACCGGTACGAGGAAGAACAGCAGTAGGACAAGGACGGTAGGTACAAGGCTGAACAGGGTGGTAATCTTGAGATCTCCAAGAATGCTGGACGCAGCCAGTACGAACCCGAAGAAGTAGGCGCCACTGTCCCCCATGATGATTCTTGATGGCGGAAAATTGTGGCGCAAGAACCCCAAGGCGGCTCCGCCCAACGCGGCCAGGAGGAGCGTGGCAGCGGCCTTGGTTTGGTCCTGCGCAGATACGGCCAGTAGGCTCATCCCAGTGATGAAGCTGACCCCGCCTGCCAAACCGTCGACCCCATCAAGAAGGTTGATGGCGTTCGTGATGGCCACGATCCAAAGCGTGGTCAGGATAACCGATATGGCAGTGGAGAAGTCGCCGCCGAAACTGATCTCGATGCGGATGCCCACTCCCCACAACAACAAGGCCGACAACAACTGGACCAGCAGCCGAAAGAGCGGAGGAAGCCCGAACTGGTCGTCGATGAAGCCGGCCATGATCAAGAAGGATCCTCCCAACAGGATGGCCAGTACCTGCACTTGGACTTCTTGGATCTCGATGCGGCGAAGAGAAGTGGCGATCACGAGGGCGACGACCACTGAGGCAAAGATGGCCAAGCCGCCCGCGTTGGGCAGGGGTTCCTTGTTCAGTCGTCGGGCACTGGGCTCATCCGCCCATCCGACCCTGAGCGAGAACAAGCGCACTCGGGGGATGAACCACCAGGCGGCCAAGGCCGCGATGATGAAAGTGAGGATGACCGCTACCCAGCCCCAGCGGCCGGGGGCGGCAATACCGAGGGCGTTCAAGAAGTCTACTATCCATTCGAGCATTGCAGGAGCATCGTACCATTGGAGGGCTCCTAAGAAGGATTGCCCGGCGGCGGTTGACTTGTGCCTGTTTGGGAGTCCTGTGCCTGAGTTGCCGATTGCACTATACGTGGACTCCCCAGGTGCACTGTACGCGGAGTCAACCGGTGCGATAGAGTGCGTGAAGAGGCGAAATGGCCCGCGGACCCTACCAGGATGGGAGAACCTGCAACATGAAGACCGGCGAAGCTATCAAGATCGGAATGCGCTCGCTGTGGAACCGGACGATCGGCTACCCCATCTGCGTCTCGTTCGAAGTGACGCACTCATGCGTGGCGAACTGCGTTCACTGCGACAAGGGTGGTGTCAAGCCTGACCCGGTCTTGATGGGCCTAGACGATTACCGGCGGTACTCCGAAGAGCTCAAACCCGGCACATGTCAGTTGTCTGGAGGGGAACCGCTCCTGCGGAACGACCTTGAGGATATAGTCAGGGCGATCAAGCGTCGTTCGGGCCTTCCCATGGTGGTGTGCGTGAGCAACTGGTGGCTGATGACGGAGGAGCGATACCTCTCTTTGAACAAGGCCGGCGTATCGTTGTTCTCCGTGTCCTTGGATTTTCCAGACGACCGTCACGACAACTTCCGTCGCCTCCCGGGGCTCTTCACCAAGATGGGCGAGATCATTCCCCACCTGATCAAGAAGTACGGTCGTAGGGATATCGTGCTGAACTCGGCCCTGACCCACGCTAATTTTGCGGAGATCCCGGGGTTGGTTGCCAAAGCCGAGGAGTGGGGGACTCAGATTTCGTTCAGCGCTTACAGCTCTCTTCGGACCGGAGATAGGAGCCTCTGTATCACTTCACCTGATGATCTGGCGCTGCTGCGCACTCATTTGGACTGGGCCAAGCAGCACAAGCGGACTTCCAACAGCATCCTCAATTCCGACTACATACTCGATCAGACTTATCGTTTCTTCGCCGAAGGGGGCATGGGAGGATGTCAGGCGGGTCGGCGCTTCCTGGTAGTGCGGCCCGATGGTCTTATCAACGCCTGTTCGATGTTCCCCGACCTGAAGTACGAAACGCGCAAGGAGACGGTGGATGGTTTCAAGACCACGCGCGAAACCTGCGATCAGTGTTATGTGGCTATCCGTGCCGGTACCGAGCGACCATTGAGGCGGCTGATTCAAGAGAACCTTAGGCTCGCGTTTAGTACGCCCAGCTACAAACAGTCTGACTGACGACGGGCGACACGCCTCCCGCGGTGCGACTGCGGGCAAAGGGGTGCCGATGAGGCGCGTGTAGGCGCCCTGCGTTAGTGTCTGCGGTGCACCAGCCTGATCGCCGACCAGGCCTTGTCGAGGGTAATGATCTTCACGTCGAGCATGCCGTGAGTGAGAGCGATGCGCCGGATGACAGTCTCGTTCATGTCGGTCAGCATTCCTCGACGCCGGTTGGAGGATTGCTTCATCCACGACACCCATAGGCTGCCACCTGCTGCCAGCCGGTCGCGTAGCGCGGCGAACACGCCGGCAAGATCACCTCTACTCCTGACGAAGATGTGGATGTAGTCGTACGGGCCGACAAGCGTAGACACCTCGTCCAGATCGGTGAGTACGGTCACGCCATCGGGCAGAGGGAGCAGAGGATTGTCGTCATTCTCGGGAGGAGTGATGGTCACCCCGGTCGAGTCGGGCCGTAAGCCCAGCTTTTTATGCAGGGGATTATGGGCGAGAGCCTCGGCGGCCAAAGTGTCGGCGGCCAAGGTATCGGTGGCCAAAGTGTCGGCAGCCGGGGCCTCAGCGGTCGAAGGCTCAGTAGCCAAAGTGTCCGCAGTCCGGGTCCCACCGGTCGAAGGCTTGGTGGCCAACGTGTCGGCGGGTGGGGACTTTTCCTCAGGTTGCGACGTGTCGGCAGGTGGCTTCTGGGCGCTACGTCTCTTCGCGGGTGCCTTCGGTGCCTCAGCGGGTTCGGTCTTTGCCGGTGTTTTGGTCGCTGTGGTGGTCTTCTTGCGTGCCGACCCGCCCGAGGAGGTTTTGCTCCCCGCGGTTGTTCTAGACGTCTGTTTCTTGGGCTTAGGTTCTAGCTCTTCGGACATCGTCTCTCCGAGGACGCGCACGGGCCGATTATTCCGCTTACACCGCAATGGCGGCCATGTTAGCATCACCTGAGAGTCTGGACTATTGTTGAGGCCTCTTGTCCGCTTCCGGAGGCTTGTAGGGGTCTGTTTTTTGGAGGCCCACCGAGGTCGGTTGCGTGTAGTAAGAGGTTGGCTACGTGGCCTGTGTAGGAGGGGTTGATGAACTGCTGGAACTGCGGTGGGCCCATCGAAGAGGGCAAGGCCTTTTGCAGACATTGCGGGGCCTCCATTGTCCGACCCCCCGATGCGGGCGTCGACGATACAAGGAGGCAGCCGCGCGCGCCTGAGAGTGCGTCGATAGATGAGACCGTCGTCGAAACGGCAATTCCCCCGGCTCCGGTCGACTTTGCCTCGGCTGCCACCGGCCCCATTTCTGATATCCCGCCATCCGTTGAAGGTTGGTTTTCTGCCCCACCTCCGCCACCTCCTCCACCTCAACCTCAACCCACGCCATCACCGCCTCCGCCTCCTCCACCACCACCGCCGCCGCCTCCTCCACCACCACCGCCGCCGCCTCCTCCTCCGCCAGTTGCTCCGGGGGTGTCCCAGTGGCAGCCTCCAACGGGTGCCATGTGGGAACCTCCTTCAGGTCCGGCGGGGTGGAAAGGCCGAAAAGGACTGATCGCCGGGATAGTTGTGGCTGCTGTCATCATCCTCGCCGGTATCGGTGTCGGCGTCTACTTCTGCTTCTTCAGGGACGGGCAGGGATCGGATGTCACCACGACCACCCTTACCTACTCCCCCACCACCGCCACCTCAGGAGACGGCGCGAACGGAGGGACTACTATCACCGAAGGGACCACCACCTCGACGGGAGGGCCTGTGACTTCCGGCAGTGCCACGAGCCAGACGATTCCGAGTCTGACCCCTAGTACCGGGCCTCCCACCACCAGCAGGCCTCCTACCACAGAAAACGCGCTGGAGGCATATCTGCTGGCGGCCGAGAACCTTACGGTCGCACTCGACCGCGCCGACCGCCGTATCCCAGACTTGGCCACTGAGATTAATAACACAGCCCCGGCCGTCCCCGCACGGGTGCGCTCTGATCTTGCAGCTATGCTGAGTGGACTGAATGCGTTGAACGTCGAACTGGCGTCACTGGAGGTGCCGGCGGGCTTCATGGATTCTTACCACTGGCTGGCAGAAGCGACCGTGCACATGAGTAATCGTATCGAAGCGACGATCCAGGGGGTCGAGGCCATCTGGGCTGCAGGCAGAGTGAACGCTGCGGCGCAAGGTTTCTTTGACACGGGGCGGAAGGCCAGGGACGCATATAGGGCGGCGATGAAGAAGTACTACGAGGTCCTCCCTGTCGACTGAGTGCGGTAGCTCATGTGATGCTGGGATCTCGTATCTAAGTAGCGGGACGTCCGTACTGCAGGGTTTGCAAAGAGACACCGCATGGACACGATTTTCGTGATAGTGTTCAGTACTTGGTGGTAATCCCCCGCTCGACCCGCGCGGTCGGGCTCAGCCTCGTTGGACATTGAAGGAGACGGAATGCAAGTGCTGGACGAAGGGGTCAATCCCCTCTTCATGGACCCTGATCCGGACAAAGCGCGCGCTTTTTTCCGGACCAAGGCTCGGGCAATGGTCGACAAGCGTACGACTGTGCAGGAGGCTGTAGAGAAGTACATCCCAGATGGGTGCTACCTGGCCATAGGCGGTTTTGGAGCGAACCGCATTCCTAACGCGATCGTGCACGAGATCGTCAGGAGGCGACGCAAGAACCTGGGTTTTCTCGGACATACCTCCACCCACGACTTCCAAGTGTTGGCGGCAGGCAAGGTCTTCAACCGGGTCGATTCGGCCTATATCGTCGGGCTCGAGGCCAGGGGACTGTCTCGCAATGCCCGTCGTTACATGGAGTCCGGAGAGGTCGAGGTCACCGAATGGAGCAACTACGCGTTGGCCGCGCGGCTGCGGGCCGCCGCTCAAGGCGTTTCCTTTGCGCTGACGCGCAGCATGCTCGGCACCGATACCTTCAAGATGTCGGCCGCGAAGGTCATCGAATGCCCGTTCACCGGCAAGAAGTTCGCGGCGGTGCCCGCCCTCTGGCCGGATGTGGCGGCTATTCACGTCCACGAGGCCGACATGTACGGCAACTGCATCATAAAAGGTATCTCGGTGGCCGATGGGGAGCTGGCCCGAGCTTCCAAACGGGTCATCATCACTACCGAACGCCTGGTGAATAACGCAGAGATTCGCAATGATCCCACGGCTACAGCCATCCCCTTCTATATGGTGGACGCGGTCATCGAGGTGCCTTACGGCAGCTATCCGGGTAACATGCCTTATCTGTACTTTTCGGACGAGGAGCACCTCGCTCATTGGTTAAAAGCGGAGAAGGACCCTGAAGAATTCGAGAAGTTTCTCGACTACTACATCTACAGCGTCCCCACTTTTGAGGATTACCTCATACGCTGTGGAGGACTCAAGCGCATGGAGGAATTGCAGAAGCTTGAGAACCTGATCGACGACTGACGCACGCCTGGAGCGAAGGAGCTTGTGGTCATGGCACCCGAATACAATATGATGGAACTGATGATCTGCGTGGCGTCCCGTTATCTAGAGGACGGGTCGACCGTAGCTGTGGGCACCGGAGCCCCGTGTGCGGCCGCCATGCTTGCCCAGAAGACATGCGCGCCCGACCTGGTGATCCTATTTGAGGCCGGGGGTGTGGCACCCATGCTGCCGCGGATGCCCATCTCGGTAGGCGATTCCCGCACTTTCTACAAGGCCGTCATGGCGGCCGGGATGGCTGAGATGATGACCACCTGCGCCCGCGGGCAGGTGGACTATGCCTTCTTGGGCGGAGCCCAGATCGACAAATACGGCAACATTAATTCGACCTGCATCGGCGACTTCTACAAGCCAAAGGTCCGGTTCCCCGGGAGTGGCGGGGCAAACGACTTCGCGTCTCTTTGTTGGCGGACCATGATCATGACCGTGCACGAGAAGGCGCGGTTCGTGGAGAAGTGCGACTTCGTGACTTCACCCGGATTCTTGAGCGGCGATGGGGGCCGGGAAGAGTCGGGATTGCCCGAGGGCGGTCCCTACAAGATCATTACCGATCTAGCGGTCATGGGTTTTGACGAGAAGACCCATGCCATGATGATCGAGTCCCTCCATCCTGGTGTCGACGTGGAGAAGGTGCAGGCCGAGACGGGGTTCGAGCTGATCATCCCGGCGAATATCGGGTGCACCGAGCCGCCTACGGCCGACGAGTTGTGCATCCTGCGCGAGGAGGTAGACCCGGGGCGGGTGGTGATCGGGCGGGCTTGAGAGACCGAATCTGTCTCGGCTGCTGAGGTCCTACGCCGTCTCGCGACGGTGTGAAGCGCCCGGAGTGAGCGAAGGCTTTCTGCCAGGACAGGCCGTCGGGTGGGATGGAACCGGGTTCATCACGCCCGACGGTCCATAGGCTCTGGGATCAAACTGGACCGTCAGGCCGCGCGATCTCTACTCCACGAAGCCCTCGACCACGTAGGTCCAGCCCGCCTTCTTGTCGCGGTGCAGCTTGATGTACTTGCGCTTCTCGGCGTCCAACAAAAGACTGCTGAAGCTCCGGTAGCCGTAAGCCGACTCGTTGAATGATGGCCTTTTGCGCTGCATGGTGTCCTTGACCATGGAAGCGAAGATGGGGTCTTTGTTCTCTCGGATGAGGGCCGCGATCGATTCGAGCAGCAGGTCGAAGACCTCTTTCTTCTCCGGGGGGACGTCGACGGCCTGGGGCCCCGGCGTCGTCGCCGCCGGTTGCTTCTCCAGGTCTTCATAGAAGATGAACTCGTCACAGTTGCCGGCCAGCAAATCAGAGGTCGATTCCTTCATTCCTAAGCCTATGACGTGCTTGCCGTTTTCCTTCAGCTTCGACACCAAAGGGGAGAAGTCGGAGTCGCCCGACACGATCACGAAGGTATCGATGTGCTCCTTCGACCAGGCGAGGTCCATGGCGTCGACGGCCAGACGGATGTCGGCTGAGTTCTTGCCGGTCATCTGGCGCTTCGGGATCTCGATGAGTTCGATGGCGTTCTCATGCAGGGGTTTGGTGTACTGCTTATACTCGCCCCAATCGGCGTAGGCCTTCTTGACGATAACCTTGCCCTTCTCTACCAGGCGCTCCAGGATCTTGTGAATATCGAAGTCGCCGCGCCGGTGCTTGAAGCCGATGGCCAGGTTCTCGAAGTCGATGAAAACGGCTAGGGTGCGTTCGGTCTCGGTCATATAGTTTCGGTGCTCCTTCCCCAAAACAGTGGCACCAGAGTTTGTTTCCTTGGATGAATTCTTGCACGTTTCTAGTATTTGTGTGGCACAGACCGCCTGGTTGTGGATCACCAAACTACTTGGCCGGGGATCCTTGAAGACCTATCCTCAATGATAGAGAGGCCCCAATATGCCACTGCGATGCGCGCCGAAGAGCTGACGACCGCCACTGTCACCGCCGGGCAGCGCCGGCCACAGAGAAGGAGGGGGCGAGATGTCCGTAATCGGAGTTCCAGAACTCTTCATAGTCGGGTTCCTCTGGCTACTTATCTTATGGCCCTGGTGGCGCATATTCTCAAAAGCGGGCTACCCCGGGTGGTTCGCCTTCAGCCAACTGATCCCGCTCCTGAACCTGATCGCCTTGTTCTATCTCGCTTTCTCTGAATGGCCCAGTCGCCGTCGGTTGGATATGTAAGTCGCAGCGGCGCATGATGAGTGCAGACCGCCGTACACGAGGTCGCATTTCGGTTGCGCGCTGGACCGCGTTTCGGCTGCGCGTCGGACAGTCACTCGATTGTGAGACGGGCCGCGTCTCGGCCGTGCGCCGGGCCACGTTTCGGCGGTGCGCCGGAGGCCTACCATCTACCTCCGCGGGCGAGCGTGTATCGGCAACCTGCGCGGGCGCTGCCCGTATCGACAACCTAGCGCGATATCACGTGCTCTACAGCAGCTCTAGGAAGCTCTCCATAGCCTGAATGGACTTCTCCTGGTTCGGTCCTCCACGGGCGAGGGCGTCTCCGTCTATGGCCAAGAAGGGGATGCCCGCTTCTACAAAGGCGGCCCGCACGACCGGGACCGAGCCCAGTCCGTGGCGACAACCCCAATGGTTGAAGTGAACGGCCCCGTCAACTTTGAGGTGCTTGGCCAAGGCTACGTTCAGTCGAGCCCGACGGGCGGAGGTGCCCCACAGTGTGTGGTCCGTCAGACGCCTGGCCAACCCGGGGAAGGGATCGTCGACGTCGATGGTCTCCGTGTGCATCTGTCCCATCTCTTCGAGAACGACCACAGCTCCGCGCTCTTCCATGAGCTCGAAGAGGACGTTATCGTGATGGGGGACGGTGTGCAGCCAAAGAAGTCGTTTAAGCCTGCGCCCGCCGTCGAGTACAGGGGTCAGGAGGTCGCGCCTGCCTCTTTCAGTCAGAAGCCGCTCAAAATCTTTGGCGCCGTTCTCGGTGCCCCAAAGCAGTTGGCCCAAGAACACCATGGCGAAGGTCTTGCGTCCGTTCATCTCGAGGCTCCGGGTCATCCGCTCTTCCATGATGCGACCCCAAGCCGCGGATGCCCGATTGGAGAGTTCCATGGCCCTCTTGAGGTTGGGCTTGCGGCCCGTCCAGCGGCCGATGTCGTCGTGTAGGGAGCGCATCTGCTCGGCCACATCGGCGACCACCTCGGGAGCAGCTTGGCCCTCATCCGGGGGGAGCGGCACCCGGATCTCCCTGAAGGGAACACCGTGGCGGACGGCCAGCATCTCCAAAAGGCACTCCTTGCCTAAACAAAGAGGCGTGGTTCCCAGGCACATCGTGGGCGCAGGCAGCATGTCATTGTCCACTGCAGCCAGGGCGATGCGGTGATAGCTGCAGACGTCCCGGGCGAGAGGCATTCGGGCGGCCGCGCTCTCCACGGCATCCCGGAGGTCGCTACCGGTAAGGGTGGCGGAGCCTATCTCCGGGATCATCGGGGTAAGTTCGTACGAGCTCAGCAGCTCCGTGGGGAACAAGTAAGAAACCCAGGGCACAACGGCGCCCGGTTTGAACAGATCGAGCGAGGCGCTGAGGGCATGCAGTTCCAGATAACGACGGGCAGTCGGGTTTTTCAGGGCCTTCCAGCGGGTCTGGGCTAGAAACGCCGTCCGCACCAGGGAGGCGCTGAGGGTGTCGCCGGTGATGTCGGCCATGCCGGGCATCGATGGCTACCAGTCCTCTTCGTCTAGGTCGGCCAGCAGATCGTCCCCCAGCAATTGCGCTTCCAAGAAGGCCTCTACCCGGGTGCGCAGGGGGCCGCTCACTTCAAGCGGGAATCCGGCCTCCACTTCCAGAAAGGGCAGGCCCTGTTCGGCGGCCAACTCGGCGACGAGGAGGGCGTCGTAAGCCCCGGGATCGCAGAAACTCTGGCGCACGTAGATCGCAGAGGAGGGCTGGGCCTCGCGGAACCAAGCGTCCAGATATTCGCGCCGATCAACGAGGGAGCGACGGGGGCAGACCCCGGCCCCCAGGATGAGTCGAGCCGCATCCTCAGCCGTCATGTTCTCGCTAGGTTGCTCGCCTGGGGCCGGGGCGTCCAGTGCCCTCCAGCGCGCCGGAGCGGTGCACGAGTCGACTCCCGATATACGAGCCCCCAGTTGCTCGATCAATTTCAGGAGTGAATCGTCGCTCATGGGGCCCCCTACGACTAACACGCCTCCGGGCCGGGGTACCGAGGGCAGGTCGAATCCGCGCCGTTGGTCACTGGGTTCAGCTTTTTCGCCGCTCACCCCGCCGAGAGAGGACGAAGGATTATTCGGCAACCCGTATTCGACATGCTCTGCTGCGCCCTCCAGCCACTCGGCGAGTCCCTCAAGCTCCTGCGCCAGCTCCTTGAGCGCTCCCTCATCGGACAGGCGAGGGAGGCGGAGGGTCCGTACGTGTGCCGGATGCTGAGCGGCAAGCAGTTCGCCTGCGCGACGCATGGCGTCACATCCGCCGGGGACGACCACCCGATCTTCCCCCGATCCTTGGGCCAGCAGCTTCTCGCCAACGGTTACTAGTCTGGTGACGAAAGGGCACGTCATCGGGTGGACGTTGGGCGAGTCGTATCGTTCGGAAGTCTCCTCGTCCAAGGCCGGGATCCCGAACCATTGCGGTTCGTAGCCTGAGCGGGCAAGAAAGACGGCCGGGATGAGGTTGCAGGTGTAGTAACAGTATGGCATGGGCGAATCTCTGACAGGTTATGGCTCCGGAGCGGCTATTGCAAGTCCCCACGCATCTCTATCGCTTTGGTTTCGATCCGTCCAGCGCTCTTGGCGGCATCCCTAGACCAATCCCGGCGCCTGCCTGTAGGCCTACCTCGTATGCTATAAATGCCATAGGTCAATAGCGCGGGAGGCTTAATAGAATGAACAAGGTGTTCCCGAGTGCCGAGGCTGCCATATTCGACATCGAGGATGGGGCATCGATCTTGAGCGGTGGATTCGGTCTTTGCGGCAACCCGGAGAACCTCATCCGGGCTCTCCACCAGAAAGGTGTTCAAAGGCTCACCATCATCAGCAACAACTGCGGGACCGACGACTACGGGCTGGGGATATTACTTAAAAGCGGCCAGGTCAAGAAGATGGTGTCCAGCTATGTGGGCGAGAACAAGAACTTCGAACGCCAGTTCTTGAGCGGTGAACTCGAGGTCGAGCTGGTTCCGCAGGGCACCCTGGCCGAACGTATCCGTTGCGGTGGGGCGGGAATCCCCGGCTTCTACACGCCTACGGCTGTGGGGACCATGTTGGCTGAGGGCAAAGAGGTGCGCGAGTTCGACGGACGGGAGTATCTCCTGGAGAGGGGTATAACGGCCGACTTCGCCATTGTCAATGCCTGGAAGGGGGACCGTCTGGGCAATCTGGTCTACCGCAAGACGGCTCGAAATTTCAACCCGCTCTGTGCGACGGCAGGCAGGATCACCATCGCCGAGGTCGAGCACCTGGTAGAAGTGGGAGAGCTCGAACCCGATCTCATTCACACGCCCGGCATATACGTGGATCGCGTGGTGCAGGGCGAATACTACGAGAAGTGGATAGAGAGACGTACGACCCGGCCGAAACCACAGGCCTAGGGGCTCGGACGATCGGATTCTTAAGGAGACGATAATGGCACTCACTCGTGAGCAGCAGGCGAAGAGGGTGGCGGCTGAGTTCGAGGACGGGTACTACATCAACCTCGGCATCGGTATGCCCACCTTGGTCAGCAACTATCTGCCGGAGGGCAAGGACATCTTTCTGCACTCTGAGAACGGCATCTTGGGCGCCGGTCCCTATCCTTACGAGGGAGAGGAAGACCCAGACCTAATCAACGCCGGCAAAGAGACCATCACTGAACTGGTCGGGGCAAGCTACTTCTCCAACGCCGACTCGTTCGCGATGGTGCGGGGAGGTCATCTCGACGCCACCGTGCTCGGCGGCATGGAGGTGTCGGAGCAGGGGGACCTGGCCAACTGGATGATCCCCGGCAAAATGATCAAAGGGATGGGCGGCGCCGGCGACATCGTGGTAGGGGCGAAGCAGGTGATCATCATGATGGATCACTGCACGAAAGACGGCGCCCCCAAGATACTTAAGGAATGCTCGCTTCCCATCACGGGGAAGAGATGCGTGAACCTGATAGTCTCCGATCTCGCGGTGATCGAGGTCACCCCTGACGGTCTTCTCCTGCGGGAAGTCGCTCCTGGAATGACGGCCGAGGACGTACAGAAGGTCACCGGACCGACGTTGATCGTCAGCCCCGACCTGAAGACTATAGAGGTATAAGTCTCGAGAGCCGAACTCCGGGACGATGATCGATACAACGGAGTCCTAAGGGGTCTACAATAGACCCAATGGTTGGGGATGCCCTGGGTGCCCCGCGCCCGGACATGTGAGTCAAGTTCGAACGGGGGGCAAGGAGAGGGCCATGCCCAAGAACAAGGTCGTGAGCCTCGAAGAGGCGATGCTTCACATCGAATCAGGGATGACGGTGGCTGTCGGCGGCTTCCTGTCCCAAGGTGACCCCCTCACCCTGCTTCATGCGTTGAAGGAAACCGATGTCAAAGACCTGACCGTGATTTCGTGCACCGGAGGCTTTCGGGACCGCGGGATCGTGGAGTTGGTCAGGCTGGGGATGGTGCGCAAACTCATCGCCAGCCACATCGGCACTACGCCGGATGTCGTCAAGGCGTTCCACGCCGGTGAAATCGAAGTGGAACTCGTTCCGCAGGGCACCCTGGCTGAACAGATGCGGTCCGGCGGTGCGGGATTGGGCGGTTTTCTCACCCCTACCGGCCTGGGGACCGTCGTGGCCGAGGGCAAGCCGCACATCGAGGTCGACGGCAAGACCTATCTGCTTGAGAAGGCCATCCGGGCCGACGTGGCTCTGGTGCGGGCCCATGATGGGGATACCTGGGGGAACCTACGGTATCGGGGCACGGCCAGCAACTACAATCCTGTGTGCGCTGCCTGTGCCGACTACACCATCGCGGAGGTTGAGTACCTTTACAGCCCCGGTGAGATCGCCCCGGAAAGCGTACAGACGCCCGGCCTCTACGTGAATGCCGTCGTGAGGGCCGATCTGCACTACCGCGGGTCGGCGCTCGCTGCCTGCTGAACCCTGCTTCGCCAAGGAGAGAGAAGTGTCCGATACCAAAAACATTATCGCCCACCGAGCGGCTCAAGAACTCAAAGACGGCCAAGTCATCAATCTGGGCATCGGTGTCCCTACGCTGGTAGCCAATCATGTTCCACCGGGGGTGGACGTGGTCATTCACAGCGAGAACGGAGCAGTGGGAGTGGGACCCGCTCCTGGCCCCCTGTGCGGCGACCCTGATCGGGGGAATGCCGGAGGGGCCCCCATCACGCTCATCGCCGGGGGAAGCTACTTTGACTCAGCTACGTCGTTCGGGATGATCCGCGGCGGCCACGTGGATATGACCTTCCTGGGCACCTTGCAGGTGGACGGCGAGGGCAACATCGCCAGTTACGAGATCCCGGGCAGACTGGTAGCCGGCATGGGCGGGGCTATGGATCTGCTGGCCGGCGCCAAGACCGTCAACGTGGTGACGGAGCATTGCTCCAAAGACGGGGCCAGCAAACTGGTGAAGAAGTGTACCTATCCGTTGACGGGTGCAGGCGAAGCCGACGTCATAATCACCGAGCGGGCGCTCTTCAGGCGCTACCCCGGCCGAGGCTTCGTTTTGGAGGAAGTGGCCCACGGGTATACTTTGGATGATATAGCGGCGTGCACCGACATGGACTACGTCGTGTCCGACGGGGTCAAGTTGGACGCGTACGGCCCTTCATCGGGGGAATAGTCGAAGCAGGGAGTGTGATGAAGAACGTCGCCCGGCACTTGTTGGTTATAGTGCTGGTAGCGGCCTGGGTGGGAGCGATCGTCTACCCCGATCCGCGACCGTTCTTCATCTCGCTCTCCCGCCTGAGGAATCCGCCCATTGACGCACAGGCGGTTGCCGAAATAGCGGCTGGTTTGCCCGATGATCACAAAGCCGTTGAGGAATACGTGGACGGTTATGTTGTCTGGACGCCCGCCTGGACCGTCTACGGTCTGCCCTGGTACTTCCCCACGGTAGAGGAGGTCATCGCCAAACGGACTGGGGATTGCCAAGCCGAGGCGATCTTGACCGCCAGCATCTTCAAGGCTAAGGATCTACCGTACACGCTCCGCTATTCTTTTGACCATGTCTGGGTGGACTATCCAGGCAAAGGGGTCACCGCTTTGGAAGACCCGGCGACGTCGTTTGTGTCTGACGAAGGGGAGGGGTGGCTCGTCGGCCTGCCCGGCAAGATTCCCATCTGGACCATCCTCAAGCAGCGCACCGCCTACCATTGGACACCCATGCCGTTGCTGCAGAAATTGCTGATCGTATTCGGGCTTCTGGTGATAATCGGGTACGGCGAACGACGTTTTTTCATGAGGCTCAATCGGCTGGCGACTTCGCTGGTGTGGCGGAGGCGGCCGGCTTGGGAGCGAAACCTGTAGGATGGGGTCGAGGCACAGGATCCTCCTTGTAGGTGTCGCTCATAGCCGGCTCTCGCTCTGCGACCCTCGTGGTGCTCGGGTCGGAGCGGGCTCGCGAAAACGTGAGCGCGTACCTCGCCACCAAGACATGTTCTTTCGGAAAGACTGCTGCTAAACTCAAAGCATGAAGAGCGACGGAATACTCCAGACCTATACCAGCGCTCCCGGCCTCGCCCGGCCCGCGCAGTCTGCAGGTTGCGCTCTTGCCCTCCTCCTGCTGCTCCCCCGTTAGGGGGAGATATTCGCGAAGCCGGCGCCATCCGGCATCTCAGCAATTACGATCTTCGCAAAAGAGCCAGGGGGTAGAGCATATGTCCACAAACAGCGCACCGATAGGGGAGAGATCCGAGAGCACTGATCCCACGCAGGGCGCGGAGGGCGCCCGTCAGGCGCCGCTGGTGACCGGACGCCGCAATGTCGGGGTTCCGGTGGTTTTTTTCGACACTACTTTGCGCGATGGTGAGCAGTCGCCCGGCAGTAGTCTCAACGCCTCAGAGAAACTCGATATCGCCCATCAGTTGGTCCGCCTGGGCGTCGATGTGATCGAGGCGGGTTTTCCGGCCAGCAGCCCTGGTGATTTCGCGGCAGTCCAAACTATCGCCCGCGAGGTCAAAGGCGCCGTCATCTGTGGGCTGGCACGTTGTACAGAGAGCGACATCCGCACATGCTGGGAGGCAATCAAGGAAGCCGAACGGCCGCGGATCCACACGTTTGTTTCGACTTCTGATATCCATCTAGAGCATCAGATGAGAGTCGACCGCGAGGAGGTTCTCAGGCTGACCCGGGAGATGGTGGAACTAAGCGTGTCCCTCTGCCCCGATGTGGAGTTCTCGGCTATGGATGCCACCCGCTCCGATGTTGGCTTTCTGGCCGAGGTACTGGGGACCGCGATCGCAGCCGGAGCGACCACCATCAACGTGCCCGACACGGTGGGTTATGCCCTCCCTGGAGAGTATGCGGCGCTCATGGACGCGTTATACGAGAAGGTGCCCGGCCTCGAAGGTGTAGTGCTGAGTGCCCACTGCCATAACGACCTGGGGGTGGCGGTGGCCAACTCATTGGCCGCGGTGGAGCGGGGTGCCACTCAGGTGGAGGTGGCCGTCAACGGGCTGGGCGAACGGGCCGGCAACGCAGCGCTCGAAGAAGTCGCTATGGCTCTCAAGACCCGCGAAGACATCCTGCAACGGCCGGTCAACATCGTGACTACTGAGATTGCGCGCACCAGTCGCATGGTCTCTAGTTTCACCGGTCACATCATCCAGGCCAACAAGGCCATCGTCGGCAAGAATGCCTTCGCCCACGAATCGGGCATCCACCAGGACGGGGTACTGAAGGAGCCCATGACCTACGAGATCATGAAGGCGGCCGATATTGGGCTGACAGAGTCGGATATCGTCCTCGGTAAGCACTCAGGGCGGCACGCGCTCAAGACACATCTGGCCGAGATCGGTATCCATCTAGAAGGCGCGGAGTTGGACGAGGTCTTCCGGCGTTTCAAGGCAATTGCCGACCGGAAGAAAGAAGTCACGACTGCCGACCTTGAAGCTCTGGTTGAGGAAGAGCTTCGGCAGCGCGAGGACGTCTATGCCCTTGGGCACTTTTATGTGTCTGCGGGGACCGACATCATCTCTTCCAGCCAGGTGGGCGTGCAAAAGGAGGGCAAGAAGCACGCGGGAAAGGCCTTTTCGGGAGGATCGGTGGAGTCGATCTTCTTGGCCATCGACGATGCCGTGGGCGTGACGGGTAGACTGATGGACTACCAGGTGCGGGCCATCACGTCGGGCAAGGACTCATTGGGCGAAGTGCGGGTGGTTGTGGAGGTCGACGGCAGGCGTTATGCGGGGCAGGCCGTCTCCATCGATGTGCTTGAGGCCTCCGCCAAAGCCTATGTAAGGGCCCTCAACAACGTGGCCATGAACCGAGAAGCGGGCGGAGCCCGAGGCGACAGGCTGTATCTTTGACCACATATGACAACGGGGCCTGCAGTGAGCGTTGCAGCAACGGTGGAAACCGGGTCCGAGTGAGCCGGCCAGAACTAGACGCGCTCGACCCCGGAGCCGAAGGCCGCATGAGGAGACATGATCTTGATGGAACGGTATGACGAGCGCCACAACGTCCAGTCTCGGGGGATGCTCGAGCCCGGTACGTCTGACTACGCCGACTTCTATCGCGTGCATCCGGAGTGGCAGGCTAAAGACGATGCCATCCGCGCCCTGCCGGGCCTGGGGAGTGTGGGCCATCCATTTGACCGGCCCCTCCTGGGCGCCCTGCACGAACTCGTGGCCCGGCTGGGCAGAGAAGACGTGATAGAAGGACCCGCCGCTCCCCAGAGGGCGGATATCTCGGCAGTGCGGGCCACTGAGAAGGTCAAAGGCTACGCTCAACACCTGGGGGCGGACTTGGTACGGGTCGGACCGCTCAACCCCCTCTACGTCTACAGTAACGTGGGGAAAACCTGGGACGATCCCGCCCGTACCTACGGCAGGCCCATCGAGCTTCGTCACACCAACGCCATCAGCCTGGCCGTAGGGATCTCGCCGCGGATGCTGGAGACCGGCCCGGTGTTGTCGGAGGTGGTCGAGGTCATGCGCGTGTACGTGCGGGTGGCCACCATAGCCGTGACTCTCGCCGAATATATCCGCGCCCTCGGTTACCCGGCGCGGGCCCATATCGTGTCGAACTACCAGGTATTGTGTATACCGATCGCGATCGAGGCCGGTATGGGCGGACTGGGGCGACACGGCCTCATGATCACCAAGGAGTTGGGCAGCGCTCTCAAACTGGCCACCGTCACCACCGACCTACCTCTCATCCACGATCAGACCCGCGATCTAGGGATCGAGGACTTCTGTCAAGACTGCAGCATTTGTGCTGAGACCTGCCCCGGGGGTGCTATCGGCCGGGGTGGACGCTCCCTGGTACGCGGCGTGGAGAAATGGGCCATAAATCCGGAAGCCTGTTTCGGCGTCTGGAATGAGACCGGGACCGACTGCGGGGTATGCGTGGCCTCCTGCCCCTGGACTCGTCCCCGGACCCGGTTTCACCGGCTGATGGCGGAGATCGCCGTGCGCAAACACAAAGCCGGGTGGTGGATGAGCCGGGCCGATAGACTGCTGTACGGGCGCTTCAGGCCAAGCCCGCCTCCCTCATGGTTCGAAGAACCCGATCCGGTCTGGAAGAAGTATCGGAGGTTGACGTGAGTTCGCGCCGCGGTCGCCTCGATGCGGTTAGGGCTGGGCGTGATCGTACTGTGGCCGCCCCTGCGGGTCACCACTACGTGGCCGCGCCCGCGGGCCATTGCTGCAATACCGTTCCTGGGGGCCGCCTAGGCAGAGATCCAATAGTCTGTACAAATGGACGAGGTCCTTCTGGATGCACATATCGCACGGTCTCTCGCTGCGGCACTCGATATTCTGGGGATGCGCATCGCGCTGTTTGTCACAGTGATACTCGATATAATTACTAAGCTATGGCGATAATCTACGCACTTCTTCTGATCGTGGCGCTTCTCGCGGGAGCCGTCTATCTGTCGCGCTTCCTTATCAAAAAAGCCATGCGCGATGTGGTCGCTGTGTTTCGCCGGCGGGGGGCGCTCGACCCCAAAACGGCGTTGACCGGCGAGGAGTTGGGGCTGGTGAAGGCAAGGCTTATGGATCGGATGTTCAAAGTCCGTGACTATAAGCCCGAAGCTCTGCGTCTGCTCGCTCAAGCGGAGGTCGTCAAGATCACCGAGGACGGCAGACTCTATCTGTCCGAAGCCCACCTGAGCGATTCGCCGGTGAAGGGGTTTGCCGGCATCCAGTGAAGTGCCACCGGGATCCCCGCGGCGGTGAGGGTCACAATTGGCTTGATCGGCCTCGGCTTACTGATGTTCAGAGAGGGGATCGCCCATGGACTATCACATCGTCGATAAGCTGCAGATCAGGGAAGTTGTTGAGAACTGGGTCGTTTTTCGTGATTCGGGTGACTGGGAGCGCTTGGCTACCGTTTGGCATCCTGACGGCTGGATGACGGCCACCTGGTTCCAAGGTCCGGCGGCCGAGTTCATCGAGGCGAGCCGCCAAGGCTTCGAAGCCGGAGTGAACATCCTGCACCAACTTGGGGGATGGTCGTGCGAAGTCGCGGGGACACGGGCCGTCTCGCAGGTGAAGATGACCATCCACCAGCGCGCTCTCGTCGACGGTGTCCTTTGTGACGTGACCTGTTGGGGGCGTTTCTACGATTTCTTCGAGAGGCGGGAAGGACGTTGGGCGATGGTGAGGCGTCAGCCCATCTACGAGAAAGACCGGCTTGACCCGGTGGACCCGGTCGCTCGGCCCCTGCTCGAACTGGACCTGCTCGCCCGTTTTCCTGAAGGTTATCGTCATTTGGCCTACATGCAGACCAAGGCAGGCTTCACGGTCAAACAGGGACTACCCGGCCTCCGCGGGCCCGCTGTGAAGAAACTCTACGCCGAAGGTGCTGCCTGGTTGGCCGGTTCGGGCTCACCCGGGGAGCCGCTCTAAGAGCGGACACGCGCCGGAACGATCGTTCTCATGCGGGCGGATTGCCGCCGTACTAGTCGGCCGGACCGGGTCGTCGATCCGCACTCTGCTACGTGTCTCCTTTGAAGGTGATCCTTCCCGAGGCGGCCCGCGCGGCCTTCAATTCGGCCTCGATTGCATCCTGTTCCCTGTTTGCCCAGAGCTCCTCAAGCACGTCTTCGACGTCGTCCAGGCTCAGGGTGTATCCGTAAGGGAACCGTCCGGCCACGATGCAATCGTTCTTGACGTCCTCAATCCGGTAGCGGCCAAAATCCATGCGTTCAGGGTCGCGGGCCCGCGACTTGCGTACCGCGTAGCCCATCTCGGCGGCATAGCGACGGATCTGAGCCTCGCGCCGTTTTGTCGCGGCCGCGTCTGCCTCACAGGCCATCCTTCTTCCTCCTTGTCGCTCAGACGCTTATTTATCGTAGGTGTTGCACAACACGACTTATTCCCCCGGGGGCGGGATGTGAATCCAGGTTGCGTGGAGATGCTCATCCTCGCGTCCCCACTCCGGCGGCTGCGGAGGGTACTCGGGTTGCGGTCGTCTACCGTCGGCTGCGGAGGGTACTCGGGTTGCGGTCGCGTAGTAGTGGTCGCCGGTGCGGCGGTAGCGGCCGCGTAGTATTGGTCGCCGATGCGGCGGTAGCGGTCGCATACCAGTCCTTGCACCCGTGAGCACGCGTGCGTGAGCGGGCGCCCTCGCGACTACGCCGAGCCCGGTGGCCGTCCCCGCGCCCTCTACCGGTCGGCGATTTCCTTTGTTCGTAGCGCTTGAGGGGATGCACCTCTTCCTTGACCGGCGTTGCGCCGTTGTCTAGTGTTGATACTCCTGGTAAAGAAGAGGGTGGAGGCCGGACTATGAAGGTGACCATCATCGGTGCCGCGGGCTGCGTTGGCATGTCGGTGGCGTTTCACATCGCCGCCTCGGGGCTGGCCGACGAAGTGCTGCTTATGGACGTACGAGACAACCTCGTCCGACATCATGCCATGGACCTCAGCACTGCGGTGTCGGGACTGGACGTCAAAGTGGAGGCGGGCGGCTACGAAGACATGGCGGGCACGGACGTGGTCATCGATGCGGCCGGGCTTCACGGCGACATCACCGCCGACCGTAGCGAATTGCTCGTCAACAACACACGGCTGGTGCGGGACACAGCCCTGAAGCTGCAAGAGAACTGCCCAGATGCCGTCATCATCACAGCCGTCAACCCGGTGGACCCTCTGAATTACGCACTCTGGCTCGCCGGTGGTTTTGAACGGCGCCAAGTCATCGGGTACTCCTTCAACGACACCCTCCGCTTCCGCGAGTTCGTGGCGGGGGCCAAAGGGGTCGAGGTCAGCAGGGTCGAAGCGCTGACGATTGGCGAACATGGTTTGACGCAGGTACCTCTGTTCAGCTCGGTGCGGATCGACGGCGAGGCGGTTTTGTTCAGTGATCAAGAGAAGCAACAGATACGGTCTGCGTACCCCGCTTTCTTCGAACGGCTGGAGGGGCTGAAGGCCGGAAGGACCACAGGCTGGACTTGTGCCGTCGGTTTGGCGACGCTTACGCGCGCAGTGGCCCAAGACACCGGGGAGATCCTGGCCGGCTCCGCGATCTTAGACGGTGAGTATGGACAGAGCGGCTTGAGCATAGGCGTCCCGATCAGGTTAGGCAAGACCGGGATCCTGGAGATCCTCGAATGGGACCTGGCCGCGGATGAACAGGTCGCTCTGGAGCACTCTGCCGAGCGGCTCAGAGCGAGCGCTCGAATCGTTGAAGAGGTCCTGGGTAGCGAGTCGGGTGGTGCCTAGAAGATCACCGGAGCTACGGTCACCCGCGCCACCGAGACGGCACCGCGGACTGAGTTTCCAACGACGATCTCGTCGGCCGCGAGCAACTCCTCGAGAGTGAGCGAGCATTCCTCGGCCCCGCGCTCCGCGATCAAATGGGCCCTCCAGATCCCAGGAAGGAGTCCATCCGCCAAGGGTGGGGTCACCCACTGGTCGCCGTAGCGAGCGGCGATATTGGTGATGGCCCCTTCAGTGACCAAGTCGAGCCGGTTAAGGAAGAGGGCATCGACGCAATCCGATCCTACGGCCCGCCGGTGCTCTCGGTTATAGAAACCACGAACGGTTGTCTTGTGGCGTAGAAACGGATCATCGGGATCGGTGCGGAAGGGCGAGACCAGTAGCGTGACCGGTCCGACGGGGGTGTCGACAGCCGGTCTGGCGGGGCGTGAAGACTGCGTCAAGACACCGTCGATCGTCAGTTCCAGGTGTACGGCGACTGCTTCTGATTTGAGTCGGGCGAGGCCTACCAACAGGTTCAGCGCTCTCAACCGGTCGAACGGGAAGCCGAGGGCGGCCGCCGATGCGGCCATACGGTCCAAGTGGTCATCGAGAAAGACGTAGCGGGCGAGCACAGCAGCATCGCTCATTTGAAGAGAGAGGTTTAGCGTATCGGGCGGTCCATCCACAGTTCGGGCATCATCGCCTGTTGAGGTGTTTTTGAGGGCCTCCAAGAGGATGGTTTCGAACAGACGGACGTCCTCTGTGCGTAGACGCCTGACAGGGTCGGGTCTCCACAGGTCGTCTGATGGTGGTGTCGCAAACGCGGCCTTAGTCAGGGTCTCCTCGTATTCGGCGGCCGCGTCGGCGTCCCAGACCACCCCCGAGCCGACGCCCAGCCGGCAGCGTCCCTGACGGTGGACAATAGTGCGAATGCCGATACTCGTGGTGAAGTCGCCTCCCGGGTAGAAACAGCCGATCGCTCCCGTATATGCATCCCGAGGCTCGGTCTCGAGTGCGGCGATGATCTCCATTGTGTGATACTTCGGCGCTCCCGTGATAGAGGCTCCGGGGAAAACCGCCTCCATGATGTCAACCAAGCCGGCCAGAGGATTGACGTCTCCGATGACGGTGCTGGTCGTCTGCCAGACAGTCCGATAGGGTTCGATGGTGTAGAGCGCGGGTACCCGAACGCTCCCCGCTCGACATACTCGGCCAAGGTCGTTGCGGACCATATCGACGATCATGAGGTTCTCGGCCCGCTCCTTCTCCGTCTCGGCCAGCTCGTACGCAAGGGCGACGTCCTCGGCGTGGGTGTTCCCGCGAGGCCGAGTACCTTTCATGGGCCTGCATGAGAGGCGGTTGTCTCGTCGGCGTAGAAACATCTCGGGTGAGAGGCTGATCACTTGAGCGTCGCCCAGGTCGAAGTAGGCGGCGTAGGGCACCGCCTGTCGCACCACCAAGGCAAGGAAGTAGTCGAGGGGGTCGACCGGCGCAGAGGCCCCGGCGCTCTGCTCGGTGCTCTGCTCGGTGCTCCGCTCGGTGCTCCGCTCAGGCTCGGCGTCCGCGCTCCCGAGCCGGTAGCGACCCCTTACCGTGTAATTGACCTGATAGGTATCACCGGCCGCAATGAATTCGCGCACCCGTCTGATTGCCTCGACATATTCCTCCCGAGTAACGCTCAACTCCGGTCGGATATCAGCGAGGGCGGCCGCCACTGGGGTTACGTCGATCTCATCGAGGAAACGCCGCCACGTGGCGGCCGGGATCATTGTGGCGTGTTCCGCGGGATAGACGGCCATCCAGCCCAATGGCAGCGCGTCGGGAGCCTGTGCCCGGACGGTCAGCCCGAAGGCGTCTCCCGCTTCGTAAGCAAGATACCCGGCGACGAACCTTCCCCGGCGCTGCTCGGCCTCGACCTCTGCCAACAGGGTTGCCACTTGGTCGGG
>JAXGNF010000035.1:0-23012 GCA_040768135.1 Thermoleophilia bacterium | reverse complement strand
GCTAGTGCTCCCAAGAGCGACCCGACAATGAACACCGCTACGCCGCCCAGCATCACTTTTTTGCGGCCGATACGGTCGCCGAGAGTGCCGAATGCCAGCATCAGACTGGCGAACACAAGGGCGTACGCATTGACGATCCACTGAAGGTCTGAGACCGAGGTGTGAAGCGTAGCCTGGAGATCGGCCAGTGCGACGCTCATGATGGTCGTATCGAGGAAGGTGAGGAACAGGATCGCCGTCAGGATGTGCAGTACTCGCCGAGATTCCGTTCGAGCGACAAGCGATTCCAAAACGGCCATGGTCACCCCTTGCTGTCGGCATCAGATGCTGCCGTAAGAGAATCCGATGGTCACCCTCGGCTCGTGACCGTTTCGGCGGCAGTCCCAAAAAACCTATGATATAACACTGCCAGGGGACGATGCTACCTGGAGTGCGCCCCCGCCGGGCCGTCTTCATTGGGTCGAAGTGGGGAGGACCGCATGCAGTGGAAGGGTAGACGCCAAAGCGCAAACGTGCAGGACCGACGTCGGGCGGGTGGCGGCACCATCGCTGCCGGCGGTGGGATCGTAACGGTCATCATTGTCATAGTGGGCCTTCTCCTTGGGGGTGGCGGCAGCCTGGGATCGCTCTTTGGAGAGGCCGGTTCCTTGGTGCCGGGGGGGTCGAACACCGGGGGCACTCTTTCGGCGCAGCAACAGGAGATGGGTGATTTCGTCAAGGTGATTCTGGCCGACACGGAGGATTTCTGGCACCAGCAGTTCAACGCTTCCGGCCTGAAGTATGAAGAGCCGCGACTGGTACTCTTCACCGGCAGTGTCAACACCGCCTCCGGTTATGCTACATCAGCCACTGGTCCTTTTTACTCGCCCGCCGACAAGACCGTCTACATCGATCTCAGCTTCTTCCAGGAGATGGAGAGGAAGTACGGAGCGGGTGGCGATTTTGTCCTGGCTTACGTGATCGCTCACGAAGTGGGACATCACGTGCAGAACCTACTAGGCACGCTGAGTCAGGTAAGTGCGCAACAACAGCGGGTGGGCAAGGATCAGGCCAATCAATTATCGGTCAGGCTTGAACTCCAGGCCGACTTCTATGCGGGGACGTTCTCGCACTTTGAGGAGGCCCAAGGATATTTGGAAGTGGGTGACATCGATGAGGCGATGAATGCCGCCGGCGCCATCGGTGACGACAGACTGCAGATGCAGGCTCAAGGATACGTAGTCCCCGACTCGTTCACGCACGGCACGTCGGAGCAACGGGCACGGTGGTTCAGGTTGGGATATTCGACGGGCGACCCGTCTAAGGGTGACACGTTCTCTCCGGCCTACAACAGCCTGTGAGTATCGCCGGTGAGTGTCCGTGGGCACCGCCGACGGCTACCGGGTGGTCTCGAGTCGAGGCGGTAGGTTGGGAGGCGCGTAGAGTCGAGCGCCAGATTGGGGGGGCGCGTAGAGTCGGGGCGGTGAACTGTGCGACCGCACAGTGTGGACGACACGGACCGGACGGCCGGAGGCAACCCGCATCGACCGGGCGCTTTGGGAGGGTCGGCGAGGGCCGAGAAACGTGCCCGCCCTCAGAGAGGGCTTGCAGTCACCGGTGTCAGCGCGCGATCAGTACCGGCACTTTTGCGAACCGCAGGACCCGCTCTGAGGTCGATCCGAGCAACAGGTTGGCGAAGGTTCCTCGCCCTCGACCGCCCATAATGATGAGGTCGGCGTGATGCTCCTCAGCGGCTTCGAGAATACCTTGGGCAGGTACGCTGTCGGGGATAGCGACCTGTGTGCCTATGCCCGCTTTGGTGAACCGCTCGACGAGGGGGTTGACCAGGCGTCGTACCTCACTAGGTTTTGAGGTCACGGGCATGTGGCCGAAGGCGTGGCAGACGATGATGGTGGCGCCAAACGTGTGAGCGAGGGTCATGGCCAATGCGGCCGCTTTTTCAGAATCCTCGGAGCCGTCGTATCCAAGTAGGATCTTCTGGAACGTTTTCTCGCCCATACTCCTCGACCTGCCTCTCTCCGTGAATTGGCGTCGCCATCCACCGGAATAGTAGCAAGGTATACTTCCCCCATGGAAGAAAGACCTAACATGCAGCCCGTCGTCGATCTTTACGGCACGGTGGCGATCCGCGAGAACAAGCTCGAACGGTGGCCCGATCCTCGGCCGGAACGGCCTTATCTGATCTCGTTCGACATCCCCGAGTTCACCTGTCTTTGCCCCCGCTCAGGCTATCCTGATTTTGCACTCGTGAAGGTACGTTATCAACCTCGCGATTGGATCGTAGAACTGCGCTCGCTCAAGCTGTATATCAACGGTTATCGCAACCGCCATATCTCCCATGAGGCGGCCGCCAACCAGATCCTAGACGATCTTGTCGCGTTGCTTGACCCGCGCTGGATGCGGGTCACAGCCGATTTCTCGGTGCGGGGTAACATCAAGACGGTCATCCGGGTGGAGTACGGCGCTCGGGAGAGAGTATGAGCGGGCAGATGGCCGATGCGACGGCTGCGGATGGTGACGGCCCGCGGAATTCCGCCCAGGGTTCTGTGCAGGGTCCCGCACGGAACGGCGCCTCCGGGACGGGCGAGGGCAAGGCGGTGACTCACTGCCTACTGCTCAGCGGTGGTCTCGACTCGACGACTCTCGCGGCTTGGATCGTTGCCCACCATCCGGGAGAGCAGGTCAAGGCCTACACGTTTCTCTACGGACAGAAACACTCCCTCGAAACAGAGGCGGCTCGGACGGTGGCGGGCGCGTACGGGATGGAGCACAGTGTGATCGAGCTGGCGCCTATTCGAGGCTCGGCTCTCACCGACGTGGAGCTACCGTTGCCGGAAAGGCGGGATCTGACGGCTGTGGCGGGGATCGCACCGTCGTATGTGCCCGCACGGAACCTGCTCTTTCTGGCCCATATGGCGTCGCTTCAGGATGCTTCGGGACCAGGGGTGCTGTGGCTGGGTGTGCACCACGGTGACCCCACCGGATACCCCGATTGTCGGCCGGAGTTTGTCGAAGCTGCCGATCGTGCGGTTCGCCTCGGGACTCAGTATGGTCTGCGGGTCGAAGCTCCCTTCGTGGGCTGGTCGAAGGTGGACATCGTTCACTGGGGGCTGCGGCACGGGGTTCCTTACGAACTCACGCACTCGTGCTACCAGGGGCGTAGGCCTGCGTGCGGAGTTTGCGATACCTGCCAGGTAAGATTACAGGCCTTTGCTGCTGCCGGGACCGTAGACCCGATCCCCTACGAGACCCGTTTCGAGGATCCGGGCGCGCCTGTCGGTCCGAGGATGCTCGTGGGTGAGGGTGACCTTCCATGAGGACGACCATCACCGTTCGTACTACCTTCGCGGCCGCGCACCAATTATTAGACCATGAGGGCAAGTGTCAGCGGCTCCATGGGCATACCTACGGCCTGGAAGTAACAGTGGAGGGGACACCACAGTCCTCAGGGCCGGCGACGGGCATGGTGATGGACTTCGCCGAACTCAGGCAGCGCGTGCGGGAATCGGTGGTGCAACCGTTGGATCATCAACTGCTCAACGATGTGCTTGGTTTTGCACCGACCTCGGAGGCTGTGGCCGCCTGGGCATTCGGCCGTCTCAAGGACACCGGACTGCCGGTGGTGCGTGTGCGTTTGGCGGAGGGGCCCGATTCCTACGTGGAAGTGACCGGCTGAGTCTTGTCCGATGGCGGCGCTTCGCGTTCTTGAGATCTTCGACTCTCTCCAGGGGGAGGGCTGCTGGATCGGCGTTCCTATGACTTTCGTCAGGCTGGCCGGCTGCAATGCGCCCGCGCTGGGTTTGGGGTGTGTAACGTGGTGCGATACACCGGACAGTTGGGATCAGACGGGAGGCGAAGAAATGGGAGCGGACGCCGTGATGGAGTGTGTACATCTTCCGCGACTGTGTATTACTGGGGGGGAACCTCTACTTCAGATAGACGGTGTGGTGGCGCTTGTCGGACGTTCACACGAACGAGGCGTGCTGGTGCACTTAGAGACGAACGGCACGATAGATCCCCCTACCTCAATGCGTAGGAGGCCACGGGTCGCGGGGGTCGGGAGCCCTTGCCGGTCGAAAGCAGATGTCGGTCCTCGATTTGATTGGGTGGTGGTGAGCCCCAAGCCCCCAACCTATGCGGTAGCTCCTGGATGGGGAGGATCGATCGACGAACTCAAGTTGGTCGTAGGGAGCGATGCGGAGGCGTCCGAAGCCCTAGCTGCTGCGGGAGAGCGGCTGGCCGCGGATCATCAGGAGGCGGTGGTTTCGGTCCAGCCGGAGTACGGCGCCGGGCAGGCCTCCGTGAATCGGGCGGTTGCTCTGGTCATGAACCATCCAAAGTGGCGTCTGTCACTCCAGACGCACAAGCTCCTGGGCATTCGCTAGCGACGTGGAGGGGAAGGCTGGTCTCCCCTTACGAAGACGCGAGTCGCAGCTGACGGCTCGGGGTTGCCGGCGCGACGCTTCACCGACAGGCGTCACGAGGTTGTTCTCGGGTTTGTGTATACGGTCCTAGCCTGCGTCGCCGATCCTACGGCCGCGTCCCACGAACGACGCACCCGCGCCAGCAGCGCTCAGATGATGTGGCTCTCGGCCAAGATGCCCCCGTCCACAGCCATCTTCTGCCCGGTAATGAAAACCGACTCGTCCGAAGCCAAGAAGACGTAGAGGGGAGCACAATCTTCGGGGGTGCCGAGCCGCCTCCCCAGGGGGGTCTCGCGGGCGCAGCGTTCCATGACCTCGGTTCGTCTGTCTCCTCCGGCCGCACGCATACCGGTCTTGATCACTCCGGGCTGTACGGCATTCACGCGGATATTGAACTGAGCGAGCTCGGCCGCCGCGATGCGGGTCATGGAGAGGATCGCTCCCTTGGTGGCCCCGTAGATGAATGAACCGTGCTGCCCGTGGTCGGCAGCGATGGAGGCCGTGTTGATGATCGATCCCCCTCCCACCGCGACCATCGGGGCAACGGCGTGCTTGGTACCGAAGAAGGTCCCCTTCTGGTTGACTGCGACCACTCGGTCGAAATCCTCTTCGGTAAGCTCCAAAAGGGGTCTGTATATGGCGACTCCAGCGTTGTTCACCATAACGTCGAGTCTCCCGTATGTCTCCACGGTTGCCCGGATGAGCCGCTTGACATCCTCTTCGCGAGACACATCAGCGTCGACGTATACGGCGTCGCCTCCGGTCGTTTTGATGATGGCGGCCGTTTCTTGGCCCAAGCCGTCGAGGCGGTGGTCGTTGACCACGACTTGGGCTCCCTCGCGGGCGAACTCGCGGGCGACGGCCCGACCGATTCCCGAGCCCGCTCCTGTGACCACCGCGACCTTCCCCATCAACCTATCCACTGCGACCTCCACAAGCGAAGGGACGTCTTGATCGACCTCAGCGTACCATTCACGCCCATGCAGGCCTCGCGTCGATGCTACCAAGGAAGAACAGGCGATGCCCGCACACGGTTCGAACGTGTGGAAGTGCGGGTAGAATTGGGACAGTTGTAACGTTCGGTGGCCTTGGGGGAGGGCGAGATGGAGTCCGAGCGGCACGATCCGGATCGTGATGATCGACCCCGCGAAAGACGGGACGAAAAGGGAGACGAGAAAGAGCGGGAGAAGAAGCAGGAGAAAGGCGGAGGGCTCGACGAGAAATACCGGCGTGACCCTCTGAGCTTTGTCACGTGGGCGCTTCTTATCATCTGGCTGGGCGTCGATTTGTTGTTTCAGAACACCAATGTCGGTCCATTCGCCAAGAGCGGTCAGGGTTGGGCCATTTTTGTGTGGGGCGTTGGGGCGCTCATCCTAGGCGAGGCCCTCATCAGGTTGCTGGTGCCACGCTGGAGGCGCTCCATCCTCGGCTCGTTTGTCTGGGGAGCCATCTGGTTAGGGGTCGGCTTCGGTCTTTGGTTCGGCGAATGGGAGATAATCGGCCCGATCGTCATCATCGCCTTAGGTGTGGGGATCTTGGCCGGGAGGTTGGTCCCGAGGAGGTAGGGGTCCGGCAACCGCGTTGGCGCACCCGTGATTGCTCAACACGGCTCCGTCCCGCCCCCTCTCGCACTCACCGGCCGGTTGCCGTCACTGCTTCATCGGCGAGAGGCCGCCGGGGCCCGTACGGAGTGTGATAAGAGCGCTTGCGCGCCAGCGATTGCTCGAGAGAGCCTCCTGTGGCCCCGGACTCCTTACAGCCGCCCTAGGTTGAAGCTCGCCAACTCGTTCCAGTAGTAGTAAGGTCTAGTCCACCAGTCGGTATCGCGCCCGATGCAACGGAAGTAGGGTGGATGTAGGGCCAGGATCACGTCACCGATGCGATACCGGGCAAAAATGGGGGTGGAAACCACCAGACTTCCGGTCTCACCGGGCTTCATCTCATGGAGCATTTTGATGCCGGATCGGGTGAGCACTTCGAAGAAGAAGAGGTCATAGTTTGGCACCCAGGCCTTCCGATCGTCGCGCTGTTGGCCGAACATGCCCTCAGTAGTTCCGTATATCTCCCGGATGGCAACCGGTCCATAGAGGGCACGGAGACGAGCGCTGTGCTTCGTGTTTATGCCGGGTGTGCTTCCCAAGGTCATAACCTGGGTCTTCCAGAGCTGTTTAGGGTAGACCTTATGTTTCCGGCGGAGGTAGCGTCCGAACTCAATGGCGGTTTGGCAGACCCCCCCGACGAGGGTGACATTCTCGTTGCGGCACCTATCGATCGCCAGCTCGAACCGGTTATCCCAGTCGCTCCGGGTGGTGCCGCCGCCCAGGGCGTCGATCTCATCTTGGCTGGGGACTGAGCGAATAGGGGTGAGTCTCGACACGTACTTAGTGTAGATGCCGGAGCTGTAGCCGTACTCGATGTCTCGGCTGCCAATGCGTATCGTACCAACCATAGAGGGGAAGTTGAGGTTGAGGTTCACTCCCCCGAAGAGGTCATAACGCTTGGTACCGGCTACATAGGCCATCATGGCCCGTCCGGCGCTCACGCGCATGCGCAGGTCGGTGGGAGTCATGGGGATGAACTTCGACTCACCCTCTACGCTGCCCCGGGTTATGGCCCATCCCACCGGCTCCTCACAGAGGAGCGATCCGATCTCCCCGGACATGACCGTGTCGATGAGCGGCCTATAGTTGTCGTAGGTCATGATGGGGAAAGAGCGACGGTATTCGGTGATAAGGGCGCGGTCGCGCCTGTCGCTTTCGGCGTCCGCGGCGTCGGCTGCGGCCACCCCTGCCGCATTGTGCTCGATGCCGTAGCCTGTGCGGGCATAATCGTCCAGCAACCTGAGCAACACGGTCCTCTGGGCCGTCGCGGGAGCAGCAACCGCCTGCTGCCACGGCTCCAATTGGTCACGAAGGGCCTGGTCTGGATCGGAAGGCAACCGGGCTTCGTGCGGAGTGTGGTCCATCTGTGCTCCCATAGTGATCGAGGCGTCCGGGCGTCCTACTTCGATTGCTCTATTCCGGTTGTATCACAGTCCCAGGAACCGCCGCCCTTCATTGATCAGATCGATCATCGGCAGGCGTTTGGCACACCTGCTTTCGCAGAGGCCGCACTCGTTGCAATCCTCAGGGTAGATCCTCTCGTCGCGGCACAGGGCTCTTGCCGTCTCTATGTCGTCGTACATAGCTGCGTCGTTATAGATCTCAAAAAAACGCGGCACGTCGATTCCCACCGGGCAGGGCATGCAGGGCCGGCACGAAGGACAGGGCACCGGACGTCTTTTGCGGAGGGCGTCCCTCACGTTGCCGACCACCACCTCTTCGGACACCGACAGGCTGTTCGCCTCCGCGGCGTCCGCTACCTGCAGGTTGTCATCCATTTGCCGGACACTACTCATATCGGCAACTGCTACCGAGATCCCCGGGTGGTTCCATACGAACCGCAGTGCCCATTCGGCAGGCGACCACTCCCGGCCTGATCGTTCCCAGAGTGCGTGGATCTCGGCCGGAGGCTCTTTGGTGAGCCGGCCTCCTTTGAAAGGCTCAGTAGCGACCACGGCCAATCCCTGTTCCGCCGCCCAGCGGATACCGGTGGCTCCAGGGTCGTGATCCACGTCCATGTAGCTGTATTGCACAGCGCAGACGGCCCAGCGATCGTAGGCTTGGACGATGCTTTTCAACACCTGATAGTGATCGTGGAAGGAGAATCCGGCGTAGGCCAAGCGCCCCCCGGCTTGGGCTGTCTCCAAGCGGCGGATGATATCGATCTGTTGAAGCGCCGGCCAATTGTCCCGCGTGAGGCGGCCGAGCAAACAGAAATCGACCCCGTCGCAGCCCAACCATTCCAGCTGAGCGTCAAGACAACGGTCGAAATCGGTGGCCGATGAGACAAGCAGCGCAGGCACCGTGAGGGCCACCTTGACCCGCTCGCGGTATCCGCCCGCAAGTGCCTTCCCTACGGTGCGTACGACGGGTTCATGCCGGACCGGGTCCCAAGGGAAGCCGAGATCGATGTAATTGATGCCTCGGTCGATGCCGTGACGGATCATCCGGACGGCTTCGGGTCCGTCAAGGACGCCCGGGCCACCTTCGGCAAACCCGGGCAGGCGCATGACGCCAATACCCAGGACGGACGACTCCCAGTCGAGCCGCCCAAAGGCACGGAATCTCATCGTGGCTGCCTCACGGATGCTCGTCGTGGGACGCGAGGCGGGAGGCGGATGCCGCCCGCCTCGCGCGGGCCGGTCGAACAAACAACACGACCATTCAGTCCTTTGCGGCTATCGAGGGTTCCGAGAGCACCTCAGTCTTCCTCGACCTCCACCCACGGCGAGTCGTGATCGCCGCTCAAGCACATCACAATGAAGGCGTAGGGTTTGTCGCACCATCTGGTGATCAACGGCAGGTGGGGGAATCCCTCGGGGCAGACCGCGATGGTGGGCGTGTTGAATATGTGCCGCTCACGCTCCTTGCCCATGCCCAACTCGAGTTCGGCGCCCAGATAGTCTAGGTTGTCGGGGTCGAGTCCCAGATAGCAGAGGATCTCAGCCTCGGGATGAGTGTGGACCTCCCCGCCCCGATGCCACTTGCCACACCGGCTGTAGTAGCCCCAAGTGAAGTTGACGTCGAAACCTTCCAAGTTGTCACCGAAGAGCCAGACGATATGGTCGCCGTTGCCGGGTCCGACGCCGAACTCCGCCGGATGCAGGATCCCGTCCTCATCCATGATGTCGGTGTAGCTGGGCCCTTGGTTCTCCTCACCGCTCATAGTCTTTGGGGCTTCGGGGAACTCGCAGCGCAGGCGTTTGACCAAGTGGTCGTACTTGTGACCTTCAGTGGGGGTGCCGGCCGGCAGCACATCCGCCCTATACTCAGGGGAAAGGCCGATGATGTAATGAGCCAGCGGCCTGTCCACCCAGTGAGCAGTCACCGGACCGTGCGGCATCCCTCTGGGGATGATGACGTACGTGGGCTGGTGGAAGGTGTGCACCTCCCGTTCTTCGCCGAGGACGATGGATATGTTGGCCTCGATGCGCTTGATGTCGCCGTCTTGGTAGCCCGCGAAGACCAGAACCTCGTCGTAGGGGTGGACGACCATGCCTTCCACGGGGTGCAGCGTACCCGGTTCTTTGATGAAGCCGTAGGCGAAGTGGCCGTTGAAGCCCTCCATGTCCTTGGCTTCCATCCATATCATGGACTCAGGGTACAAGCCGGGCGGTCCATCGCGGACGATCGTCGGTTTGATGAGATGGGAATACAGCTTCTTTGCCATGTGCCTACCTCCTCGACGGGTCTCTCTAGAAGATGACGAGACTCTAGCAGAAAGTCTGCGGAGATCGCAGCCGAGAAAGAGGTGCGCGCCGCACCCTGCTCTTGACTCCGAGTGGTGAAGCGTGTTACCTGTAGGCGGTCTTACAAGGCTGTGAAGATCGGAAGAATAGTACAAGGGGGAAGATGAGCCTATCGCCGACCGATTTGGCCCGTGACCGACGGAAGCGGTTCAACGATGCTATCCGGCTCGAAGTGCCCGACAGGGTCCCTCTCGAGATAGCATTCGGCTATTTCCCAGCCAAGTACTGTGCTATTCCCTACAGCGCCTCCTATTACGACTACGACGCATGGCTTGCCGCGTGCAAGAAGACGGTGCTTGACTTCGGAGCCGACATCAGCAGTGTGCAACCCTTCTTCCCGGGGAGCATCTTAGAGTTGGTCGATCCCCACTATCTGCGATGGCCGGGCCGGGAGGGTTCGCCGATCCAGTCGCATATGATCATTGATGGCGAATACATGCGCGAGACCGAGTACGGTCATCTCATTGCCGACCCTGCCGACTTCATTCTCCGGCGATATCTGCCCCGTATGTCGTCCGCCGTGGCCGGATTGGGATCTTTGCCCTGGCTACCGTCCGGAGAGATGGGCTACCGCGGAGTTCTGAGCCTGGCCGAGGCGGTGGTGTCACCGGAGATAGAAGCATCGCTCGAGATGCTGCAAAGGATTGGGCGGGAGCTTCGGGAGTGGAACCCCAAGATCGCTTTTTTCTTCAAAGAGATCGAGAATCTCGGCTTTCCTCCGATCGCCGACAATACTGCCCTTGCCCCGTACGATGTCATCGCCGACAACCTGCGGGGTATGCGGGGCACCATGATGGATCTTTTCAAGCACCCCGACGAGTTGCTGGAGGCCTGCGACTCCGTGCTGCGGGCGATGCTGCTCCGCATCGGCATGCCGGTCGAGGGGGCGCTCAACAACGTCATGATCCCGCTCCACTTCGGTTCCGAAGGCTTCTGCTCCCTCAAGCAGTTTGAAGATTTCTACTGGCCGACCCTGAAAAGGCTCGTTGTGCAGCTGGCGGAGCGCGGTTTCACCCCCTTCGTGATGACCGAGGGCGATTACACCTCTCGTCTTGAGTACCTACTCGAGATACCCAAAGGAAGGGCCTTCGTCCACTTTGACACCACTGATATGTTCCGGGCCAAGGACGTGCTCGGCGGACATCTCTGCATAAGCGGAAACGTCCCCACCTCGCTGCTCGCAACCGGCACTCCCGACGAGGTCAAGGAGTATGCCAAAGGACTCATCGACTACTGTGGGCGCGATGGAGGGTTCGTCATGTCCGCCCGCACCCCTGTGGACGACGCCCGGCCTGAGAACCTCAAAGCGCTGATCGATTTTACGATAGAGTACGGTGTGTACCGATGATTGAACTTGGCGACCGACAAGAGCACTCTCAGGCTGATTGAGGAGATCGGCGATGACCGCCTACATAATACGAAGGGTGCTTTGGGGGATAGTTGTTCTTTTCCTCGTTTCGCTCATCGTCTTCTTCTCCATCCGGCTGATCCCGGGCGACCCGGTGCTGATCTACGCGGCTCAGCAGGCGGGTTCGGGAGGCAGTATGACGGAGGAACATCTCGACAAACTCCGAGTCCAGTACGGGCTGGACAAGCCTGTCCCGGTGCAGTATTGGAACTGGGTGAAGGGGGTGGTCACCGGAGATCTAGGCAAATCGATCAGGTATCAGGATGACGTCGGTCAATTATTACGGCAAAAACTGCCACCGACCCTCTATCTGGGTTTGATATCGATTGTGGTGAGCACCATCTTCGGGGTTTTCTTTGGGCTGATTGCCGCTATACGGCGGGGCAAATGGGTCGACTCGGTTGTGACCTTCTTGTCCTATATCGGACTTTGCGTGCCGGTCTTTCTACTTGGTTTTGTTCTGATCTACATATTCGGTCTCAAGCTGAGATGGCTGCCGATCGTTGGGTACACGTCGCCGTGGAAGGATTTCAGCCTGAGTGTGAAGCAGGCCATCATGCCCGTGATCTGCCTGGCCGTGGTCTCGTTAGCGGTGACTGCCCGTCAGATGAGGTCCAGTGTGCTCGAGGTGAACAACATGGACTACGTACGGACAGCGTGGTCTAAAGGTCTCAGGGAGCGGGTTGTTGTTACGAGACACGTCCTTAAGAACAGCCTCATACCGGTGGTCACGATGCTGGGCATAAGTGTGGGATTGATCTTTGGCGGGTCGGTGATAGTCGAGACCATGTTCAGCATCCCTGGAATGGGACAACTCCTCGTCCAGAGTATCTTCAGTCGAGACTACGTCGTGATCCAGGGGGGCACCCTGATAATCGCCGCCTTGATCATCGTGGTCAATCTGCTCGTTGATATTTCGTACGGCTGGTTTGACCCGAGGATCCGCTATGAGTGAGGTCTTCACCCTGCCGGAAGAACCGGAAGCGGCCGCCGCTCCGCACATCAGCGAGTGGAGACGGTTCCGCAGGGTCTTCTTCCAACGGAAGCTTGTGATCTTCGGAGTGGCGGTGTTGGTGATCCTTGTGCTTACTGCGATCTTCGCTCCACTGATTGCCACTCACGACCCATATACCAACAGCCTACCTGAGAGGCTACAGGGACCCAGTAGCAAGCACCTGCTCGGCACCGACGACTTGGGGCGCGATACTTTCAGTCGCTTGATCTACGGCGCGAGAACGGCGCTTTATGTGGGATTCGGTACCGTTGCGGTATCGGCGATCATCGGGATGATATTGGGGCTCCTCGCCGGCTATCTCGGGGGGATCATAAACGCGGTCATCATGCGGATTATGGACGCCCTCATGGGCTTCCCCATGCTCGTACTCGCGCTGCTTCTGGCTGCGGTGCTTGGAGGTGGACTGCAGAACGTCATCATCGCCCTCTCCATCGCCACCCTGCCCGCCTATACCAGGCTTATGTGCAGCGAGACCCTAAGCGTAAAAGAGAACGAGTACATCATGGCCCAGAAGGCCATCGGCTCAAGAAGCCTCCGGACTATGGTCAAACACGTCCTGCCGAACGCCTTCCAGCCGAGCCTGGTGCTCATCACGACCATGCTTGGGAACGTGATTCTGGCTGAAGCGGGCCTCAGTTTCATCGGTATCGGGATCCAACCTCCAGGCGCTGCTTGGGGCAGTATGGCCTCTGTTGGCTACCGCTTCCTCGAGACTCAGCCGTTACTCGCGTTTGCTCCGTCGATCGCCATCATGGTCGTGGTGTTTGCGTTCAACATGGTGGGCGACGGACTGCGCGATGCGCTCGATCCGCGGCTCCGGGGGACCCTATGAGTGATCGGGGGACGGCATGTGAGGCGCGGCCGGCGGCGGAATTGCTGCGGGTCGAGGATCTTCACACCGAATTCCGCGTCGAAGGCGGTATCGTCCACGCGGTGAACGGGGTGTCGTACACGCTCGACGAACGCGAGATCATCGGTATCGTGGGTGAGAGCGGGTGCGGCAAGTCGGTCTCGCAACTGTCGGTCATCCAGCTCGTCCGGAATCCGGGCCGCGTCACGGGGGGCAAGGTCTGGTTCGAGGGTGTCGACCTCCTCGGCTACCGCTCAAATGGGCCGGAGATGCGGGCCATCAGGGGCGCGAAGATCGGCATGATCTTCCAGGAGCCCATGACTTCGCTGAACCCGGTGCTCACCATCGGGCGCCAACTGACCGAGTCGCTCGAACTTCATCTGGGTATGACCAAGAAAGAAGCGCGGAGCCGGGCGGTCGAGCTACTGGACCTGGTAGGCATACCGAGTGCCCGGGGCCGTCTTGACGACTACCCCCACCAGTTCAGCGGGGGGATGAGACAGCGGGTCATGATCGCTATCGGGGTGGCCTGCCAGCCCAAGATGGTGATAGCCGACGAACCAACCACCGCGCTCGACTGCACCACCCAGGCCCAGTTGCTGGAGCTCATGCTGTCGACGATCGAAGGGTGTCGGGGCGCTCTGGTGCTGGTGACGCATAACCTCGGAGTAGTGGCCCGTTACGCCCATCGCATCTACATCATGTATGCAGGCAGGATTGTTGAAGAGGGCCTCTGCCGCGACATCTTCTACCACCCTAGCCATCCGTACACCATCGGCCTGCTCAAGAGCGTGCCCCGTCTGGATGAGGCTCCCGGCCGCAGGCTTGTTCCCATCAAAGGCAGGCCGCCCAGCCTCATCGACATGCCGTCTACGTGTGCTTTTCTGCCCCGTTGTCCTGAGGCGGGCGAACGCTGTCGCATTGACCCTTGGCCGGACCTCAAGCCGGTCGGGGGTGATGGGCACATGGTGCGGTGCTACATGCGCGAAGAGAGGGCAGAGGAGTGACCGAAGCCCCAGACAGGCGTGACATGGGTGACATGATCCTCGAGGTGGACGGTCTCAAGATGTATTTCCCCATCACCAGGGGGCTGCTGAAGCGCAAGGTGGGCGAGATCAAAGCCGTGGACGGGGTGTCGTTCAAGATGAGGAGGGGCGAGACTCTGGGCCTGGTCGGCGAGAGTGGCTGCGGCAAGACGACGATCGGGCGCTGTATAAGCCGCCTTTACAAGCCCACAGGGGGCAGCATCCTGTTCGACCACAAAGAGATCGCCTCGATGTCGGAGAAGGAGTTTTGGCCGCTCCGGCGAGATATCGCCGTCATTTTTCAAGACCCCTACGGCTCGCTGGATCCGAGACAGTCGGCCGGGAGCATAGTGGGCGAACCTCTTAAGATTCACAAGATGGTCGAAAGTAAGGCCGACTACGCGAAGGAGGTAGAGCGACTTTTTGGCAAGGTCGGACTCGACCCGGGGCTGAGGGGGCGGTATCCGCATGAGTTCAGCGGAGGCCAACGTCAGCGGATTGGGATCGCTCGCGCCCTGGCCGGTGATCCCAGCCTTATCATCTGCGACGAGCCGGTTTCGGCGCTGGACGTATCGATTCAGGCCCAGATCATCAATCTGCTCATGGATCTACGTGAGGGAAACGCCGGTCTTTCGTACATCTTCATCGCCCACGATCTCTCGGTGGTCAAGCACTTCAGTGACCGGATCGCGGTGATGTATCTGGGCCGCATCGTGGAGATCACCACACCCGACGAGCTTTACTCCAATCCCATCCATCCGTACACACGGGCTCTCCTGTCGGCGGTCTGTGTACCCGATCCTGACATCGAGGCCACCCGTGAGCGCATAGTCTTGGAGGGCGAGGTCCCAAGTCCGGCCAACCCGCCCAAAGGCTGTACCTTCCACGCCCGCTGTCCCGAGGCGAGGCCTGAGTGCAGCACCGAGGTGCCGGTACTCAAAGAGGTGGGCCCCGATCACGAGGTCGCCTGTCTGGTGGTCTGATGTGAGATACCGGAGGAGGTAGACGTGAACGTCATCGACGCCATCGAGCAGAGGCGCTCGATACGAGCCTTCACTCCTCGGCCTGTGAACAGGGACGTGCTCCTTAAGATAGTGGCAGCCGCCAACCGGGCGCCTTCCTGGGCGGACACCCAACCCTGGGAGGTCTTTGTGGCGGTAGGCGAGGCCCTCGACCGCCTCCGGGGACGCTTTTTGAGTTCCTACGAGGCGGGAGTGCCGATGACCGGGGACATCCCCCGGCCGGAGGAATGGCCGCCGGGTCCGCAGCAGCGGATGATGGACTTCGTGCAGGATCGCTGCGCGACCTTGGGAGTGGTCCCGGGTGACACGACCCACCGTGAGCTCAGCATACGCCGCAACCTCGAGTTCTTCGGCGCTCCGGCGGTGGCATTCCTCTGTCTGCACAAAGACCTGACCCCCTGGTCGTACTTTGATATGGGGCTCTACGCTCAGAGCCTTATGCTGGCGGCGATGGAGTACTCCGTAGGCTCGGTGGTCGCGGTGAATTTCGCCGCATACCCTGACATCATCCGTGAGGAGCTGGGTGTGCCCCAGGAGTACGCGGTGATGATCGGGATCGCTCTGGGCTATGAAGACCCCGATAACATCGAGAACCGGTGCCGTAGTATTCGTCGCCCGGTCGAGCAGGCTACGACCTTCTGTGGTTTCTAGGGAGGGAGCAATGACCGAAGCGGGGACCTACAAGAACAACATCGTCAACCGTTATCTGGCCGACATGAGCAAGTTCGAGGGTACGACCATCACACCACTCACGTATATCGATTCCCGCTTTGTGCCGGGCTCCTTCTATGCGGAATCCGTGTGGTTCCACGAGGCTTCTGAGGGATCTCCGCCCGAGCACTGTCACGACGACTTCGACGAGATCCTCATGTTCTTCGGCTCTGATCCCGAGCGGCCGCACGACCTCTGTGGCGAGGTGGAGTTATGGATTGGGGGGGAGAAGTACACCATCACCGAGAGTTCTATGGTCTTTGTGCCCCGGGGTGTTAGGCATTGCCCGATGTATTTTCGCCGGGTCGACAGACCCATACTTCACGCGTCGACAGCCCCGATGCAAAGCTACAGCAGGGATGGGGCCGTCCCCGGCGGTGACCCAGTTCCCCGACGGTAACAGGGTCCTCCGGCGGTGACCCAGTTCCCCGGTGGTGACCCAGTTCCCCGGTGGTGACCTGCTCCCACGCTGAAGTGCCGTTTCTTGTCCATGGTGGGATCATCAGTTGTGTCTCGGGTGTCGTCCGGCGCCTCCGTTAGGCTATATATCCAGTTACGATTGCTAGAGCTATGAAAATATCTATATAGGTTTCTTGTGCGATGTGCCTGCATCTTGTATAGTCACGATGAGAGGCGCCCATTTGCGCCGGTACCCCGTCCAGCCGAAGCAGCGGGGATGGGGGCCCCGTTTTGCACAGTGCTTCTGACCGTCGAGAAGAAGGGAGAGACGATTTGAGCAGGTTGGAAGACTCACCCTATAGGAAGTACTTCAGGGTGGGTGAGGAGATCAAGATCCCGGAGCATCCTCATATGCAGGAGGTGCCTTATCCGGCGCTTTTTCTGGTTGGCAAAGACGTACCAGCCTCGCCCGGTTTTAGGATCGCTACTTTTGCCATAACCGAACCGTTTGAGATGGTTTCCCATACCCATACCCACGATTTCGACCAGTACCTCTCTTTCTACGGGTGTGCTCCCGACATGCTGGAACTGGGCGGCGAGATCGAGTTCGCGATCGGTGAGGAAGAGGGAGCGCTCGAGACTTTTGTGTTCACCGAGCCTTTTATGGTCCACATACCGCCGGGTGTGAGACACTGCCCCCTGCGGTACACCAAAGTCTACGATCCGGCCAAACCGATGATCCATCAGGATCTCGTGTTCACTGGTGAGTACATTCGCAGACCGGCCACGTGATAGCAGACTCGTCGTTGCTCAAGGAGGGTGAAACCCGCATGGCGGAAGGGGGTGGGCATCTCGGGTAGATTGCGAGAGGGACAGGATACCGTTGGGTACGCTACTGCAGATGAGACGTCTTCACGTCTAGATGACCACTGTCCAGCAATGGAGGTAATGAAGTGACGAGAAGGACGAAGAGTGGGGTATGGGCCGTATGCGCGCTTCTACTGGTCGGGCTACTGCTCATGCTCGTGGCAGGCTGCGGTGAAGACAAGGCCACCACGACGTCGGCACCCGCGCCCACTGCGGGTCCCGCGACTACCGAGGGCCCCGCGACTACCGAGGGCCCCGCGCCCACTGCGGGCCCCGTGACTACTGAGGCCGGCGGTCCGGTTGCCGGTGGGACCTTGCGTCTGATCCATAACGCGACGCCGCAGGTCCTGGGTTATTGGGCGGCCATGGGTCCGGTCGATGAGGGCGGGCTTTTCCCCGGCCTCGAGCGCATCATGAAGTTCGCGCCTGGACGGAAGCTGGAGCCCGACTTGGCGGAGAGCGTCGTGGAGGATCCGGATGCTCTGACCATATCGGTCAAGCTTCACGAAGGCGTCAAGTTCCATGACGGGACCGAGTTGACTGCCGAAGTGGCCAAGTGGAACTACGATCTGGCGGCGCCGACCGGCAAGCTTCAATTTGCCGACGCGATCAAAGAGTTCGAGATCGTTGACAAGTATTCGTACGTGCTGCACCTGAACTATTGGCACAACCAACTGCTCCAGTCTCTCGGTTGGGTGCCCATGTTCTCGAAGGAAGCCTACGAGAAGAGTGGCGCCACCGAAGAGGAAAGGATCGAGTGGGCCAAGACGCACCTCGTGGGTACGGGTCCTTACATCCTTGCCGAGTTCAACCGCGACCAATCCCTTAAATGGGTCAAGAACCCCGATTGGTGGAGGGGCGAGCCTCTACTGGATGAGATCGACGTGACTATAGTCGTCGACGCGAATACTGCTTCTACCATGATGCAGGCCGGTCAGGCCGACGTCTGGCAGTCGGCCGACGCCCAAGGCCGAGCCGAGATGGTTGACAAGGGCTTCGCTATCCAGTCCGGCTGGGCCGGGTTCCAGTACCACCTCATGCCCAACACCATGGACGCCAACTCTGTGTGCGCCGACCAAAGGGTACGTGAAGCGGTCGAGTACGCACTAGACAAGCAGGCGATCTGCGATGCTATCGGTTACGGGTTCTACATCCCCCTTGACGCCGTCGCGCCCGCGGGCGAATGGGGTGCAGACGCCATCAAGGTCAAGCGCGGCTATGACCCCGAAAAGGCCAAGGCTCTGTTGGTGGAGGCCGGCTATGCCAACGGCTGCCCCATCGATCTGTTGGCGATAGCGGAGGCAGGAGGCCGTAGCACCGGGGCCGAGGTTGTCAAGGGTTTCCTTGACGCGGCCGGTTTCATCACCAACATTGATATCGCCGATGCCGGGCGGTTCTACGGTTCGGTGTTCGGCACGGGATGGAAAGACCTGGCTTTCATGTTCAGCGGCAACGACGTGACCTATCTCATGTCGTGCTGTGCTTGGTGGGGCCCGCAGCCCAAGACCAACCTGGCGAGCTTCCAGCGGCCGGCGGAGTTCAACGCGCTATTTGAGCCTGCTCTGATGGCACGCACCGAGCAGGATCAGATAGAGAACACCGGCAAGATCGTCGCCATGCTCAACGAGCAGGCCTTGATGATCCCGGTCTTCCATTATCCGGCGGGCATTGTCATCCAGGACTACGTGCACACCGAGTACCCGATGGAGGGCGGCTTCGTGGCCTGGTCCTGGGGCACGACCTGGATGGACCCGCACTAGTCGACTACCAGAACTATTTCGCGGCCCCTTCCTGACCGCGGCTTGGCGGCCTGCCCCCGGTTTCCGGGGGCGGGCCGCACCATCCCGGCGAACGTTCGGTTTCCGTTACGGGGGCCGGCCTTCGTCTTGGCGACCTCGACCTTCTCTCCGCGACCTCGACCTTCTCTCCGCGACCTCGACCTTCTCTCCGCGACCTCGGCTCTATGTCCCTTCATCCGTTCAGGACACGTTCAGGCACTTGGGAGCACACTAACATGGCCCCGGAACAATAAAGAGGAGAGGTAAGATGCGCGCTTCGCGGACCGCTAGTGGCCTCGAACACGACTATCTACGAGCCCTGTATGAGTTGGCCGGGCAGACTGCGAAGAGTGCCGTCTCGTATAGCGACGTGCGGACGGAGCTCGACCGTTCGGCCGAGGACGTGGAGAAGGCCTGCGACTTCTGGGCTGATCGTGGCGTGATCGAGTGGATCACCATCGGCCATGTGGCCCTCACTCATCTGGGACTGCGTAGGGCGGAGCGCTTGGCCGGCAGAGGATGGTCACTCACTCCGTTCTAAGATCGACTAAATAGAGCCTTCCCTCCAACCGAAGCCCCGTTTGACCGCGGGGCTTCGGGTTTCTACAGCGGCAATCCTCATCCCTGGCTCGTTCGGTGGGTTGGTCTCGCTTCACAAGGGAGCGATCGTTGCCGGGAAGGACTCCCGGCATGGGTATGGGATAATGCACCAATTGTTGTTGACGCCGGTGCCGGCCCGCAGAGGAGAATAGAGCGACCGTGCCCAAGATCCATCAGTTCAGCGTTCATCCGGAGGTGCCTGAGCGCCTGCGTGGGTTGGAAGAGTTGGCGCATAATCTCCGCTGGGCATGGGATCGGCGGGCCTTCAAGGTCTTCCAGCACCTAGATGCCGAGATGCTCGAGAAGTGCGGCGGCAACCCGGTCCTGATGCTGCGGCGTGTGTCACGAGAGCGGTTGGAGCAGGCCGCCGGTGAGTCTTCCTTTCTCACGCACTTGGATGAGGCTCTGGACGACCTGCGTCGCTACATGGTCGAACCCGGATGGTTCCGTCTCTCGTATCCTGAACGCGAGGACCTGTCTATCGCCTACTTCTGCATGGAATTCGGTCTTACGGCCTGTTTACCCATCTATTCGGGGGGCTTGGGCGTGCTTGCCGGAGACCACCTGAAGGCGGCCAGTGGGCTCGATCTGCCCCTTGTGGCGGTTGGCCTTCTTTATAACCGAGGTTATTTCACTCAGAAGCTCGACGAAGAAGGCTGGCAGTACGAAGAATACCGGAGCCACGACTTCAGTACCCTGCCGCTGCGTGCAGTGATGGCGGGGGATGTGTGGCGGGCGGCTCCTTCGGGAGCCGAGGAGGTCACCGCGGGGGAGGGTACGACCACTACCGGAGAAGCGGCCGCAATCGCCGCTCCTGCCGTGGCGAGAACGCCCCTCAAAGTGTCGGTGGATATGGCCGGTCGCACCGTTTGGGCGCGGGTGTGGAAGGTCCAAGTGGGCAGGGTATCCCTGTACCTGCTTGACAGCGCTCTGCCCGAGAATGATCCGGCCTCGCAGCGCATCACCGGCGAGCTCTACGGTGGAGGCTCCGAGGACCGTTTGGCACAGGAACTCCTGCTGGGGATAGGGGGCATCCGCGCTCTCCGGGCCCTGGGTGTGTATCCGCAGGTGTATCACCTCAACGAGGGGCACACCGTCTTCAGCACGCTGGAACGCATGCGCGAGGCGATGGAGACCCACGGGTTATCCTTCTACGAAGCCCGACAGGCGACCGGCGCCGGGACCCTTTTCACCACGCATACCCCGGTACCGGCCGGCTTCGACCTTTTCCCTCAATCACTGATCGAGACATACCTGGGTGAGTATCTGACCGGACTAGGGTTGGAGACCGAACAGTTCATGCGCATGGGCCGGGTTAACCGCGATGCCCTCGACGAGGAGTTCAACGTCGCCGTGTTGGCTCTTCGCCAATCGCCACGCCGCAACGCCGTCAGCCGTCTACATCGCCGGGCCACTGCCCGAATGATGCGGCCGGGATGGGTGGACTTTCCCGCTGGTGAGATGCCCATCGAGTCGGTGACAAACGGGGTCCACACCAAGACTTGGGTGGCGTCTGAGATGGAGCAGTTGTTCGATCACTATCTGGGCCCGCGGTGGAGAGAAGATGCCTCTTCGCGTGAGGCTTGGCAGCGGGTGGAGCGCATACCCGATCTCGAGCTCTGGCACGCTCACACCCGCCTTCGCGAACGACTAGTGGCGTACGCGCGCGAGCAGGCCGAGGCTCAGTCGCGCGACAAGCACGATACTAGGGCTCTGGGGGGCCCCGCTCGACCACCCCTGCGGCCGGATACTCTCACGATCGGTTTTGCTCGCCGCTTCGCCACCTATAAACGGGCCACCCTTCTCTTCCGCGACGTGTGTCGGCTCAAGGCGCTGCTGCTGAACGAGACACGGCCGGTGCAGGTCATCATCGCCGGCAAAGCTCATCCGCGCGACGGGGCGGGCAAGGATTTTATCCGACAGATGTACGACATCGTCAGGCGCGAGGGTCTCACCGACCACGTGGTGTTTCTCGAAGACTACGACATGAGCAAGACAGCCATGCTGGTACAGGGAGTGGACGTATGGCTCAATACCCCGCGTCGTCCGAATGAAGCCTGTGGCACCAGCGGCATGAAGGTGGTGCCCAACGGAGGGCTCAACCTATCCGTACTCGACGGGTGGTGGGCCGAAGCCTACCGCCCCGGCGTGGGGTGGCAGATAGGAGATGGGCAGGAATTCGTTCACACCGATTACCAGGACGAGGTCGATGCGGCATCGCTCTATTCGACTTTGGAGCGCGAAGTAGTCCCTCTGTTTTACGAACGCGACGCCGACGGTCTGCCTCGGGGTTGGGTCGCCATGATGAAGAACTCGATTCGGGTCCTCGCGCCGGCGTTTTCTGGTGACCGTATGCTCAAGCAATACTCGCAGCGCTTCTACCTGCCCATCGCCGACCGCTATGAGCGACTGGCCGAGAATGACTTCGCCAAGGCCAGAGAGCTATCGGAGTGGAAGACGCGGATGCGGGACGCTTGGTGCGACGTCAAAGTCACCTGGGTTTCCGGTGAGGCCGTACCTGAGATGACCGTGGGGGAGGAGTTGGCGGTAGAGGCTAAGGTGCGCCTGGGACGCCTGGATCCCTCGGACGTGGTGGTGCAGGCCTACTACAGCAGTCTGCGTCCCGATGGTTCCCTGCGCAACGGCCACGGTGCACCCCTGGTTTGGGTGGGTTCTGATAATGATGAGCATCTCTATCGAGGGACGGTCCCCAGCAGGACCTCGGGCCTGCACGGTTATGCAGTGCGGGTGCTACCGTGTCGTGAGGACGTGTTAGTACCGAACGACCTGCCACTCATAGCCTGGGAGGAGGCTGAATAGGGAGGCACCGGCGGGCGCCTCTTGTCGAGCGCCGCTCGGGGATGGGCGTGGTGGTTCGCCGTTGCTTGGGCCGACGCTCCCTCGGCCACGACCTGTTAGGAGTGATGAGATGAAGGTCACCCACGTGCGCTCCACCGCTCTTTCGGTACCGCTGGAACGCCCCATCTACGCTGGTAACAAAGATCATCTTGTCTCCCGATTCAATCCCGTTGTCGTTGAGGTCACGGCCGACGAGGGGATACAAGGATTCGGGATCGCCTTTGCCGAGGAAGACAGGCGCGTGAGGACCCTCAAGACGGCCGTGGACGAGTTGAGTGAAGTCATCATCGGCCAGGATGTCTTCCGCTGGGCGGAGGCCTGGCAGAAGCTGTACGAGGCGACCGTCCATATGGGGCATCGCGGATACGGCATATATGCCCTCTCGGCCATCGACAGCGCGCTCTGGATAATACAAGCGAAAGCCCTCGGCATGCCGTTGGCCCGCCTTCTTGGAGGGTATCGTACCGCGGTGCCTGCCTACGCGAGCCACATGCTGTTTCGTGATTGGAGTCTGGATGGCCTCCAGAGGGATGCCGCTCTACTAGTGGAGCAGGGTTTCCGGTGCGTGAAGATGAATCTGGGGGATAAGCCTCTCCGAGTGGAGGTGGAGCGGGTGAAGACCGTCCGCGAGGCGGTCGGAGAAGATGTCGGCATCATGATCGACGTCAATTGGTCGTGGACGTTGCCTCAGACTCTGAAAATGG
>JAXGNF010000034.1:0-23274 GCA_040768135.1 Thermoleophilia bacterium | reverse complement strand
ATGGACCAGACGCATGGCGTACGATAGAATGCGGAGCAGACCGGGTTGACGGAGGGGTTCCGGGGGGTTCAGAAGAGTCAGGGCCTGGGTTTTTTCGATTCCATGCCACCCCCGGGCGTATTGTTTGTTCCGTACCCGATTGCATTAAGGGCCCAACACCGGCCCGGAACGTCTTTGACCGGCGAAAGGAGGGTGAGAAGGGGCCGAATCAGTTCCGAGGATATGACGAACTGCCAAGCACAGGGACTTGACCAAAGGGGGTTCCGAAGTGAAAAAGAGCACAGCAGTCACCGTCTTGTTCGCGTTGGTCGTCATGCTGGCTCTGGGAGCACTCGTCGTCGGTTGCGGCGAGAAGGAGACGACCACGACTACTGCAGCACCCGTACCACCCACCGAAACAACCGCCGCACCCACCACTACCGCCGCACCCACCACTACCGAACCGGCTGAACCGAAAGAGCTCCGGATCGGAGCAGCAGTCTCTTTGACCGGACTCTTCTCAGCCTCTGAACAACTGGTTTGGGAAGGCGAGCAGATCTTCGAGAGTTGGATCAACACAAAGGGCGGCATCACTGTCGACGGACAGCAATACTTGATCAAGATGATCGCCGAGGACTGCCAGAGCACGGCCGAAGGCTCCTCAGCGGCGGCCACCAAGCTCATTGACGCCGGCTGCAATTTCCAGGTCGGGCCGATCGTGCCCTTCACGGTGATCGCCTCAGGCACCGTGACCGAGCCCGCCGGTGTACTCCGTGTCATCTTGTACAACTGCCATACTCCCGAGGAGTACGGGCCTGACACGCCCCTGACCTTCATAGCCAACGACGTCACCACTGACTTCATCCAGCCAGACCTCAACTATCTCAAGGCGAACTATCCGGATGTCAAGAAACTCACGGTTCTCACTCCAGATGATGGGGCGCCACCCATTTTCATGCCGCTGGTCAAAGAGATGATGGTGAACTCCGGTTTCGAACTTCTCAACTATTTCGAGTACAACATGGCAGCACCGGACTTCACCCCGTACGTGACGCAGGCTCTGGCAACGAAACCCGATGCCATGTTCTTCATCAATGGCTGGCCCATCTTCATGGGTAATATGCTTAAGATCGCCCGCCAGAACGGCTTCACCGGCCCTATTTTCGGCTCGCACGAAGACCCGTACGACATAGCCGAGATCGCCGGCCCGGAGGCTTCGACGAATTTCTATACCCACAACATTCAGATGGATTCGCCCAAAATGACTCCGCTCATCAAGGAGATCCTCGCTCTTGGGCAGGATATGTTTGGCAAGCAATCCCCGACTTACGTCTGGGGCTTCAATTCCTGCTACTGCCTCGTCCAAGCGATCGAGCACGCTCAAAGCCTGGATCCCAAGGCAGTGGCTGAGGCTTGGGAGAACATGCCCTCCATCGACACGGTTTACGGCCCTGGAGTCATGGGTGGCCTCAAGAGCTACGGGATCAAACACAACGTGAGCTACGCTACGCCGTTCAGTATGCTGAAGGATGGCAAGGTGGAATTCATCGACTTCCTGCCGGTAGAGTTGCCGTAGAGTACAGTCTGACCAGATTTCTGAGCCCGGCTGTTCTGCGAAGGGAGTCCCTCTTCGTGGAACGGCCGGGCTGGTACAAATATCTGCACGAAGACTAGAAGGAGACGCGAGGTCTTGAGCGGAAGTCTGCTGGCTCAGAGCGCGGTGAACGCCCTGGTGTTGTCATCGCTGTACATCCTCATGGCGCTTGGCTTCGCCCTACTTCTCAGCATCATGGGCGTGGTCAATTTCGCCCACGCCGTTATCTACATGGTCGGCGGCTATGTTTGCTACGAACTCATCGTCACTGCAGGACTCAATAACTGGGTCGCCCTGCTCATCACTGCTTTGGGGCTGGGCCTGTTCGGACTCTTTCTGGAGAGGTTTGGTTTCCGCCCATTCTTCGGCAATACCAACCGCATCATCGTCCTCACCCTTGCCGTCATTGTCATACTCGAGTCCCTCGTGAATGTACTGGTCGGCAGTGAAGTAAGGGCGATCCCCAGTTTCTGGTCGGGGAGCTTCCAAATCAAAGGCGTCTGGATCGCCCACGAAAGGATCATCGCGTTCGTAGCGGCGGCGGTGCTTCTGATCGCGGTGTTCACCTTCATACGACGCTCGCGGACGGGTCAGCAGATGCTGGCCACATCCCAGGATTTCGTGGGCGCCACCCTTCAAGGCATCAACATCTACCGCATCACCGCCATAGCAGCCTTCATCGCCTGCGCGCTGGCGGCGGTGGCCGGCGGCCTGATGGGATCACTGATGTTTCTGAACCCCTTTGCCGGCGACGAGATGCTGGTGAGGGCCATCCAGGTGGTCATCCTGGCAGGCATCGGTAGCATCGGCGGAGTGCTGGTCGGAGGGGTCATCTTGGGAGTGCTCAACGCCTTCCTGCCCCTATGGGTGGAGGGGAGTGCCGTTGATGCTGTCGGCGTAGCGGTCATTATCGTTATCATGCTGTTCAGGCCCCAGGGCCTGTTCGGTCACGAGGCATAGAGTCATGGGCACCGAGAAATCATCTGGAGGACCGCGGTTGTTAGGGTCGAGATGGTCCAAGCTTGCGGGCTTACTGCTGCTACTGGTGATCTTGTTCCTAGTACCGGTAATAGTCGGCAGGCGTCCGTACGTGCTGCACGTCGGAGTAATGGTGCTACTCAACATCATCATGGTAAGCAGTCTACGGACGATCTTTCTCTCGGGCCAGATCTCCGTGGCCCACGCGGCCTTCGTCGGCTGTGGCGCCTATTTTGCCGGCGTTCTCGCCAAGCAGTTCGCCCTCGCTCCATGGATCACCATCCCTGCGGGAGCAGTCATGGCGATGGTGCTTGGGGTCCTCCTGGGCATTCCCTTCACCCGTGTGAGAGCCATCTACTTCGCTATGGTAAGCCTGTTCGGAGGGATCTTCCTGGTGGACCTCATACGGGTTGCCCGCACTTGGACCGGGGGCGGTACAGGGCTCTCCAAAATACCACCCTTGGCCCAGAGCTTCGTGGGGCAGAAGGTTCCCTATTATTACTGCACCTTGGCTCTTACCATCGTCTGCCTGATCATTCTATGGCGAATAGAGCACAGCCGAGTGGGGATGACGTGGAAGGCCATCGCCCAGTCGCATTTGGTGGCATCGAGCGTCGGTATCAACGAGGCCTTCTACAGAGTACTGGCTTTGGCCGTAGGTTGTTTTTTTGCGGGACTGGCCGGAGCCTGGTATGCCCACTTCAACATGACTCTATCGCCCGACTCTTACGGCTTCCTGGCCAGTATTTTCCTAGTCATGTACATGCTCGTGGGGGGACATAAGAGCTTCGCGGGACCGATCATCGGCGCAGGCCTTCTCTATTCGATCCCCGAGATATTCCGCAGGCTCGGCACAGCGGCACCACTGGTCTTGGGCGTCGTTATGTTGATCGTGGTCTATCTCATGCCTGAAGGTCTGGCCGGTCTGTATGACCAGCTGAAGGGGCAGCTGCTGAAGAGCCGCGAGGAAAGGGTGGCCAAGAGTGCTGCTGGAGACTAAAGGGCTCTCCAAGGCGTTCGGAGGCCTGAGAGCCGTTGCAAACCTCGACATGCAGGTAGCCGAGGGGCAGATCGTAGGCCTCATCGGGCCGAACGGCGCCGGCAAATCGACGGTGTTCAACCTTATCACGGGTGTCCTTCGTCCCACTTCCGGGCAGATCGTCTTCGACGGCACCGATATCACTACCAAGAAGGCGCACGCCACCGCAAAACTTGGAATCGGTCGCACCTTTCAGTCGGCCTACCTGTTCCCAGACTTCACCGTACTCGAGAACTTGGTAGCGGCGTCGTTTCTGCATCCTAGGTGTGGCTTCTGGGAGGCGACACTCCGCACCCCGGGGTATAAGCGCAAAGAAGCGGGCAAACTGGAGCGGGCGAAAGAGATCCTGAAGTTCGTGGGACTGGAGCCTATGAAGGACGAGTTGGCCAAGAATCTCCCCCACGGTTACCAGAAAGTCCTCGGTGTGGCCCGAGCCCTGGCAGTGAAGCCCAAGCTACTGCTGTTGGATGAGCCGGTCGCCGGCATGACCTCAGAAGAGATCGCTTTTTCCTTAGATGTTTTCACCAAGATCCGAGAGCAGGGAGTAGCCATTCTCCTCATCGAGCACAACCTGGAGTTCATGACTCTTTGTGACAGAGTGTTTGTCCTCAACTTTGGCCACAAGATCGCGGAAGGCACGCCTCAAGAGGTACGCGCAGATGCCGATGTTTGTGAGGCTTTTTTCGGGATCGAGGATGATTAGACCGGAGACGACGGGATCAACGATGCAACTTGATATTAGAGATATCCGCATCCATTACGGCAAAGCCATAGCTGTGGATGGCATCTCCATCCACGTCGGCGCCGGCGAGGTAGTGGCTGTGGTGGGAGCAAACGGCTCCGGCAAGAGCACTATCCTCAAGGCCATATCAGGTCTCACTCCCGTCAGTTCTGGGGAGATCTGGTTCGGAGACGAGCGCATCGACCGGCTGCCACCGTACGAAATCGTCAGGCGAGGGGTGGTGCAGGTGCCCGAAGGCCGGCGCTTGTTCCCCTACCTCTCTGTGTGGACCAACATGCAGATGGGAGCCAGTCTCCGCAAGGACAAGGCCGGCATAAGGAAGGATATGGAAGAGGTCTTCGAGCACTTCCCCATCCTTAGAGAGCGCCGCAACCAGAAGGCGGGCTCGCTCAGCGGCGGCGAGCAGCAGATGCTGGCCATCGCCCGGGCCCTGTTGGGCAAACCCAAGCTACTGTGTTTGGATGAGCCGTCACTCGGGTTGGCTCCCATCATGGTCAATGGGCTGGTGCCGGTCATCAAGAACATCAACAAGCAGGGTGTGGGGGTCCTTCTCGTCGAACAGAACGTACCCCTGGCTCTCAAGGCGGCCGAGCGCGCCTACGCGCTGCAAGTAGGCAAGGTGATCCTCGAGGGTGACGTCGAGACGTTCAGATGTAACGACCTTGTAAGGAAAGCCTACTTGGGAGGCTGATAACCGGTTTCCGAACGAATCTGTGGCTGCGGGGCGCTCGCTCAGCTCTGTCGGCACGGACTTAGTGGTTCCCAGGCCGGTGCCGGCTGCGCGTCTTTCATCTATTCCTGTGGTACCTCCGTGGATAGATCGTACATCGTCGCATCGTTAGTTCGAGCTATGAAAGACGGCGGCAAGGTTCTAGTATGGTTGTAGTCGAACCCGGGTCTGACAGGAGCCCCGCTCATGAGAACCGCCCGTCGTATGACGCTCGTTCTTGCCGTCCTTGTTCTGACGTTGGCTCTGACAACTACGTCGATCCTGGGGGGATGTGGATGCGACGCCGCCGCGTCGACCTCCTCCGCCCCTTCGACTAGTCCCACCCCAACGACCGCCCCGTCTTTCGTCGATGTCCCCAGCGATCACCGTTATGCCCACGCCATAAGAGAACTCGCCCGGCTCGGCATAGTGGGTGGCAAAGGCGACGGCAGCTTTGGGCCGGACGAACCCGTCTACCGAGCTCAGTTCGCCAAGATGATCTGTGGACTTCTTGAGATCGAGGTGACCGAAGAGCAGAGTTTCGCACCCTTCACCGACCTGGGCCCCGACGACCCCGATCAGCTCTATCCGCACGAGTTCGTTGGTGCAGCTTACCAGGCAGGCATCACCAAAGGCACGTCTGCGACGAACTTCTCTCCCTACACAAAAGTCTCCTTACCCCAAGTCATAACCATGGTAGTCCGCGCCGCAGACGCTCATCATCCCGGACTTCTGGTATCGCCTCCCGACGACTGGTACGCGTGCTGGGCGCATGGCGAACCAGTGCACGGAGCCAACGTCCGTCGGGCCGATCACCATGATCTGCTGGCCCTTCTTCCCATCCAAAGCCGCTGGGCTGATGTTGCCCGGCCTGCCACCCGCGGTGAGGTAGCCCAGATCTTGTTCAACCTCCGCGAGCGGCTCAGCCCTCCGATTGTCACGCTGACCTTCGAGGGCGAGGCTCTTGCTCTGACTCATCCCATACAGGTGGAAACGAATCGCTATTATCTGCCGTTGGTTGAGTTCCTCGAAAGCCTCGGCGGCACCCTCACCGTATCCGCCGAAGAGGTCCACCAGAAGACTGCCTCCATCGACCTGGCCCTCAATCTGTCCACCGGAACCTATACGGTGAATCACACGACCTCCCGCCTCGTTCACCGGCCGCGCGTTTTCTTCGATCATCCCTACTTGTCATTGATCGATCTACAACGAATGTTGGACCTCAAAGTGGTTTGGGACGAGCAGAACGAGATGATTCGTCTTTTCTGGAATAGAGATCGTCCGTCTGAGACGAAACAGAACCGAACCGGTAAAACCGCATTGATACGTTTTGAGGATATAACCGCAAATCAGAAGTATGCGACCGGAGATAGTCTGGAGAGGCTACGGGTAATATTTGACTACTGTCATGCAAAGGATATTCCCATGCATTTGGGATGGATTCCTCGGTATATCGATCCCAAGAACGGTATCGATAATTCCCCGGCTCAAGATTACAGTATACATAATGCGCATTTTGTGTATACCTTGGACTATTTCGAAATGAGAGGCGGATTGATAGGTTTACACGGATATACACATCAATATGGTGATGAGGTTAGCATATGGGGCACGGAGTTTAACGCCAAACGTAATACAAGTGAAACTAGTATTAGAACTAGATTACAATACGCCTTGAACGATGCTAACAAGCTTGGCATTGATGTTGCATTTTTCGAAAGCCCACACTACTCTGCTACCTGGAATCAGAAGATGATTATGGGAAGGGTTTTCGATATATTATATGAAGGTAAGCAGTCGTGGGAAGAGCCAAATATCAGCAAGGTAGATGTTGGCGGCAAGACGATCACGTTCATACCCACTCCCTTTGGCTACATAGATGATCCAGCGGCTGATACCGCCAACATGATCGCGAGGATCAAAGCTCCCAACGCGGGCCAGCTGGGTAGCTTCTTCTACCATCCTTATATCGAAGCCCGTTTCATGACTCTGGAGATAGACGAAGACGGCTATCCTTCTTACCAATACGCGGCCGACTCTCCGCTCCACAGAGTGATCGACGCCTTCATGGAGGCGGGCTATACCTTCAAGAGCATCAGGGCCCTGTAGCCGATCGTCCCCTTGTAAACCTAGGTGTCTGGCCGCCCTTGGGAACCTCAGCGCCAAACCGGAACGTCCCAACGGCGACATATGTAGACATCGTCATAGTGATTCGATTTTGGAGTGTGACATGAAGCGTTCCGTATCAATGATTTTCGTTGGTGTAGCCACGCTCGCGTTCGTCGTCCTGGGCGTCTCCGCGTGCGGCAGTAGCACCGGAGCTGAAGGGGCCGCAGACGATTCGAAGGCCCTGGAAGGTAGGTCCTGGAAGGCTACCACCATTAGCGGAGTGGACTCGGTGCTTGGGGCCAAGGAATTCACCGCGGGCGCAGGGTTTGCCGCCGGCGAAATGAGCGGCTCAGGCACGATCAACCGTTACAACGCCTCCTATGTCACTGGTCCAGGCAATACCATTGAGATCACTCCGGGGATGACCACGATGATGGCTGGGCCCGAAGATGCGATGGCCCAGGAGAACGCTTATTTTGCCGCCATCGAGAAAGCTGCCACCTACAAGGTCACCGATGACTCCTTAACGCTACTCGACGACCAAGGCCAAATCCTCGTGGAGTACGTACTCGTTCCGGCCACGCACCTCACCGGCACTGAATGGCAGGCAATCGCTTATAACAACGGCAAGGGCGGGCTCGAATCCCTGGCCGTCGACAGTACGATAACCGCCGTGTTCCAAGAGGACGGTACTCTGGGCGGGAGTGCGGGCGTCAACAAGTACTCGACCGCATACACCGTGTCTGACCCGGACCAGATGACCATCGATCAACAGATCGCCGTCACCGCAATGGCCGGACCAGATGACCTTATGGCTCAAGAAGCAGCGTATTTGGCCGCCCTACCCCTGACAGCCACCTACGAGATAGACGGAGACACTCTCTGGCTACGCGACGCCAACGGCGCAGCGCTGGCCCAGTTCGTAGCGAAATAGTCCCCGGTTGGAGCGACGGAAGCTGCGGCGCCTGTCCGGCTTCGCGAATCATCCCTCAAAGAAGTCCGAATTGTCTGGCGAGAGCCCGGTCAAAGGTACCGGGCTCTCGCCTCTTCTAGAACAGTGACTTCCCCCTGTGGTCACCGAACACGGCTTATACTGGTCTTCGTACGCGAGAAGTGCCGAGCTGTGATCCACACGTATCTCACACGATGACGGTCAGGGAGCGACCGATGGGTAGCAAGGAGAAGTGGGCAGTCGTAGGCCGTGTCGGGGCCTTCATCGGTGGCCTATCTCTGATGGCCGTCATCTTCTTCATCGACATCAGGACGACCATCTGGCAGGACCTCGTTGTCCTTTCGGGCCTGGCCGGCAGTCTAGTAACGTTCTTGCTGACCTTCTTGGTGGTCAACAGAGTCGTCGGCCGGGTCACTGAGCGCCGGTGGGAACCCGTGACCCGAGTGGCACTGACGGATCTTCTGCACGGCCTTGCGGACGAAGCCAGAAGCGAAGTCACGCGCGGGATCGTGGTACCACGCGCTCTCCCGGTCCCCCGGCTTCCGTCAAATACGGAAGAGTCAAAGGCGCAACTCGTTGATCTGCTCCACCAAATCATGGCCGAGCGTCGTCGTCTGACTGACCGGCTGGGGGTCTGGTCTGAGTTTCTCGCTTCCAGCGGCAGTAACGACGGGATCATGAAGCAGGTCGCAAATACGTCGCTGCAACTGGACGAGGTGCGTGACGCTGTTCTCCAAGCTGAAGAGTACCAATCCGAGGAAGCCTTAGCCCAGCTTCGCATCGAGGTGACCCGGTGCAATGAGTACTTGGCCGCACTTGCCACTGAAATTGAGAACCGCCTGCAACAGCATCGGGCCGATTCATGAAGTTCCGGCACAAAGAGCGATTCTCGCGCTCGTCCGACGACAAACGGCAGGCAGGATGGTTTTTTCCGCCTCGGGGCCGGTCATCATCACGGCGGTCGTGATGTTACGAACCAGATCTCGTTGGCAGACGGCAACCGAAGCACTGCGGACCCGACTTGAAGCCGCCCGACTCCCTATCGAGGCCCACGTCTACGACCAGGCGGATTCGGCCGATTTACCGGCACCCGTCCGACGGTATTTGCGGAGCGTGCTGACGCATGGACAACCGTTGGTGACCGCCGTCAGCCTGAAGCACACAGGCACCTTCAATCTCGGCGAGAGAGTCGAGCGATGGAAGCCGTTCACCTCCGATCAAAGGGTCGTCATACGGCGTCCAGGATTCGACTGGGACGGGCGCATCGCCGCAATGCCCGGACTTCCGGTGCGGGTGCACGACGCCTATGTGGCAGGTGAGGGCATTCTAGAAGCGGCGGTATGCGGATTAGTGCGCATAGCGTACATCAGAGGCTCGGGCGACATCGCTCGGGATGAGCTCCTGCGGTTCTTGGCCGAAGCCGTGTGGTATCCAACTGCACTTCTGCCCAGCCAAGGTGTGCTTTGGGAGGCCGAAGACGAGCGGGCGGCGCAGGCGACCTTGAAGGATGGAGATATCACGGCGACCCTGCTCTTCCGCTTCGGTGAGCAGGGGCTGGTTGAACAAGTGTGCACAGACGTCCGGGGACGGAGGGTGGGCTCCCAGACGGTGCCCACTGCCTGGCAGGGTCGGTTCTGGAACTACGAGACGCGTAGCGGCATGTGCGTGCCTTTGGACGGTGAAGTAGCCTGGCTGTTGCCTGGGGGGACAAAACCATACTGGCGAGGTCGCATCAGCCGACTGGACTATGAGTTCGCCATGCCCACCTCTTGATCACCCGCCGCCTGCCTGGTGGAGACTGCACCAATCCATCTTCGAAGATCTCCAGACCAAGAAAGCGGTACATGCGTAAGATCTCCCATCCAGACAATCGATGAGCGCCCGATTTGAAGGTGCTGTCGGCTCCCGTCTGGGTCAAAGTAGAGCGCGATATAGTGGGCACGTGAACATCGTGTCTCAGAAGGCCGACGACCTACGCGCAGGCGGCCAACCGGTCGACGGCCGGTTCAACACCGACATGGTAGCCGCCGGCCTCATGTTGCTGCTGGCTCTCCACGGCATCGCCCTGTCGACTATACCGGTGGTGACCGACCAGATGCGGTCCGTATTCGCCCTCTCTGATGCGCAGATCGGGTTCTTGACGTCGGTCTTGGTGCTCTCGTTCGCCGTCGTCTCGATTCCGTCGGGGTTGGCCGCCGCGCGCCTGGGTGGGCGCCTACTCGCAGTCGGTTTGGGGGTCGCAGTGGCCGGCGCTTTGATGTGCGCCTTCGCGGGCGACTACGCAGGGTTAGTAGCAGGCCGGCTGATCCAAGGAGTGGGGTTAGGCGTTGTGGTCCCTACCGTAGGTGTGGTGATTCCCAGCGCGATCGCACCCAGGTTCCGAGGCAGAGCATGGGGATTTTTTGGAACAGGCCACGGCTTTGGCGTGCTCCTGGCGTTACTGACTCTACCGAGTATCGCCGAGGCCGGCGGATACCGAGCGGTCTTTCTGGCGACTGCGGGCACAACCGCAGTCTTCGGCGCCATAGCTCTTGCGCCGGCACCGGTTCGCCGCATGCCCGTCCGCTCAGCCTGCGCTTTCAAGACGACCGACCTCGTCCGTGCTCTACGGACCACAATAGTCAATCCGCAGGTTCTCCTGCTCTGCCTCTTCAACCTGGCCTCGCTCTCTGTCGGGGTGGGGGCACTCGCATGGACGCCTCAGTTCATATCCACCGAGTTTTCGGCGGGCGCTGAGGTGGCAGCGTACCTCACCGCCGGGCTGGGCCTCGCTCAGTTGGTCGGGAATCCTCTGGGGGCGCTTGCCATGGCCCGCTGGGGCAAGAGAAAAGTCATCGCAACGTCGATGCTCGCAATGACCGTCAGTATCGCTTTAGTCCCGTTCCTTCCAAGGCTGTGGATGGTCTTCATGTTCGTTACTCTCGCGGGCTTTTTCACCATGGCGTACTTCTCTCCACTGTTCGGCGGGGTGGCCGAGGTAGTCACGGCGCCTGCGGAAGTGGGCGCGGCCACAGGTCTGCTCGAGGTATTCGGTTTCACCGGGGCACTGGCTACCCCGTGGTTGTTCGGACTTCTCCTCGACACAGTCGCGGGAAGCGGAGGATATCTGCTGGGCTACTTGCTTCTGGCGATCGTCTCTGCGGTTGGTTGCACGGGGCTTGTTTTTCTCCACCTGCCCGGTCGCACCCCGTAACCTCCTGCAGCGTAGCCTTGGCGACGTCGGATTTGGCCGGTGCCGGCGCTGCCCGAATGCACTGAGTTCCACCCTCAAGAACTCGAGAGCACCCGAGGTCTCGTTGGCGACGCAAAGTACCCGCAGACGCGTCGACGGCAGGTCTGTCTTGGCCCCCGTGTGACCGGGATGTCGCAATAACAGACCCCGGTGATGCCCCTTTCTCATCAGCAGGATCCTGGATGTATCCACGGTGCTAGAATCGAGGTGGGTATGACAAAACCGGCCAGTCCTTTGCTCAGTAGAGCCGCCATCATCATCGGCTTCGGGGCCCTCATCGGAGCCGCGTTCGTCGGCTTCTCAGCACTCGTGGTGCTTCTAGGGCTCGCGATAGCCGCCGCACTGGTGTCCAAGTTGTGGAGCCATCTCTGCCTCAAGCGTGTGACCGGTGAACACCGTCTGAGCGAAAAGCGGGTATTCCCGGGCGACGAGGTGCACCTGACCATGCGGGTGAGCAACCGCAAACTACTCCCCCTTCCTTGGGTCGAAATAAGCGTCGAGATACCGGCCACGCTGATCGGCACAACCAACGAGGGTGGCGAGAAGCCAAGAAACTCGGCCGACCGCCAGTTGCCGGCCAAGGCGACCAAGCCGGTGAAGCCAACTCAAGCCACCGAGTCGATCGAAGTCACGCAGTCGGCCGAGACTGCCGACCGATCCGGCTTCGTGACCCTTTCTCGGTCGACTCCTCTACTTTGGTACTCAGCCGCCACCTTCTCTCAGCAACTGGATGCGTCGGCCAGAGGTTACTACCCTTTGGGCCCTCTCTCGGTAATATCCGGAGACATCTTCGGCCTCTATCCCCGCGACATCGTACAACCCGGCAATGAGCACCTTATCGTCTATCCGCGCACGTACCCGCTCTCCGAACTGGGCGTCCCTTCGCTCTCTCTTCTGGGGGACTCCCGATCGGAACTGCGGGTTTTTGACGATCCTTCGCGACTCATCGGAGTGCGCGAATATGAACCAGGTGACAGCCTCCGCCGAATCCACTGGAAGGCCAGTGCGCGCAGCGGCGCTCTTCAGGTGAAGCTCTTCGAGTTTACTGCGGACCTCAAAGCGACGATCTTTCTGGGGGCCGACACCTTCGTCGGCCGGCCCAAAGACGAGTTTGAACTCGGCATCAGCACGGCTGCCTCCGTGGCCCGCCACCTTGTCGAGAGAGACATGCAGGTAGGGCTCTACGTCAATACGAAACAGGCCGACAGTAGACAGCCAGCCTGCATCGCGGCCGGTGCCGGGAGCGGCCATCTAGCACTGATCCTGGAAGCGCTGGCCAAGACCACCACCGAGGTGGATAGCGACCTCCTTGACTTCTTCGAACGCCGGCGGGGTGACTTGAGGTTCGGCGACACCCTCATCTTCGTCATCGGAGAACTGTCACCTGCGATCGAGTTGCTGATGGCCGACCTCATTCGAGCGGGAACGCGCCTCGTGGGGCTCAAGATCGGAACAAACGGCCGGGAATCACAGACGTACGGAATGCATTGGCACCACGTCGACCAACGAGCAGTGGCCTGATGAAGAGAAAGGCGACAGTCGCACCTCAGCCCTATGACGCCCCGGACGGCAGAGCCGGGCCCGATGCCGGTCAAGCCGATGCTACCACGGATAACGCGACCACCATCGCCACAGCTTCCTCCCCCGCGCCCCCCAGCGCTTCAGGGGCCACCGCGAGCCTTACGGCCAAAGCTATCACCATCGCCTTCATAGCCGGCCTGGAGGGCGCCTGGCTCTACGCACTATTACATGTTGCCAACCAGGGACTACACTTGGCCGCCCCTGTAGCCGCGCTCTTTCTCGTCTACGCGGCCTCGTTGGTCTGGATGCTCATCCTGCGTGTCCTGATCCATTCGCCCTTGATGAAGGTGACGTTGTCTTGGGTGGCCTGGCCACCCGCAACCTTTCTTTTTCTCCTGGGGACATTTCACAGCCTGAGCGGAATCGGCCGGGCGCCGGAAGCGACGACCTTCATCGTCCTGGCCGCCGGCGCCCTTTGGGGAATTGGAGGGCGGCTCGGCGGCACCCCGGTGACCCGCAATAACGTGCTGATCGAGTTTCAGTTCGGTCTCATAATGCTTGCCGCTGCGCTATTGATCGGCTACGTAGTCCAGGTCGACCTATCCGGGGCGATCCCCATGGCCGTATTCTTCGTAGGCCTCGGCCTAATCGCAGCAGCCCTCACCGGCTCTGACGGGGGGAGCACTCCACTATTCCTACGGCGAGGAGGAACCTGGTGGGGGATGCTACTGACCGGTCTGGCCGTGGTGTTGTTGCTGGGGCTTATTGCGGGCGTGCTTTTCACTCCGGAGCTGATGCACCTCGTAGGCAGGGGTCTCCACGGCCTGTGGAGACTTATTGAACGCCTGTTCGGGGCCATAGCCGGCCTCTTCCCGTCGTCCGACCCCGAGCCCTTGCCTACCCCCGGCCTAGAAGTCCCGCCGCCTCAAGAATCGGAGCCTGGCTTCTCCCTGTCGCTGCCGGAATGGATACGACGCCCCAGCAGCATCGCCTACGGGGTTCTGTTTGCAGGACTGGCTTTGGCCGCCATCTGGAGCATTGCCTCTCAGCTGCTGGAGAGGATGCGGCGTACCACCCAAGGTAGGGCGGAGATGGAGTGGCTCCGAGGCGCGTTCCGGCACGATGTGGCAGGCCTCTTGCGGCGCGCGTTCGCCTGGGTGACGGGCCTGTTCCGGCTCGTTAGACGGCGCTTGAAGCCGCGCGACGAGTATCCGCAGACCGCTTCGATCCGTCGTCTATACGCCGATATGCTGCGCTGGGGAGCGGCGTGGGGGTTTCCCCGAAAGCCGTGCCAGACGCCCTTTGAGTATCAAGAGACGCTCTGCCTGTCCCTCCCCGGCTACGAGAGGGAGGTGAAATCCCTCACCGAGGGTTACGTGAGGGCCCGGTACGGAGCACAACCACCTACAGAGGTGGAGCTCCGTCGACTCCGAGAGAGCCGGAGCCGGCTGAAGCGGCCGTGATGACCGCCTACGACGAGCGTACCCCTTACTTCATACAGTTGTGTACTTCAGGGACCTTCATTCCCTGCCCGGTGATGGTAGAGTCCGAGTATAAGAGGACGGACCGACCGAGTATGACCGAAGGAGAGATTCGCGCGCATTTGTCATGACCGTCGCCATCCGCAGAGTACACCAGATCCGGAGCAGGTTTGAGCATTCATGAACCAATGGACTCCGACATCGCATAACGACAGGCTTTCCGTCGAAGAGGCGCTTCGGGTGAAGGCCTTCGCAGACCGCGTCATCACCAATGTCGGCCGGGTGATGGTGGGTAAGAACGAAACCGCTGAGTACATGCTCGTAGCCCTCCTATGCGAAGGGAACGTATTGGTAGAGGACGTTCCCGGAGTGGGCAAAACGGTGTTGGCGCGCTCGCTGGCGAAAACGCTGGGCTGTAACTTCCGCCGTATCCAGTGCACCCCCGACTTACTGCCCTCTGATGTGACGGGCGTAGAGATCTACGATCAGCAAAGGAGAGCCTTTGAATTCCGGCCGGGACCGATAATGGCCAACATCGTCCTTGTGGACGAGATCAACCGGGCGACACCTCGAACTCAATCCGCGATGCTGGAGGCGATGCAGGAACAGCAGGTGACTATCGACCACCGGACCGTGCATCTACCCAGGCCGTTCATGCTGATGGCCACCCAGAATCCCGTGGAACTGGAAGGCACTTTCCCTCTGCCTGAGGCGCAACTCGACCGCTTCATGCTCAAGCTGGCAATCGGCTATCCATCGGAGGAAGAGGAGGCTATGGTACTTACACGCTTCCGCAAGAATAACCCCCTCGATTCCTTGGAGCCCGTAACGGAAGCTGAAGAACTGCTCGTCCTCCAGAAGCTCTGCCGACGAGTCTACGTGGACACTTCGGTCCGCGACTACATCGTGGGCCTAGTACGGGCCACGAGGAAGCACGGGGATGTCAAACTGGGAGCAAGCCCTCGGGCCTCTTTGAGCCTCCACCGAGCTGCTCAGGCATTGGCCGCCGCCCGCGGGCGCGTCCATATCCTGCCCGACGACGTGAAGTTATTGGCGGCCCCCGCTCTGGCCCACCGGCTCATCGTCAAGACTGAGGCCCGTTTGCGCGAGCACACGGCCGAACAGATCGTCGCCGATATCGTGAACAGCCTCCCGGCCCCGGTCGAGACAATCTGACGATTCAGGCAGCCACATCCGGGATCTAGACACAATTCGAAGTGCATCATCTGGGCCAACGAGGTTCGGTGCTAAGCCCCGGCCGGCCCACTCCAACCGGTGTGCTTCGGGACCGGGTTGTTCGGGTAAGACACTGCCGAGCCCCTGCTCCCGATAACCGCGTCGTCGACGGCATCCGCGTTGATCTGAATGGAGGACGGCATATGGAATTCTTGATCCCTCCCTCGCTCAAGATAGAACACGACGAGTTGCACGACACACTGCGCAGCGGGACAACGCAGAGTGGTGAGGTCGGTGCCGCGGCAAGGGTCGTCGCCGATCTCATGCATCCGCACTTCGTCAAGGAGGAGGAATATGCGCTCCCGCCGCTCGGCCTACTGGGTGACCTTTCCCGAGGGGTTGTGCCGGCCGAGGCGCGAGACGTACTGGCCTTGACGGACAGGCTCAAGGAAGATCTTCCCCAAATGCTGGCTGAACACCAGGCGATCGTGGTGGCGCTGGAGAAGCTCTCGGCGGCCGCGAAAAACGCAGGCATGACCGAGTACGTGGAGTTCGCCCGAATGCTCGAGTTGCACGCTCGGACCGAGGAAGAAGTCATGTATCCTGCGGCGGTCCTGGTGGGGGAGTATGTCCGCTTCATGACGGACTCGGCCTAGCAGGCGGCCGGCCTCGAGCTATCAACCGACCGCCCAGGCTTTGGTGACCCGCAGCCTGAGGAGTGGGGATCGACGATCTGGGATGTGAGGGTCAAATGAACGAGGATTCAAGTGGGCCCGTCATCTACACCATAGGGCATTCGACCCGAACTCTGGAGGAGTTCGTGTCATCGTTACGCGGTTTTGGGATACAACGAGTCGTTGACGTACGGACCATCCCACGCTCCCGACACAATCCGCAGTTCGACCGGGCAACGCTGGCGACTTCTCTACGAAACCGCAGATTGGGCTACCGCCATATGAAGGGGTTGGGCGGACTGCGTCATCCCCGGACCGACTCCGAAAACCTGGGCTGGAGGAATCTTTCCTTCCGTGGATTCGCCGACTACATGCAAACCCCAGACTTCAGCGAAGCCCTCGCGCAACTGATCGCGTTGGCCACCGAGAAACCCACCGTCATCATGTGTGCGGAGGCGGTCCCGTGGCGCTGTCACCGCTCCCTGATCGCCGACGCTCTACTGCTGCGCGGGTTTTCCGTGGAACACATCATGCGCCTCGGCGTATCCCGGACGCACTCGTTGCATCCACTAGCCGTGGTAGATCAGGGGGTACTCAGATATCCGGACACGCCCTCTGCCGACTCGACAACCACTGGTTCTCCCGGCTGATGCGGGCGATTTCGGAAGCAATTCGGTAGCAAATACAGCAGCATGCAGACTCTCTGCCGGGCAACAGAGAGCGTAAGTGGCCGCCGCTCACACTCTGTGGTCGAATACGTGACGCATGAGTGAGCATCCTCTAAGTCCACCTCGGCAGAGTCGCGATTGCAACGCGATGCGCCCATTCCTGCCATAATGAAGTATGCGATCAACCCCGGAGCAGGCAGACAGCAGGACTCCTCAAAACAAAGAGACCGGTTTTTCTTACGGCTGGCTCATCGTCTTTGTCTCTCTTGTGCTGCTGGTGGGCTCTTTTGGGACCCAACTCACGTTCGCCGTCTTTCTCAAGCCTCTCAGTGCGGAGTTCGGCTGGACCCGTGCAGCCGTCTCGGGAGCTATGTCGCTGGCCATGGGGGTCTCGGGCGTGATCGGCCTCGTCATGGGCCGGCTCACCGACAGATTCGACGTCAGAATCGTTATCGGCGTCGCCATGGTTGTGGGTGCAGCCTGCTACATGCTTCTTTCCAGGATGCAGTCGCTCTGGCAGTTCTATCTCTACTTCGGATTAGGCGGCGGCATCTGCATCGGGAGCACCTACGCACCGGTGAGCGCCACCGTCTCCAAATGGTTCAGCCGCAGGAGGGCGCTGGCCCTCGGCATTGCACTCATGGGCATCAGCGTGGGGCAGATGGTTCTCTCGCCCGTAGCCGCTCACCTCATCGAACGCAATGGCTGGCGCACCACCTATGTGGTCCTGGGGATCATTATCGTGGTGTGTGCGTTACCCGCGCTTTTTCTGCTGGGACGGAGACCGCCTGAGATGGCCGCCCTGGGCCAGGCGGACGGACCGAGAGACGAGGCCGCCGACGGACAGACTTCCTCATCCGCCGAGGGTATGACGATCCGACAGGCAGCTAGGACGGCGCCTTTCTGGATGATAATGATTACAGGCATCGCGATCGCCTCCGGATTCTATATCGTGGCCGCACACCTAGTACCGGCCGCCACCGACGTGGGCATCGCACCCACCACTGCTGCACTGATCCTTACTGTGAGCAGTATCGCCGCTGTTCCGGGGACAATAGTCGGGACTTGGTGGCTGACCGATGCGCTGGGCCACAGGTGGGCCCTGCTCGTGCTTTGTGCCGGTCAGGCAGTCGCGCTCTTCTTGCTCGTCCCCTCGTCCAGCCTCTGGGCCTTCTACCTGTTGGCCGCGCTCCTGGGTTTCTGTTTCTCCGCCTCTACACCGGTCCGTCAGGCAATGGCACCCCCCCTCTTCGGGCTCAGGTCCATCGGCGCCGTGTTGGGATTCGCCTATCTGGCTTGGTCGATCGGCGCCTTGGTCGGTCCGTTTCTGGCCGGTCTGATCTATGACCTCACCCATAGCTACAACCTTGCCTTCACCCTGGGCGGCGCGCTCCTTGCCATCGGAGCGGCCAGCGTCTATTTGTGGGGGACTCACAAACCGAAGGCTGGCCACCCCGATCAGGTACTCACAGGAACCGAGTAGCCCGAGGAATGACTTCAGCCGGTTCGTATGTGGGCCGCTCGACATCCGAAATCCAGCATCCCGGCCGGCTCCCCACCGATGCGAACTCCCAGGGTACTGTTCTCGGCGAGGGCGCACCCGACCGACACTCCGTGCCAACCATAGGGTTCCCGCGATCGCTGTACCTGGCGACAACCGTCTCCATACCCATACACATCTGAGGCGTCAAGGCTTCGGCGAGACTAGGACGGCCGAGGATCACCCCGGTTCAATGGTGACCTACCGCCGTGCAGGGGGTCGATTACCCAAGACCCGGTGACATACGGTTGGCCCCGCCTCTAGCACGGTCTGGGGTATATGGTCTATCGTGAACACGAGAGCTACAACGGAGGACCCATGAATACCATCGAGAGGGCGCTCATCCACGGATTGTTCGTTCACATGCACCACAACATCGATAAGGTCATCGACTTCGACGCATTCCGGCGTTTGAACGAAGAGGTGGATAGGACTTGGCCCGGAGCGCTGATTATCGGCCCCGAAAAGAACGATGATGCGGCCGTTATCAAGATGCCCGGCATGGACGGATACGTCGTAGCCAAGATGGAGAGTCACTGTTCTCCCTCGGTACCCAGACCATACGACGCCGCCGCCACCGGAGCGGGCGGCTCGATGCGTGACGTGGTGGCCATGGGCGGCCGTCCGCTCTTTCTCTTGGATTTCGTCGGTACCCGGCCTCTTGACCAGGAAGTCATCATAGGTCCGTGCGGCTTCGCGGGTGAGTGTACCTGCGGAGAATGCGAGATCACCACCAGCGGCGAGCGGCTCAACCGGATCATTCAAGGTATCAGCGACATGTGTAGAGCCATGGATGTGTTCATCGTAGGCGGGGGACTCTCTACCTCGTTCTCAGACATCGTCCCGGCGGTCGTGTTGTCCGTATGCGGCAAGCTGGTGACCGAAAAGCCTCTCACCAAGCCCGCCAAGAAGGCGGGCGACAAGATCATCATCATCGGCACAACCGGTAACGACGGCAACGACACCCTCTACAGAGCCGGCATCGTCGACGTGATGCGCCCGGCTCTGGCCCGTTTCGCAGAAGAGCGCGAAGCCATGGAAGCCGCCCTCTCGGCTTTCGCAACCGGCAAGATCAACGCCTGCTCCGACCTCGGCGCCGCCGGCATCGGCGCAGCCGTATGTGAGTCGGCTCGGTACGGAGGATTCGGCGCCAAGATAGACCTCACTGAGGTACCGGTCGAGATGGAGGGACTCACCCCTGAGGAGATCCTCATTTGCGAGACTCAGGCCCGCTATGTGGTCCAGGTGTCACCGGAGTCCGTCAGCGAGGTCTTGGCCGCTATCCGCGCCAAAACCGAGAGCGTTGCCGTGATTGGCGAGATCACCGCAGGTGACGAGGAGCTTTTCGAGTACGAAGGAAATACGGTGGCCGTCATCCCCAACCGACCGTCGGAAGAAGTACTTCGATCGCTTGCCGGCAGCTAGGCAAACCCCCCGAACCGATGACGACGTCGATATCCCCGTCTCAACTGCTCCCGCCTCGGTGACGGTCCCACCCGCATCCGGTAGTCAGGCGGCGAACGAAACCGGGGCTCGGAGGCCATACTCCGGCTCTTCGAGACCTACGGGCACAATATCGGCTTCGACGCCACTCCGATTCGAGCTCGCCTACCATCCTCCCCTTGACTGGGAGGCCCTCTGCTGCTTCTTCAAACATCGAGCGATCGACGGTGTGGAGTCAGTAGAGAACAACACCTACTCGCGAACACTCCGACTCGAACACCAGATGGGGACCCGGAAGGGGTGGATTGCGGCCGCGCCCTCGCAGACAGAACCGTTACTCACGCTCACGATCTCGGCTTCTCTTTCCCAGGTAGTCCCGTCGGTGCTCGCACGAGCGAAACAGGTCTTTGATCTGGAGTGCGACCCAATGGTGATCGCAGCAGGGCTGGGGGAACTGGCTGCCCAACATCCGGGCTTACGCCTTCCGGGAGCCTGGGAGGGCTTCGAAGTTCTCACCCGGGCGATCCTCGGTCAGCAAGTTACGGTGCAGGCCGCCCGCACTTTTGCCTCCCGTCTGGCCTCGGCGTTCGGCGAACCTCTCATCGACGATCCGGATGATGATCCGACAGAGTGGCCCGACCGATCTACAACACCCACCGTGTCGGTCATGCCGACCGGACTCCCCGGAGGCCTCGCGCGCCTCTTTCCTACCGCAGAGCGGATCGCCGAGATCCATCCCTCTGATATCCAGGCACTTGGTGTAGTCGGCGCCCGCGCCCGTTCTATCGTGACGGCTGCCGAAGCCGTCGTCTCCGGAGGACTCAGGTTGCAACCAGGCGAAGACCCGGCGACCCTGTCCGTCTCACTGCGGCGATTACCGGGAGTAGGTGAATGGACGGCCGAGTATGTGATGATGCGCGCGCTTTCTTGGCCTGATGCCTTTCTTGCCACCGACCGCGGCGTGCTAAGGGCCATGCAGGAAAATGATCCCCGGCGCGCGCTCAGACGAGCGGAGGCTTGGCGGCCTTGGCGCTCCTACGCGGTGATGTATCTTTGGCAGACATTGGTAGATCAACGCACGGAGAAGCCATGAGGCTATACGCGTATACAGAAAGCCCTCTCGGCCGCATCCTTCTTACTTCTGATGGGGAGTCGCTCACCGGCCTTCACTTCGAGGGGCAGAAGTACGAACCGCAGCCTAGCGAAGAGTGGACGCGTGATGATTCGCTTCCCCTTTTCAAATCCTCTGCAGGACAAATCGCGGAGTACTTCGCCGGGTCCCGGACCGGCTTCGACCTCCCCCTGGCGCCCGGCGGGACCCCCTTCCAAGCGCGAGTCTGGCAACTACTACAAGCCATCCCTTACGGGGGACAGGTCTCGTACGGGACAATCGCCCGTGAAATGGGACGACCTCGCGCCGCACGGGCGGTGGGCGCGGCGGTTGGACGCAATCCCATCTCCATCATCATCCCCTGTCACAGAGTCGTCGGAAGCACTGGTGATCTCACCGGATATGCCGGGGGGCTGGAGCGAAAACGGGCTTTGCTTGACTTGGAAACGACTTATGGCTAAGGACCATTCTTGCTTATAACGAAGGGAAGGTGAGCTCATGAATCAAGTGACTTCAGAGGGGGCAGTGTTCATCGAGGTCCCAGGGCGAGAGGTGGGGGCTGCGCTTGCGGACGTGATCAAAGGTCACACCACTCCCACGTTGACATATATCTCCGGCGATCTGATGCCCGGACGCAACAACTACATGGAGTACGGCTGGATCTGGGAAATGCCAGAACCAAATCCGCATATCCACGAGCACGTCCACAACCATGACGAGTACGTGGTACATATCGGTTCGGATCCACACGATCCCATGGAACTGGGTGCCGAGATAGAATTCGTGGTAGGCGAGACCACGTTCGTCATTACAAGAACATCTGCCTTGTTCATCCCCAAAGGCCTGCGCCATGGTCCTGTGACCTGGAAGAGGGTGGACCGCCCCCACATACAGATGGCCTTCTTCCCAACCGAAGGCGATATGCGCGAGACGAACGTGGGCGGATACCCAGTGGCCTGATATTGGGAGCCGCAACTCGGCTACAGCGGGCGACTTGGCAATCGTGATCTGCGCTGAGATCGTCGGTGGTCTGTGCCTAGGGGTCTGCGCAGACCACCGGCTAAGCGGTAGCGTGCGGACAAACGGTAGGACGGCAACAAATAGTCATCGCCAGGGCAGTGGCGCAATGCCGTTGTCACGGGCATCCCAGATCTTGACCCAGCCCCAGCCTGACTCCTCCGCCTCAAGGTGCGGCAGGGCTTCATCGAACTCGTCGCCCGCCAGTTCCACGGCCTTCGCGAATGAACTGCGGCCGATCAACGTGGTCTCAACGAAGTAGTACTTCGCGTTTTCTTGATCGGTACGGATGCCCACAAACGCGTGTCCGGGAATCAAGATGAGGGCCACCTCCAGGCGCAAAGCTTCGACGGCCGAAGCGAACAGTAACGCCAGCTCGATGCAGTTGCCGCTCTGCTGGTTCAGTACCTCCGCCGGCATGCGAATCCGCTGGACGGCCCCCGGTGCAAAGGAAACCAAGGTGCTGACGTAGGTCAGTCTGTAATCGTTCTCTGCCTGCCAGATCGCCTGCAGGCGATCCCAGACCCCGCCGTCGTCATCGTTGACGTGCCCGCCGTACCCGCCCCACATCAGGCCGGAGTCGGTATAGTCGGCGGCCTTTCGTATTAGTTCTTCGACATCGGGGTCGTTCGGTGTGACCATCGCGGCAAAAAGCTCATACACCTCGGGTTCGGTGAAACCCTCGATAGATAGCGGGAAATCCCTCCGCGCGTATATTAGAGTCTCAGGCGTTTCTTCGAGAATCGTCTTCTCGACCCCCTCCTGCAGCATCGTCACCTTGATGTGGACTTTGGCCGGCTTCCCCACGTTGAGTCCCTCAATCGCCCCAGGGATGAGCCGCGGATTCTGACGCACTTCGAGCGTCTCCCCGGCGTCCAGGTCCACTGTACTGACCGCTTGGTCAGTGTAACCGGGTATCTCGCTCCTCACTACCACCTTGGTTGGACACTCGCCTTCGTTATCGAGGGTGACGATAACGAAATCGTCCAACTTCGAGCCGTACAAGGGATAGAGGATGGTGATAAGTTCACTGGTGTAGAGATAGTCGGCTCTGATGTCATCAACGCTGGCCGGACTGATAACCTGACTCGTGGAGGAAGTTTCGTCGTCTACGAAGGGGACTTCGTCGCCCGCACACCCAAGACCGAGGAAAGACAAAGACAAAAACACGATCATCAGGACGAGCACCGGCGAAAGTGAAACGCCTCTACGGTGAAGTCGACGGTCCATGACTCTCTCCTGACCGATCCGCCTACCTAGGAGCCTGTCGGGAAAAACCCGCCCGATGAAGTCTGGACTCCCATAGGCC
>JAXGNF010000033.1:1484-23962 GCA_040768135.1 Thermoleophilia bacterium | reverse complement strand
TGACCACAGGGGGACCTGCTCCTCGCCTCGAAGGTCTCGGCCCAGACGCGTGGTTGGGCTCCTGGGGCCGTGACTATCTCGAACAGAGACTGCGTGGTAGGACTGCGCCTCTTAAGTCCTTTCTGCTTGACCAACGGCATCTGGCTGGTATCGGCAATATCTATGCTGACGAGATCTTGTGGTGGACCGGCCTCTCGCCGCTTCGGCCCAGTGGTTTGCTCTCCGCCCAAGAAGTCGCGAGACTTGCCGACGAGATACCGCGGAGGCTGGGGGAAGGGGTGAGGCTGCTGGGATGCAGCTTCTCTGACTTCGTCGATACCGAGGGGAAGACCGGTTCCTTCCAGGAGTGGTTACGGGCGTATGGGCGCCATGGCCAAGCCTGCTCTCGTTGTGGGGCGGTTCTGGAGCGTATCGTGGTCGGAGGCAGAGGCACATCGTATTGCCCGGGGTGCCAACACTGAACAGTGCCGAAGGAAGGTTGGGGGGGTATCGGGACGAACGCAAGGGGTGACGTTGAGACTGTCTCAAGACACAAAAAAAGCGAGCCCCGAGTGAACTCGCTTTTCGTCTTTCATCGGCTCTCACTTCGTTCCCGCTTCGCTGTACTCGGCGGCCATTTAGTTCCGCGTTTCCTCTGCGGGCCCCTTTGTGATCTCCTCAGACGCCGCGTCTGATCTCTCGGGACTCTGCCAACATTCTACCTGGAGTTGGACAGAAGTCAAGCCCTCATCCGCCCCCTCTAGTCGAAAAAGTCCGCTCTGTGCGTGCAGCGGCAGCGGAAGCCGTGTGCGCCGGTAGCGGACGATGCGTCGAGGCGGGGAAGGCGTCCGCCGATACCAGAAGCGGTGACGTCGAAGAGGGCGGTCCGGTTGTGGTATTATCGACGCAGTCCGACTTGGCTCGGCCGACGGGCGGAGTTAACTCAGTTGGTAGAGTGCCAGCTTCCCAAGCTGGATGTCGCGGGTTCGAACCCCGTACTCCGCTCTTTTTTCTTGCCCAGGTTCTTTTGGGCCGCATCCTCTCGCGGGAAAGGACCTCCCGCTTGTTTTGTCACCCGTGGTCCTTGCCCGTGTCTGTCACGCGGTCGCGCAGCCACGCCACTGTGTACCGGTGGATCGCCGGGTCATGCTGGGCCGAAGTGTGGCTGCCGTTTTCTAACGCGAGTATGGTGGTGTCCGGCCGTAGGTAGCGGGCAATGAGCAGGGAGTGCTCGAAAGGCACCTGTTGGTCCGGGCGCGCATGAACGATCAGCACCGGACATTCAACCTGGGCGGCCAATCGGCGGCTGTCTTGTTGTCGGAAGTAGGAACGAAGCCGCGGTCTGTCCCACCGAGCCGTGGTGGCAGGGGTCCGGCGAACGCCTCTATTCCGGCGGCCTGTCGTCTGGTCCTGCCTCGCCACACCGCCGGTTGAGTCGTCACCTCGGGCTTCACTGCCACTCTCGGTGCCCACATCGTCCTCGATCTCGGTGTCGCCTACGACGTCGCTGTCGCCCTCGATCTCGGTATCGCTCTCGTCATCCAGAGCGTCAAGGATCACGTCTTCTCCGGCAGGGCACAAGAGAACCATGGCGGCGAAGTCGGTCAAAGAGGCGGCCTTCAATCCGTAGAAACCGCCCATGCTCGACCCCCGATAGCAGATCAGTCCCGCATCTACCGCCGAATGGGACCTTAGGTAGTCCGTCGCCGCCAGGATGTCTAACTCGAGCGGTCCATCGGCGATGCCGGCGCTGTTGCCGTGTCCCCGGAAGTCGAGGGCCAATACGACGAATCCTTGTCGGACGGCTTCAAAGCAGAACTCTCGGTGGTTGGCCGCGCGGCTTCCGGCCCCATGCCCGACTATGAGGGCGGGTGCGCCCGGGGAGCCCAGCCCGCCATCTGGGGGTGTCGGAAGGAATAACGCGGCGCTCAACTGGAGGTCCGGAGTAGACCCGGGCAGGGGTCGAGCGAGAATACGGACGGGCGTCGGTTCGGTAGAACCTACCATTAGAACAGAGTGGGCTGGTCTGGGCCCAGCTTCAGATAGGCGACGAACGGGATATTTCGGAATGACTGGCGGTAGTCGAAGCCGTAGCCGACGAGGAAATCATCAGGCGCTTCAAAACCGCAGTAGCGGACGTCAATGTCTACCAAACGTAGGTGAGGACGATCGAAGAGAGTGCATACCTCCAAAGAGCACGGTCGCCTTAAAGTGAGGGAACGCATGATGTAGTGGAGGGTGAGACCAGAGTCGACTACGTCCTCCACAATGAGTACGTTCTTGTCCTTGATCGGCTGATCGAGGTCTTTCAGGAAACGGATGGCCTTTGTTCCGGTCTCGCCGTGCTCCTCTGTGTACGAGCTGATGGCCAAGAAATCCATCTCGAGTGGAAGGTCGATGGCTCGCGCCAAGTCCGCCATGAAGAAGACGGCTCCCCTAAGAATCGAGATGAGCAGCAGGTCCTTCCCCTGATAGTCGCGCGTGATCTCGGCTCCAAGCTCGCGAACGCGGGCGGCGATGGTCTTGTCGTCTACGAATATCTCCCCTAGGCGCTCATCCAGTGGTTCCGAGGGGAACGAGGGTGACGGGGAGGAGGAAAGGCCCGCCAACGTCGCCTCACAGACCGTACTTCTGAGCCATGCGTACGAAGTCCTTGCGATAAAGGAGCTTGATGCGGAGTTCCGGGTGCATCTCGCGCAGCTTCCGGACTTTGCGATTCTTGGCAGTGACGAGCGACTGTTTCATCTCAGTCACCTCTATGAAAAGGTCGAGATCGGGCAGGTAGAAGTCGGGAGTGAAGGCCTCGACGATATTGCCCTTTTCGTCCTGCTCGAGGATGAAGGTCCGCGGCTCGTATTCCCAGGCGATTCGATGATAGTCGAACAGTTTGGCCGCCTCGAGTTCGGTGCGGGTAGCAAAACTCGGCTCTTTCACACCCCGGTAATAGGAAAAGGTGGGTCTTTCTTCGATCATGCTGGAACTCCATTCTACCAGCTTGAGTAGTGTGGTAACGTACCGTTGTTTCTGCGCAGGAGGCAGTATTGACCCACACTCTTGTTTATCCCATCACTAGTGCGCACAACTCTTCTGGCCACTTGGAGATCGACGGGTGCGACGTCGTCGCTCTGGCGAACGATTTCGGCACCCCGCTGTTCATCTATGAGGAGAGGACCATACGCGACCAGTGCCGCCGCTATCAGGCCGCCTTCGGGGAACGTACCAACGATTTCGAGGTTATTTACGCCAGCAAGGCCTTTTCTTCAGTAGCAGTCAATCAACTGGTCATGGAAGAGGGCCTGTCCATAGACGTGTCCTCAGGTGGTGAGTATCACGTGGCCAAAGTGGCGGGATTCCCGTCCGAACGCATCTTCTTTCACGGTAACAACAAGACTCGGGAGGAGATCGAGTATGTTCTGGAAGGTGGAGTCGGCTTCGTGGTGGTCGACAGCTTTCAAGAACTGGCGCTGCTCGAGGAGTTGCTGGCTTCCCGGGGTACGGCCCAACGGATCCTGCTACGGATCACTCCCGGAGTAGAGGCCCATACCCACTCGTATATCGAAACCGGTCAAGTCGACTCAAAGTTCGGATTCGGCCTTGGCGATGGGGTGGCGCTCGAAGCCATCAGAGAGGCACTGGCCTTCCCTCATCTCGACCTGGTTGGCCTCCACGCCCACATCGGCAGCCAGATCTTCCAACTCGACGGCTACCGCAAAGCCATCACCCTCCTGGTACAACTGATTGCCCAAGCGCATGCCGGCTTTGGGTTCAATTGCCGTTATCTGAATGTAGGGGGTGGATTAGGGATCCGCTATACGCAGGAAGACACACCTGCTTCCATTGGCGAATACGCAGCCGTAAAAGTGGACGGAGTCCGCGAGGAGATGGCGGCTGTGGGACTACCCATGCCGCGTGTGCTCATAGAACCGGGTAGGTCTATCGTCGGTAAAGCGGGTATCACGGCCTACCGGGTGGGCACCATCAAGGAAATCCCGGGAGTGAGGACGTACGTGAGTGTCGACGGCGGCATGAGCGACAACATCCGGCCGATGTTGTACGAAGCCCGCTACGAGGCTATGCTGGCCAACAAGGCGGACGTTCCCCCTGACACTACAGTCACGGTCGCGGGCAAGCACTGCGAGAGTAGCGACGTTCTCATCCGCGATGCCGTCATCGCCCGGCCCGAGGCCGGTGACATCCTGGTTGTGCCCGGCACGGGGGCGTACTGCTATGCCATGGCTTCCAACTACAACGGCAGTCTGCGACCGGCAGTGGTCCTCGTTCACGACGGGCAGGCGCGCGTGATAATCGAACGCGAACAATACGCGGATCTGGTGGCGAAACACCGTCCGCTGCGGGATCAAGTCATGTGAGGAGAGAGGAGCGGCATGGACCGAGACAGGGTCGTGCGGATTGGCCTGCTGGGATTCGGGACGATCGGGTCGAGCGTATTTCGACTTATACAGAAGGATCGTGACGAGATCCTCGCGGCGACCGGTGTGGATCTCCAGGTCACCAAAGTATTGGAGATCGACACGGCCAAGATCCCGGTCGACGCGCCGCCGGGGTTGTTCACCGCGGATTTCTCGGAAATAGCCGAAGATCCTGGCATCGACATAGTGGTGGAGGTCATCGGGGGCACCGACGCAGCCTTCACCTTCGTCGATACCGCTATGCGGAAAGGCAAAAACGTCGTCACCGCCAATAAACAACTCTTGGCCTCCCGGGGGGAGGCGCTATTCACCTTGGCCCGCGACGAAAAACGCCACCTGCGCTTCGAAGCCTCTGTCGCAGGAGCCATCCCCATCATCAAGGTGATGCGGGAGAGCATGATTGCTGCCGAATTGCACACTGTGTACGGGATCGTCAACGGTACGACCAACTACATCCTCACTCGGATGTATGACGACGACGGTGACTATGGAGAGATCTTGGCCGTCGCCCAGGAACTGGGGTATGCCGAGGCCGATCCCACCGCAGACGTAGGCGGAGCCGACGCCGCCGCGAAGATGGCCATCCTGGCCTCCATAGCCTTCAACTCCCGGGTCACGTTGCGCGATGTAGCCTACACCGGCATCGAGAATGTGACGTTGGCCGATGTCCGCTATGCCAAGGATCTCGGTTTTGTCGTGAAACTGGTGGGCGCAGCCCGGTTGATCGAAAAGAGGGTGAGTGTGCGGGTCTTCCCGGCTCTGCTGCCGCAAGAACACCCCTTGGCCTCCATCCACGGGTCTAACAACGCCGTCTTCCTGCAGGGCGACGCCATTGGTGAAATCATGCTGATGGGCCCGGGGGCGGGCGGCATCCCCACGGCCACGGCTGTGGTCAGCGACATCGTCTCTATCGCCAACACCAAGAACGTGGGATTCCTACAGAGTTGTTCATGCTATCGCAGCTTGGAGCACTACCCCGCGGACGAGATGGAATCCGCCTTCTTCATCAAGATGAATGTGGCCGACCAAGCGGGGGTGCTGGCGCAGATTGCCCAGGTGTTCGCCGACTATTCGGTTTCGATCGCAAGCATGATCCAGAAGGGCAGGGGGGACGAGGCCGAATTGGTGCTTATCACTCACCCCACCCGAGAAAGGGACTTCTTCGCTGCCATCGAAAAGACGAATGAACTCATCTGCTGCAAGAGCAAGCCGATGACATTGAGGGTGCTCTAGCCGACTCTGCGGTTTTTGTGGTGGACGGGGGTAGAGCCCGCGCGCCGGATCCATCCCGGCGGCGAAGTGGCAAGCTCGACCAGTGCGTCGGGCGAAGGAGCAGACGATGGATACAAGCGACCGCTCATGCGTTATCGCGCACCTTTCGGACCTCCATACAGGATCTCAGTATTTCGTGCCCAACCTGCTTGATCGTGCGTTGGTGGAGGTCAACGATCTAGCGCCTGATGTAGTAGTGGTCACCGGCGATCTGACCAACATGGGTTATCGACAGGAGTTCCGAGAAGCCCGAGAGTACCTTGATCGTCTGACCTGCACTGAGGTGTTGGTAGTCCCAGGCAACCATGACAGCCGCAACGTCGGATATGCGCACTTCGAGCGTCTTTTTGCGACCCGCGAGACCGTGGTGCGTAAGAACGGAGTTACTATCGTCGGAGTGGACTCCACGGAGCCCGACCTGGATTACGGCCGCATAGGGCGGCACCGGTATCCATGGATCAGAGACGCCTTCACAGAAAGACCCAATGATTTCAAGATATTCACTTTGCACCATCACCTACTGCCCATACCGGGTACGGGCAGAGAGCGCAACATAGTCAACGATGCCGGCGACGTGCTTGAGGTCTTGGTGGAGTGTGGTGTTCAGTTGGTCTTGTCGGGTCACAAACACGTCCCGTATGCCTGGAAGCTTGAAGACATGCACATCGTCAATGCCGGCACGGTAGCCACACTGCGTCTGCGGGGCGACACGAAGCCTTGCTACAATGTCGTCGAGATCATCGGCAATCATGTGAGGATCTCCCGCTGTTTTCCGTTCCACGGTAGCGAGATCATCGTAGCGTTCGACATCAAGCCATGACCCGTCCTGCCGTAGCCCTTATCGACGGTGAGCACTATCCCCCTGTGGTGATAGATGCACTTCGACAAGGGGGCGATCGATTTGAGTTCAGGGCTGCTTTGTTCCTAGGGGGGACTGAAAAGATCAAAGCGGGCGACCTCGCAGATGAAGCCTGCGACCTGTACGGCCTCCCGGTGGTGTTCGACGAGGATCATTGTCGGGGCCTCACTCGCATGATCGAAGAGTACAAGCCGGAGGTGGTCGTTGACCTAAGTGATGAACCGGTGCTAGGATACGAGCAGCGTTTCCGCCTGATAAGTGAGAGTCTGGCGAGAGGCGTCGACTACGAAGGTCCTGGTTTTCATTTTAGCCCCACGAGTTCCACTCGACTGTGCACAAGTCCGTCGCTGTCCGTCATCGGTACCGGTAAGCGGGTCGGCAAGACGGCGATCAGTGGATACGTCGCGCGGGTTCTCCAAAGAGTCGTCGCCGGGCGTCATAAGGGTCCGGCAGTGGTGGTGGTGGCCATGGGGCGGGGTGGGCCGGCCCGGCCTGAGGTCATCGATGGGGCAAATGGTGCCCTTACTATGAAAGATCTACTGGCCTGGAGCCGGCTTGGACGCCATGCCGCTTCGGACCACTTTGAGGACGCTTTGGTCAGTAGGATCACGACGGTGGGGTGCCGGAGGTGCGGCGGAGGTTTGGCGGGAGAGCCGTTCGTTTCGAACGTAGCCGAAGGCGTGGTTCTGGCCAATGAACTCAGTCCGGGACTGATTGTGCTCGAGGGGAGTGGCGCTGCGCTTCCGCCCGTGGGGAGCGATGCTGGGCTTCTGGTGGCCGGGGCACACCAGCCGATCGAGAACGTGGCCGGATATCTGGGCACCTATCGGTTGTTGATGAGTGACGCGGTTGTGCTGACGATGGCGGAGGAGCCGTTGGCTACTGTGGAGAAAGTACGATCGATGACGGCGGCGGTCAGGCAGATCAAGCCGTCGGTGGAAGTGGTCCCGGTCGTCTTTCGGCCTCGTCCTTTAGAGGAGGTCAGAGATAGACGAGTGGCATTCTTCACAACGGCACCCGCGGAACAAGGGGGGCGGTTGCAGTCGTGGTTGGAGGATAGATGGGGCTGTACGGTCGAGTATGTTTCTAGCAATCTGGCTGATCGCAAGGCATTGGAGGCCGATTTCGCCGATCCAAGAATGTCTAGGGTGGAGATGATCTTGACCGAGATCAAAGCGGCCGCCATAGATTTTGTCGCAGAGGAGGGCGAGGCGCGCGATCTGCCGGTGGTAGCGGTAGACAACGTGCCCGAAGAGGTGGCTCCGGCCGGTCCGGGGCGTTTGGCCGAGTTGGCGAAGGAGTTGGGGGGCATGGCGCGTGAACGGTTCGAGAGCCGGAGATGAACCGGTGAGTGACCCGGGGGAGGAGCGAGGGTCGGGCGCGGGATCTTTCACCGGGGAGGGGCCCTTCATCCATCTTGTGAGAGAGGGACATAGGGTTCCTTTTTCAAAAGGACTCTTGGCCACCACTCTAACCGCGACGGGACTGCCGCCCGAGAGGGCCTACCGTGTCGCCATGGATGTGGAGCGTCAGTTGATGCGGCGCCTCCAACGAGAAGTCCCGGTGGACCACCTGCGGGAAATGGTCGAGTTGGTTTTGGCCTCGGGGGAAGAGGAGCGGTACCTCCGTCGCTATAGGATTTGGAATCAATTGGCTCGTCAAGATAGGCCGGTTATCGTGGTCATCGGCGGGGCCACGGGGGTAGGGAAGAGTACGATCGCGGCGCAGGTAGCCGATCGGCTTGGGGTGGTTCGTGTCATCTCGACGGATTCGGTGCGTGAGGTGATGCGGGCGTTCTTCTCGGAGAGCCTTATGCCGGCCATCCATTACTCGTCATACGAGGCGGGCAAAGGTGTGCGGATCCCGTTGGGGCCGAGGGTCGACAACCATGTGGTTGGATTCATGGAGCAGGTCGATGTGGTGAATGTCGGGGTGCTGGCAATTGTAGAAAGGGCTATCGAAGAGCGGACCAGTCTGATAGTCGAGGGAGTACACATGGTGCCAGGGATGCTCGCCTGGTCAGGAGCTAGGGACAGGGTGCGAGAGGCCGTCTTACTGCAGATGGTGGTGGCGGTCAGTGATGCCGCGCTTCATCGAAGCCACTTCATGGTGAGGGAGCAGGAGACCGCGGGCCGTAGAGCCATAGCCCGCTACTTGAAAGGATTCGAGGAGATCCGCGAGATCCAGAATTTCATCCTTGAGCGGGCACGGGCGGACGGGACCCTGGTGGTCGACAACGTCAGCATCGACGATACCGTGGGGTTGGTGGTGGACGCTCTGTATGACGTCATCGAACGGAGTGATGAGAATGAAGATATCCGCGAGTGATGGGCGATGTATCTGTGGGCGCTTCGTCCCTGTGACTGAGGCCGCCGCGCTGGCGGCAGCGGAGTGGATGGGTCGGGGCGATGATTTAGCGGCCCTTGGGGCTGCGCGGCAGGCCATGGCTGCTGAGTTGGCCCGGACTCCCCTCAGGGCGCGGATAGTGGCGGGACGGAGCAGTGGTCCCTGTTCCGACGCATTGTGCGTCGGTGACCAAATAGGTAACGAGAAAGGACCATGGCTTTCGACCACCCTCGATGACGGGCCGTGGTTGCTTGAGGAACCTGAACTCTGGGATTTGGCCGTCGACCCTATCCAGGCACCTAATCTCTTGGCCCGGGGTGCCGACGGGGCCTTGGCCATGATTGCCGCCGGCCCGGCCGGTAGTCTCCTGCCGGTACCCGAGATGTATATGCAGAAGCTGATCGTACCGTCCGAAGCCGTCGGCAAGGTCGATCTAGATGCCCCCGTTGCTGATAACATCAACATTGTCGCGGCCGCCTTGGGTCGACCGACAGAACAGTTGAACGTGGTGGTGCTCGATCGGCCTCGTCACGAAGACCTGATCGAACAGATCAGGCGCACGGGGGCGCGCATCCGGCTCATCACCGACGGTGACGTGTCGGCAGGACTCGCCGTGGCCTCTGGTGACGCAGGAGTCGACCTGTATATCGGCATTGGTGGGTCCACCGAGGGAATACTCGCGGCCGCTGCGCTCCAGTCGCTGGGGGGCGAGATGCAGGCGCGCTTCTGGCCTGTGTCCCGGCACCAGGTCGACCTGGTGAAGAACGCGGGCATAGACGACATAGAGACGTTGTTGTCAACCGACGATATGGCGGCCGAAGGCGTGCTTTTTGCGGCCACCGCGGTAACGGGGGGCCGGTTCTTGAAAAGCGTTAGCTACCGCCGGGACGGCATCCACACCGAGACATTGGTGCTGTGTTCACGCTGCCGGGCGGTCAAAAAGATCCAAACGGTCCACAGGGCCGAAAACAGGGGTCCCCGCGTGGTCCTGGGGGGCAGATGAAAGAACGAACCGCACCCATCGTATCTAGTGAATCAACGAAGAGAAGAGATGAAACGTGAATGAAGCAACGGCTGATAGAGGCACGCCGACGTCGGAAGGTAAGGCCATGGTAATAGCCGAGATGGAGCCTAAGCTCCTCTCCGACCTCCACATGGTGGCGGGGGAGCTGGGCATCAAGAACTTCCGCAAGTATTCCAAACAGGATCTGATCATGAAGATCCTGAACGAGCAGTCGCAGGACCGGGGCCTGCAGTTTCGCACAGGTCTACTGGATATCCTTCCTGACGGTTACGGATTTCTCCGGACCCAGGGTTACACACAGTCAGACTCAGACATCTATGTGTCGCTTTCGCAGATCCGCCGGTTCAAACTCCGCCGGGGGGACGAGATAACGGGACAGGTCCGGACGCCCCGTGACAACGAGAAATATCATGCCCTTTTGAAGATCCAGACCGTCAACGGTCTGGACCCGGAGCAGGCCAGACACCGTCCCACGTTCGATTCGCTCACGCCGCTGTTCCCCGAAGAGCGGTTGCGTCTCGAGACCACTCCCGACAAGATCGCCGCTCGAGTCATGGACATCATCAGCCCCCTCGGCAAGGGGCAAAGAGGACTGATCGTATCCCCACCAAAGGCCGGTAAGACCACCATCCTCAAGGACATAGCCCACGCGGTCGCGACCAACAACCCCGAGGTCCACCTATTGGTGCTGCTCGTCGACGAGCGCCCTGAAGAGGTGACCGACATGGAGCGCACGGTAGCGGGCGAGGTAGTGAGCTCTACCTTCGACCAGCCGGGTGAGAACCACGTCCAGGTCACCGAGTTGGTGCTCGAACGGGTGAAACGCCTGGTCGAGGTTGGCAAAGATGTGGTAGTTCTTCTCGACTCGATCACCAGGATGGCCCGAGCCTACAACCTGCAGGCCCCCGCAAGCGGCCGTATCCTCTCCGGTGGAGTCGACTCCACTGCGCTTTATCCACCTAAGAAATTCTTCGGCGCGGCCCGCAATATCGAGGAAGGTGGCTCGCTGACCATACTGGCTACAGCGCTTGTGGAGACCGGTTCCCGCATGGATGAAGTCATCTTCGAGGAGTTCAAGGGCACCGGCAACTGGGAGGTACGTCTCACCCGCCAACTGGCGAACAAACGTGTGTTTCCGGCCATCGACATCGAGAACTCCGGCACCCGCAAAGAGGAGCTGCTTATGGCGCCCGCCGAGGCTTCGATGGTGTGGAAGTTGCGGGGGGTCCTGCACGCGCTCGACCCGAATGCCGCCATCGAACTCCTGATCCAGAAGCTCAAAGAGACGCGCTCCAACTCGGAATTCCTCGATCAGATGCGCAAGAACTCCCGGTAGGGAAAGGTACAAGGGATGACGGCGGATGTCACGGTCGACGGTCTCTTCATCGGCCATTACTCAGACTACGAAAACTGCACAGGTTGTACGGTCGTTTTGGCCCCCGGAGGGGTGACGGCTTCGGTTGACATACGGGGCGGGGCCCCAGGAACCTTGGAGACGGCGCTGTTGTCGCCGTATGCATCGGTACGCGAATTGCACGCGGTGCTCTTGACCGGCGGGAGCGCATCTGGGCTGGGCGCCGCGGCCGGAGTATCCACCTTCCTGCGCGAACAGGGCCGCGGCTACCGCACGCAGTTTGCCCGCGTCCCCCTTGTGACGGGAGCGGTCATATACGACCTGGGTCTGGGGAGCGCTGAGGTCCGGCCGCAGCCCGAGGACGCGTACGCAGCGGCCGCAGCGGCAGAAACCTCTTTCGAAGAGGGCTCTGTCGGAGCGGGCACAGGGGCCACCGTCGGCAAGATCCTCGGGAGGACCGGGATGATGAAGGGGGGCATCGCCCTCTCCACGGTGGAGATCGCAGGCGGAGTCACGGTCAGTGCGCTTTCGGTAGTGAATGCCCTCGGGGATGTTGTGGACGAATCGGGCCGGATATTGGCTGGGGCGCGCAAGGACGGGTCCTTCGTAAGAAGTACTCAGGTGATTCTTGAGGCAGAGAACGCACCGATCTTCTCTCCGCTCGACAACACAACTTTGTCGGTGGTGATGACCGACGCCGATCTAGATAAGCTGCAATGCGGCATTGTTGCCCGTATGAGCCATGACGGCCTGGCTCGGGCCATCGACCCGGTGCACACGCCGGTCGATGGGGACTGTGTTTTCGTCCTTGCTACTGGGGCGCGGCAGAGCAATGTCTTCCAGGTGGGCGTGGCGGCGGCGGAGGCCGTTGCTTCGAGCATCCGGCGAGCCGTACGGGTCGCCCGGGGGTTGGGCGGCACACCGGCGGTGGCCGACTTGGCCGGAGAGGGCCGGTGACGGCTCCCATTCTCCGTCTGGGTACGATATCCGAGATCCGAGCCGCGTTGACAACAGCCCGCGCTGGCGGAGCGTCGGTCGGCTTAGTCCCCACCATGGGGGCGCTTCACGAGGGGCACCTCTCACTTGTTCGTGCCGCCCGCGCACAGAACGATGTAGTAGTGGTCTCGATATTCGTCAATCCTACGCAGTTCGGACCTGAGGAGGACTTTGAGCGTTATCCGCGCGATCTCGACGGAGACGGGGCGCTGTGTGCCGCGGCGGGAGCCGACCTGATCTTCTGCCCTCCGGCTGAAGAGATGTATCCAGAACCCTTCTCGACCTGGGTGGACGTGGAGGACCTGACCGACGGCCTGTGTGGACGCTCCCGGCCGGGACACTTCCGCGGGGTGTGTACCGTCGTTTCGAAACTGTTCAACATCTGCGGTCCTGATCGAGCCTATTTTGGCGAGAAAGACGTACAGCAGCTAGCGGTGGTGACCCGGATGGCCCGGAATCTCGATTTTCCGGTCGAGATCATCGCCTGCCCGACCGTGCGGGAGGCCGACGGTCTCGCCCTGAGCTCGCGAAATGCCCGCCTGTCTCCCGATGAGCGGGCTCAGGCTCCAGTCCTATACCGAGCCTTGACTGCCGCCGGCGAGAGGGTGCGGGCTGGAGAACGAGATGCTGCGACGCTCGATCGGTCCATCCGCGAGGTCCTGAAAGAGGCGCCCCTTGCCGTGGTCGATTACGTGGAGATCGTAGGGGCCGACAATCTCAGGCCCGTCGCCAGACTGTCGGGCGAGGTCGTGATGGCGCTGGCCGTGCGGTTTGGAGAGACGCGGCTCATAGACAACTTGAGACTCGCCGTCTGACGCTGGTCGTGCCACACTACGCTGATCAGCAGAAACCAGGCGGAATCAAGGCGAAGAGCCCATCCACCGCCGTCTCCCTACGCTCTTCCTAAGGAGGGGTATGAGCACTCCCGGCGGCGATGATATGGACACCCCGGCGACGATCGACTGGGGCGACTATTCCGTGTGGCGCGATGACAGTTGGCGCGCTCTCGACCAAGCTGAAAAGCGCCGGCCCTCCTCGCCGACGAGCAGCGGCACGGGGGTGCCTCGTCGAGCATCGGCTTGGCGCTCCCTGGTTGGAGCGTCGGTCGGCGAATCCGTTCTACTTCTTCTCCCAACGCAGCAGGTACCCGACCTGGCTCAGGGTACTCCCGGCTTGGATCTCCGCCCTCATGCGATTCTCCCTTTCAAGGACGTCCATAGCGCGATTGGTGTACTCCACCGCTTTGTCCTTGGGGATGACGCAGACGCCGTCGTCGTCTCCGATGATCCAGTCACCGGGAGACACACTGACCCCGGCGATGCGGATAGGGACTCCTATTTCGCCGAACCCCTTCGCTTCTGCAGCCGTAGGGGTGACGAAGGTCGAAAACAGCGGAAAACCAAGCTGTCGGATGTCGCCCGTATCCCGGGCCGCTCCATAGATGACCACACCGCTCAGGCCTCTCTGTATGGCCGAATGAGTGGCCAACTCCCCCCAGCAGGCAGGTAGGATGCCGCCGGCGTCGATGACCAGCACATCTCCAGGCTCGGCGACGTCGATGGCCTCCACCGGCTTGGCCCAGTCTCCCGGGGCGGTGCGCACCGTAAGAGCCGGCCCTACCATCTTGGTTCCCGGGGCGAGAGGGCGCATGCCCGGAATGTCGCCGCTACGATGTAAGGCATCCGACACGTTGGCTGCCGAGACCCGCATCAGCATTTCCCGGATGTCGGGGCCGGTGGCGCGCACGAAATACTCCGACCGGACTGCGGTCATTGTCTCCATGGCCTGCTTGATGGCTCGGGTCGCGCTGGTGGCGTCTACCGCTTTGGTGATGGCCCCTCCGACCACAACAATGGAGGCCCCTGCCTCCAGCGCCAGTGCCGCGGTCTCGGAATTCACGCCGCCGGCCACCGCTATGGGTATGGACACGGCTTCAGCCACCGAGCGCAGGGTTTCCCAAGGGGTCTTGCCCTGCATCTGCTCATCAATGGCGAGATGGATACCGATGTAGTTCGCCCCCATCTGCTCCACTGCTTGGGCCCGGGTGACGACATCGGGCACCTGGATCATATCCACTACGATCTCAGCCCCATAATGACGGGCTGCCTCCACGCATTCCTTGATGGTCGCATCGGAAGCGGCACCCAACACACCGACGACGCGGGCACCGGCCTTGGCCGCACACTCCACCTCCGCACGGCCCGCGTCCATGGTCTTCATGTCGGCTACGATCACGTGGTTGGGCCAACGGGCCTTCAGCTCACGGATGGCTTCCAGCCCCTCGCTCTTGATCAGGGGTGTCCCGGCTTCGAGCCAGTCGGCTCCGCCGGCAACCGCCTCTTCGGCCACTTGTGCGGCGCGAGGCAGATCGACGAAATCAAGAGCCAATTGCAACACCGGTTTCATACGTCTGCCCTCCATTCTTAGCCGAACGTCTCAGGATGCTATGTAGACTCAGGCGACACCGAAGGCTTGGACGATGACCGTCCGTTCCCGGGGTCGGTTGTCGAAGCACACGAAGCAGATCTCCTGCCAGCGGCCCAGGCAAAGCCTACCGGCTTCAAAAGGGAATACCAGCGAGGGGCCCAACAGTCCCGCTCGAACATGGGCGTGCCCGTTCACGTCGGCATGGGTCACGTTATGTTCATAGTGCTCATGCGGGGAGGCGATACGCTCGAAAAGGTTGGCGAAGTCCTGGACTACGCCCGGTTCGAACTCGAGAGTAGTGATCGCGCCTGTGGCACCGGGGAAAAACACGGTCACCGCCCCGTCGGACAAACCCGTCTCTGTCACGAAACGACGCACCTCTTCGGTAAGGTTGACCGTATCGGCATGGCCCTTAGTGTTGAAGTGTATGCGTCCCGTCACTACGGTGGCGGTACCTGTCGTAGTGGTCAGATCGGACAGGTAGGGTCCCTCTCTACCTACGTCATTGTTGGGTGAACTCATCAGGTCCTCTTCCTATGGTCGATTTTCGCGTTTCAGAGCCGGCCTTCGGCTGTCCTATTCGGGTTTCTGCGGTCTTGGGGGGCGGGCTAGGCTGCGGTCCGGGTCTTTGAAGAACAGAAGTCAGAGCGGCTATCGAACCGGCATCAAGACTGTCCCTCGCCCGTACAAGGTCTAGGGTGGCGAGCCCAAGGGCCCGATAGGCGGGCACGAGATGAGGAGCGTCGGATTCCAAGGCCTGAAGATGTTTTTGGATCGTTTGTATGTCGCCGCGGTCAATCGGTCCCGTCAGCGCCCCTGCCGGCCCCTGTCTTGCGATGTTTTCAAGGGTGGCCTCGACCAGAGGGAAGAAGAGGGTTAGTGCGTCATCTTCGGGGAGGCCGGCCGAGATGAACAGCTGTTCTGCGTGGTACTCGAGAGTGACCAGATAGTTGCATGCCACTGTGGCTGCAGCGTGATAGAGACTGCGTTTGTCGTCGGTCAGCAGAAAGGGTCTGGCCCCAAGGCTTCGTGCAACGGTGAAACAGAGACGGGCGGCAGACGCCTGTCCATCTCCCAGGGTAGGCGTCACTGCGACGGCTGCACCCGCAAAGCGCTTAGATCCGCCGATGGGCTCGCTGAAGGTCTGGAGGGGATGGAAGACCGCAGTGGCAGCGCCTACCTCTTCGCAGGGGCGCAAAGCGCTCACCGACGTGGCTCCGCTGGTGTGGACCACTACGGGGTGTCGACCACTTTCCCCGCCCAGGGCTCCGCCCAGCCGTCTTGCCACGTCGGGCAAAGCCTGATCAGGCACCGCGATCACATAGAGATCAGGTCTTGTCTCGACCAGCGCGGCAAGAGAAGGGGTTGCTCGGCCTCCTAACCAGGTCTCTGCCCGAGCCCGACCGTCGGAAGAGCGGGCCATATAGCCGACCAGGTCGGCGCCTTTGGAGCGTAGCGCAAGGGCGAGCCCTGCCCCCAGACGCCCCGCGCCGATGATGGCGAAACGTAAGATTGTGGTTGTGGTTTCGATGAAATACCCGCCTGTTCCAGTTCTGTACACAGATACCAGACTTGGCTCGGTGGTTCCGTCGCATCGGCGGTGATGCGTGACGCTCCTTGCAGATCTCGCTCCTTGACGGGTAGCCGGTCCGCTTGGGCTGAGTCACACAATATGCCCGCGCGCCGGTAGCATAACAGCCGTCTTCCTCGGAGACAACGGGCAGGTAGTCCTGGTGACGATGAGCGGGCGGGCATCTGGTACTCTGTCAGCCGTGAAAGATGACAGGGCAACAAATCAGCATCATGAGGCGGCAGAAGCCCTCAGGGCGCTGCAGGGTGAATTGAGCGGTTGCACCGGATGCGGCCTTTCACCGGGGCGTACCCAGGTAGTTTTCGGTGCGGGCAACCCTCAGGCGGAACTGCTGTTCGTTGGTGAGGGACCGGGATTCCACGAGGACCGGCAGGGGGAGCCCTTTGTGGGACAGGCGGGCAAACTGTTGACCGAGCTCCTTGCCGGTATCGGCCTGACACGAGACGACGTATATATCGCGAACGTGGTCAAATGCCGACCGCCCGAGAACCGTGATCCGACACCCTATGAGATTGCAGCCTGTACTCCTCATCTCATGAGACAGATAGCCATCATCAAGCCTCGAGTGATTTGCACTCTAGGCCGTTTTGCCACCAGACTGCTGGCCGAAACCGAGTTGAGCATGAGCGTCATACACGGCAAGGCCAAAACTCGAGAAGTGGGAGGTGTCCAGACGGTCATATTCCCGATCTTCCATCCGGCCGCCGCCCTTTACACTCCCGCGAACCGTCAGATATTGGAGGAGGACTTCGTCCGACTCCGTAGACTGCTCGATCGCGGCCTGGAGGCATTGAGCACTCCGGCAGTCACCCAGCAGACAGGCTCGCATGACGGATGCTCGGAGATGGCTGACTCACAGAGCGCGGATTCGGGAACGGTAGAAGCAGGAGGATCCGGTGCCGTGCAGATGGTTACAAGCACTACAGAGGCCGTGACTTCCAACGAGGCCTCCGTGCAGCCCGAGACGGCAACCCCACAGGCGGAGCAGTTGCCTCTGTGGTAGAGGGCGGCCATCGCGTCTTGCGCCTGCAGGGGGTCGGGCTGGGTGGGTTGGAGAGACTGGGGCGGAAGCTTGCCCTAGCACTCTCTCCGGGTGATCTGGTCTTTCTCTATGGTCCATTAGGAGCCGGCAAGACCACATTCGTGCGCAGCGTGGCCGAGGCGCTTGCGGTAAGCGATCAGGTACGCAGCCCGTCGTTCACCATAGCCAACGTCTACAGAGGGCGAATAACGGTACAACATCTCGATCTGTATCGGCTGGATGAGATAGGTGACGACGACGCTTTGGCGTTGGAGGAGTACGTCGGGGGCGATGCTGTGACTTTGGTGGAGTGGCCGGAGGCCGGCCTCGGTCGCCTGGGAGAGCCGACCTGGACCGTACGCATCGAACATGAGACGCTTCACACGCGAGTCGTAGAGATAGATGCCAACAGCACAGCGGTGGCCGCACGGTGGGAGACGATCGGATCTGATGTCTGAGCGTCTGTTGCTGACACTAGACGGATCCACCCCGGTGTGCAGCGCAGCGCTGCTGCGGCCGTCTCCGACATCCCCACTCTCTTCTCGCCACCACTGTCAATGGGAGGTCCTTACCCGGCGCAGCGAGGGAGACGGCCCCAGCCAGGCCAAGGTGCTGCTGCGACTGGTAGATGAGATGGTGGGGGAGATGGGTGGGGACCCCGCGTGCTTGGGAGCCATCGTGGTCGGAATCGGCCCCGGTACTTTCACCGGGGTGAGGATTGCTGTAGCTACCGCGCGTGCCCTCAGCCTTGCTCTTGATATCCCGGTCCTCGGGGTAAGCACGTTAGCAGCCCTTGCAGCCGGAGCGGTGGTACGGGGCGCCCACGACGGCGGACCAGACTCGGCGGCCCCCGAAGGCGCAGGGCCGAGCGTGATCCTGCCGGTTATCGATGCTCGTCGGAGGCAATTGTTCTACGGTGTGTATCACGCAGTTCGAGAGTCGCCCGTCCTTCGGCCGCCCGACGATCTTCACCTTCCAAAGGCTTCCAGGCCTCGGTATGTCCGCTCGGTCCCCTACAGCGTGTGTGACAGGGACCGCTTGGGGAATGTTATTAGCGATTTGGGCGAACAGCGCCTCGACGGAGAAGTCCTCGTCGTAGGCACTGAACATGTCTTGTCTTGCAATCTTCCTGCCGAAGCCACGGTCGTTGATACTAAGGTCGAGGCTGAGACCCTCATCCTCGGCCAAAACTACCTGGAAGAACCGCCCGGTGAGTACCTACGGGGCAACCGTTTAAGCCCTTGGCTACTGCGTGCCTTGGGCCAAGAGGCGGACGGACCTTTGGAGAAGAGTGGCAGCCGGGGGACACGGCTCGGCGGTGTAGGTACGCCTGAAGCAGTCAAACCTATATACGTCCGTGCTCCCGACGCCGACATCCACATACTCAAGATGCGTGACCCATTTGCCGGTGAGACTCAAGAACCTGATGCACCTGACGGGGAGGTCGGATCGCGAGCATGATCGCAGTCAGAAGGATGACGGTAGACGACCTACCCGCGGTGGTTGCGATTCAGTCGGCATCGTTTCCAACCTCGTGGACGCACGATATGTTGCGGCAAGAACTCGAGCAGGACCTCGGCTGGTGTGAGGTCGCGGTCGACTCTGATGGCCGGGTGGCCGGGTTTCTGTTTGGGCGTCGATACCCTGATACCTGGCATGTTGTAGACCTCGCGGTGGAACCAGCTAGACGTCGACGGGGGATTGGCGGGAGGCTGTTGGACGGGTTTGTCGAAGCGGCGCAGGAGTCCGGAGCTGAGGTCGTGCTTGAGGTTCGTCCGCGTAACGTCGGAGCGTTGGCTTTGTACGAGTCGCGAGGTTTTGCTGCAGTCGGACTCCGCCGCGGTTACTACGGTGGGATTGATGGAGACGCTCTAGTGATGGCCCGCCAGCCTGCCGGTAGACACTCGAGCCACTCGCCCCTGTTGGATCTCTCCGGCCCTCTACTTGCCGTGGAGTCGTCATGCGACGATACCGCCGTGGCGGTTCTCAGTCCGCAAGGCCGGGTGTTGTCGGCGGTAACGCACTCGCAGGATGCCATCCACGAGAGATATGGCGGCGTGGTCCCAGAAGTGGCCAGTCGCGCCCATGTGGAGAGGATGACCGCGGTAGTGAGCCAAGCACTCCTTGAGGCAGGGTGTGGGGTCGAAGATTTATCCGCGGTAGCAGCCACCGTAGGTCCTGGTCTGATCGGGGCTTTGTTGGTGGGTGTGCAGACGGCCAAAGCGATCGCCTGGAGTAGGCGTCTGCCGTTCTGTCCTGTCAATCACATTCACGGCCATCTAGCGGCAGCATGGCTTGCTGATCCTAAAGCCCAGTTTCCCATGGTCACCTTGGTAGCGTCTGGGGGGCATACTATCCTCGTCAGAGTAGATGACCGTTCGACTTTTCACCTCCTTGGCCAGACCTTGGACGACGCAGCAGGCGAAGCTTTCGACAAAGGGGCCAGGTTACTACGTCTGGGTTATCCGGGAGGCAAGGAGTTAGATGAACTCGCCGAACAGGGCGACCCCGGCGCGTTCTCCTTCCCGGTAGGCCTGAAGCGCTCCCCAAAACCCGATTTCTCCTTTTCGGGAGTCAAGACGGCTTTGTACTACCTTCTTCGCGATATGAGCCCAAAGGAACGTGAGGCCCGATCAGCAGACGTGGCGGCCTCCTACCGTGAGGCGATTGTCGAGGCCTTAGTGATGAAGTCCGTAACGACCGCTGTACATGAGAAAGTTCGAACACTTGCCGTAGCCGGCGGGGTGGCGGCGAACTCTTTGTTGCGAAAACGTCTCGTGGAGAGAGGGGCTGCTGCCGGCCTGCGGGTGATCATCCCGCCTTTTTCCTACTGCACCGACAACGCCGCCATGATCGGGGCGGCTGCGCTGGGCGGTCCGCGCCTGCCCTACCCGCGCTACCTCGACGTGGACGCCTCGGCTTCTCTGCCACTGGGGCAGTGGCTGCCCACTCTCTAGAGCGAGCTTTCTTGAGCTACCTGACCCACGAATGCTCAGTCTCTAGGTTTGACAAATCCTGAGTCTGCGCATAACATAGATGACGATTGGCACTCGGTGGGTTAGAGTGCCAATCGTACGAAGTAGGTCTTTCTCTTGGCGGGAGTGGTCGCCAGGACAGCAGTCGTGTCAGAAGATAGGAGGGTTGTGCATGAAACTAGTGCCACTCGAAGACAGGGTCGTCGTCAAACTCGTGGAGCAGGAAGAAAAGACCCAGAGCGGCATCGTTCTTCCCGATACCGCGAAAGAGAAGCCGACCAAAGGCAAAGTCATCGCGGCTGGCGCCGGGAAGTACGATGACAACGGCAAACTGATCCCCATGCCGGTGACCGAGGGCGACATCGTGGTGTTCGCCAAGTATGCCGGTACAGAACTGAAGCTCGATGGAGAGGAATACTTGGTGCTCCGGGCTTCCGACCTCATCGGCATTCTTCCTCACGGTTGATCCTCTGCCGATTGGCGAGCGTTTCAGTACTTTGAGTAGCTCTATTGATAACCGATACTGATAACCAAGCATCTCTGTCGATAACCAAGGAGATTTGATCTATGGCAAAACAGCTCTTGTATGGTGAAGAAGCCCGCCGCGCGCTTGAGCGGGGCGTGAACACTCTTGCCGACGCCGTTAAGATCACCATGGGGCCTAAGGGCCGCTACGTAGTGCTCGATAAGAAGTTCGGCAGTCCGACCATCACGAACGACGGTGTCACCATCGCCCGTGAGATCGAGATTGAGGATGTGTTCGAAAATCAGGGTGCACAGCTCGTACGCGAAGTGGCGACCAAGACTAACGACATCGCCGGCGACGGCACCACCACCGCCACCCTACTCGCGCAGGCCATCGTGCGTGAGGGCCTGAAGAACGTAGCTGCCGGCGCGAACCCCATGGCTCTGAAACGCGGCATCGAGGCTGCAGTCAACGTTGCGGTCGAAGAAATCAAAAAGATGTCGCAGGAGATCTCGGGCAAGGAGGACATCGCCCGGGTGGCCACCATCTCGTCAGACGACCGTGAGATTGGCGACGTCATTGCCGACGCCATCGAGAAGGTGGGCAAGGACGGTGTGGTCAACGTTGAGGAATCGCAGACCTTCGGTATGGACCTGGAGTTCACTGAAGGCATGCAGTTCGACAAGGGTTACATCTCGCCTTACTTTGTGACCGACGCTGAGCGGATGGAAGCCGTTCTGGAAGATCCGTACATTCTGATGGCCAACCGTAAGGTCGGTTCCGTCCAGGATCTCCTTCCCATATTGGAGAAGGTCATTCAGTCCGGCAAAGGCCTACTCATCATTGCTGAGGATGTCGAAGGCGAAGCCTTGGCGACCCTTATCGTTAACAAGCTGCGCGGCACGTTCACCGGCATTGCCGTGAAGGCTCCCGGCTTTGGCGACCGCCGCAAGCGGATGCTCGAAGATATCGCCATCCTTACGGGCGGTGAAGTCATCAGCGACGAGATGGGGCTGAAACTCGAAAACACGCAGATCTCGCAGCTGGGACGGGCCCGCAAGGTTGTTGTCGACAAGGACAATACGACCATCGTCGATGGCGCGGGCGAATTGGAGCAGATCAAAGCTCGCATCAATCAACTGAAGGCCGAGATCGAGACTACCGACTCCGACTTCGATCGCGAGAAGCTGCAGGAGCGCTTGGCCAAGCTGGCCGGCGGTGTCGCGGTTATCAAGGTCGGAGCTGCCACCGAGACCGAGATCAAGGAAAAGAAGCATCGGGTCGAGGATGCTCTAAGCGCCACCCGTGCCGCTCTTGAAGAGGGCATCGTGCCGGGCGGCGGCGTAGCGCAGTTGCTGCTTGTGCCCGCGGTAAGCGCCATCCAGGCCGAAGATGACGAACTCACCGGTGTGCGTATTGTGGCTCGCGCGCTGGAAGAACCCCTCCGGCAGTTGGCCGACAACGCCGGGTTGGAAGGCTCAGTCGTCAGCAACGAAGTGAAGTCACGCGAGAAAGGCGTGGGTCTTAACATCGCTACCGGCGAGTACGAGGACATGGTCAAGTCGGGCATCATCGACCCGGCCATGGTGACTCGTTCTGCGCTCCAGAACGCGGCTTCCATAGCCAAGAACATCCTTACCACTGAGGTGATCGTCGCCGACAAGCCCGAGGAGAAGGGCGCCGGCGCTGCCATGCCGGGCGGCATGGGCGGCATGGGCGGCATGATGTAGGAGTCGTA
>JAXGNF010000033.1:0-1474 GCA_040768135.1 Thermoleophilia bacterium | reverse complement strand
GGGGGGGGGGGGGGGTGGTGTTTTTGTGGTGGGCCGGCGGGGGGGTGGGGGCCCCCCCCCGCCCCCCCCACGTCTCGGGGCCATCGCGGCGTATTAGCTCCATTGGAGCCGTGCGTCTCGATGGCCCCGTGTTCATATTAGGGTCCTGATGACCCATTGAAGAACTGATCACCGAGGGAGCGCCGCTAGGCTGGTGGTAAACTTCGTCTTGCTTATCTGCCCGCGCGGATGTCGACGCCAGGAGAGGAGGCGCTGATGATGGAAGAGGTGCAGAGCGCGTTCAAGGAGATGCTCGACGTTTCCACCGATATCGACAAGGCCGTCTTGTTCTCACCAGACGGAGTCCTTGCCTCCAACATCCCTGAAGAGGCACAGCCGGCTGCGGTCGCTCAGGCGGAGGAACTTCTGCGGCTGGGGCGGCTCCGAGCCGAAGAAATGGGTTCACAGGCGCTGACCCAACTGGTGGTTGAGACCTCTACAGGGTATGTCTTCTTGGCCCGGGAGAGTGTGGCCGATGGCATGAGCATTATGGCGACCGGTAAGAAGGGTAGCCGAGTGGGGCTTGTTCTTTACGATCTCCGTACGTGTATGCGGGACGCGCGTGAGGCTCTGACCACCGGTACCGAGGACTCGCAGGGTGCGGAGGAGGTCTAGATGAAGAGCAATACGAAGCGGGGACTGACGGCGTTTGGGATCTTCGCCCTTCTCAGCAGCATGGCGGCCGGAGTCTACTACTTTCTCTTCATACGTCGCAGTAAGCCTCAGGTCGAGCTCTATTTCGACGACGGGTCGATGCTCGCCTTGCCGGGGGATGCGTCGGAGGCCGAGCCTTTCATGGCGGTAGCCTCCGAGATCCTTCAAGCGCACCCTATCCAGGATTGAATCCAACCACGGCAGCTGACGCCGAGCATGGTCTTGTGGAGGTTCGCTCCTATGCGAGCGAGGAATAGTTGACGGCCAAAATGCAAAGTTCTGCGAGAAGCCTGGATTTAGTCTACGAGCGCATTATGATGTAGTCCTTGATCTGTATCGTTAATGTCGGTCGGCCAAGCGAATAGAAGGGGTAACTGGATGGCAGCCAAGAGTACTGGTGCGGACAAGACGGTTATCAAGGCGCTGGGTCTCAGCGGAGGTATCTTCGGCGCCTGTCCCTGTAACGTGGATGTCAAGGATGGCAGGATCATCCGTATCCGTCCGCTACATTGGGATGAGAAGTATGATCCCAAGACGTTTAACCCATGGAAGATCACGAAGGACGGCAAGACCCTCGAGCCGTACTACAAGTCGGTACCGGCCCCCTGGAGCCTTGCCTACAAGAAGCGCGCCTATTCCCCCAACCGGGTCAAGTATCCCTTGAAGCGAATCGACTGGGACCCCAAGGGCGAGCGTAACCCGCAGAACCGGGGCAAGAGTAAGTACGAACGCATCTCTTGGGATGAGGCGGCCCAACTGGTAGCCGATGAAGTCAAGCGCA
>JAXGNF010000032.1:23340-25179 GCA_040768135.1 Thermoleophilia bacterium | reverse complement strand
ACGGTTCCTTTTCGACCACCTACATCGACAGGACCGGCAAGGTGATCTGGAAAGGAGAGTGAGCCCCGGAGTCTGGTGGCAGAGCACAACCACTGGGGCCCGGCCGGGCAGGCCCGATTCCAGCGGCCCCGATCCCCCTGGCTCACGAGAGTTCGAACAGTAGCCTCGCGGGCGGTTCGCAGACTAACCGACGACCGACTGCAATGCTCGGACTCGTTCATACCCCGGCGGCAATACGGCCTAGCAGGCTCATCCAGCACCGTGCGGGTGCCCGGAGTCAGTCGCCTGGGGCGGGGACGTGGCCGACGAGGCCATCGTTGCCCCTCAGGCACAAGAAACAACCCGGGAAACAACCGTCACCGGTTACGTGGTCAACGGCGAGAATATCGCCCTCAATGCCAACAAATCCAATGGTGCCCCTCTCGGGGCTCTGGCCGCCCTGCTTGTGGCCGCTGCCGTGATAACTTGGGCCGTACGTCGAAGCAAGACCATCGTGTTCGACAAGACCTGCTACCCCGGTCCGGTTCAGCTGCGTCGGCTGACCATGTGGGCCCGCTATGTCGGCCTGATCGTCGCCGTACCCCCCTTCGTGCTGGTGGCCCTCGTACTGGGCGACTACTACTGCGGCCTCTTCCTGGCTCCAGCCGTTGCTGGAGCATTGTTGGTGATGGTGGTCATGGGCGGACGGCAGATGGCCTACGGCGGGGCCCGTACCCCGGGGTCGCTGGAGTGGAGAGCCGTCGAATAGTAGACTACCTCCCCCGGAAATTGACCATCGGCGTATTGGCGGCCCTTCTCGTGTTGGTCGCGGTGGCGGTCTGGTGCCTGATCCTCATCTTGGTACCCACCGGGGGAACCGGTACCGCATCGGTACCCACCGGCGGGACCGGTGCCGTGTCGCTGCCCGGCGGCGGAGTAGGCGCGGAGCGGTGAGCGCCTGATGACCGTCGCCCTGCGCATCGACGCCCAAGACCCCACTCCCACCCAACGAGCAACAGAGGTCCCTAGCATCTCAAGCGGCTGCCTTTGTGGCCCTGGCCCGTCTGCTGGGGGTCACCGACGAATCCGTAACCGCTGCGGTCCGACAGGCCCTCGAAAAGGACCCCCCGAGAGGCCGATCCGACACACAACACGTCAACCCGTATTTTGACAACACCCAGGGGTCCTTGAGCAAGAGGCCCATAGGCCGCGACGCCCCTGGTCGCCCGGATTGACGCAGAATCACAGCGACGACGTGAGTGTGATGTTTGTGCTGAATCCCGCGGGCATCACTTCGAAGACCGCCGGTCAAGAGGCCGCCGTCCATGCGCAGGGGAGCGAGCGTCTCTGGAATGCGCCCACATGGGTATAACTAAACAAACGGTTCTATCTCGTGTTCGCCGACGTGGGAAGGAGGAGGCATGAGCCGGTACATGATCCAGGCGTCGTACACGAAAGAGGCCACCGCGGCGTTGGTACAGCATCCAGAGGACCGTTCGGAGGTCGTTCGACCGCTGATAGAGCAGTTGGGCGGCCGACTACTGGACTTCTACTTCTGTCTCGGGGAATACGATGTCGTTTGTATCGCGGAGTTACCCAACAACACAGCCGCGCTCGCCTTGGATCTTGCCGTGGTCGCTCCGGGCCACATCAGCAAGATCAAGACGACCGCCCTACTCACGGGCAGCGACACCGTTATGGCAATGAAAGAAGCGGCTGTGGTCGGCCTCAGAGCCCCGGGCCTATAAACAGAGCCGCTCCGGAGCCACCCCTCGCGGCTCTGTGCGTAGCCTGGAGGCGCCGCCCCAGATGGGGGGGGGCCAACCAACCCCCACACCACCCCCTGATGTTATAAACCCC
>JAXGNF010000032.1:0-23330 GCA_040768135.1 Thermoleophilia bacterium | reverse complement strand
CCTAACCTCACCGAGTAGTGATATACCCCCTCCACTGTTGGAGGTGATCGGACTCGGGACGATCAAGGATGAGCACGCCCACGAAATCCCTGAACGGTTCGAAGAAGGGCAACGTGTCCCATGTTGCCCAAGCGGGCTTGGTGTATCGCCCCGCCTTCTCTACGAAGGCCTGTCTCCACCCCTCTGAGTCGTCGAACCAGATCTCGCAAATCCGCTGAAAGGGGTTGATACGGGGGTCATCCAATTGGCGGCTGGAGATGAAGCGGTTCACTTCTGGGTTAGCACACACCTCGGGGGCAAAAACCTCTCTGAACCAAGTGTCACCCTCGTCAATGGATATCCCGTCCGGGTATTTGAACAGAAAAAGCCACCGGACATTGGGGCCGGCATCGGTCAGGCGACCGGCGCCCTTGAAGTCGTCCTCCCAAAAGACTGGGGCGAACGAGAAGACTACCGGATGGTAGCCGTCGCGACTACCCTGCCAGCCCGATTGCCGAAGTACCTTGCTCGGAGGCTGGCAGGTCATCTCCATGAAGTCGTCGGGGTACTCTTCTCCGAAAGCCAGACCGCTCGAGTGGGCGCTCCCTTTAGCCTGAAAGATATTGAAGAGCCAATAGTGCTCCGTCATCATGCCGTTGTAAGTACCGAAATCGAGAGCACCCTCCGGCAAAGGCAGGGCGTGGTAGGTGCAGTACTTGGTGCAGTACGGCATGAACTGGGAGATACTCTCAGGTACGTGTTGCTTATAGAGCCAACGCCAGATCTTGGGCCGGTCATTGTCGGAGCGGAAGTTCTGCAGGATGAAACTCCGCATCGGTTGAAACGGGGGGAAGTAGGCCACGAAAGGACTCCTTTCCGATGACTGGGCGACGCCCCGCGTTTACTTATCCGGCCTGCTGGGCTGAATGAAGGCCTTGTAGGCTTCGGCCCGCCGTTTGTACTCGTCGGTCTTCTTGGCCTCGGCAAATGCTCCTTCGTTCCTGCCTATGTCTTCGACGTGCTTGATCTTGCCCGCAAGAGTGTTGTGGGCGTGCTCCAGTTGCTCCGGTGGATACGCGAACTTGATCTTTCCGTCCTCGATCACCAACTCGCCCTTGATGCCGCACACGCTGCATTCGACCGTTGTGGCGTCGTCGGTCAGGTACATCAGACGCGAGTGGCAGTTGGCGCAGATACCGGGATCGCCGAGATACTTGTAGCTGGCGGGATCCATGGCCGCTTTGGCGATGTTGCGGCCGGCCTCACGAATAAGCGCCACCCGATCGTCCTCCATAGTGAGCGACTTGGCCCAGGTGAAGACCAAGTCGTCTACCACCTGCCACTGCTGGACCATGGCGAACAGGCCGAAGTCGGCCGACATGCGGCAGGCCCAGTCGCTGCCACCAATGCCGATGAAGGTAGCGAAACGTTTTTTGAAAGCGCGCGGATCGGGACCACCGCCGGCAGGGGAGCCCTTCTCCTCCCAGATCTTCTTGGCGATAGTGAGCATGCCGATGTCGTGGCTGGGGCCGGCGAAGCGGTCTTGGAAGGCCCGGAAAAAGCCGGGTAGTCCCTTCTCGAAGATGGGCATGACAAAGATCACTCCATCGGCGTCGTAGATCTTGTCCTCGAGCCAGCGCAAATCGTCCTTACGGATGCATCGAGCAGAGCCTCCCGCGAAGACGCCGTCTCTGCCGGTCACGCACGATATGCATCCGTTGCAGGGCACGAGGTTGAGGTCGAGCATGTGGATGAACTCGATCTCGGCACCCATCTCTTGGGCACCCATCAAAGCCTCTTTAGCCATCTGGTCGTTGGTGCCGTTCTTGCTCCCGCCGGATATGGCGAGGATTTTTACACTCATGAGGTCTCTCCTTGGTTGTCCTTTGTCATTTCGAGACGGTCGGTTGCGGTCGCCGACATCCGCCGGTGGCGATGGTCAGACCGTACAGCGCAACACATACAGCCCGTCGTGGAATGTATCGATGAAGATGTTGCCCCGATTGTCCACCAGCACATCCTCAGTGGTGGCGATACGGGGTCCTGGGAAGATGTTGTTGCCGGCCCGGTCGGTGAACAGCCACTCAGGTGGATCGGGCGGGATGAAGTGGGCGATCTCCCGGGGCACGAACGGATCATTGATATCGTAGATCCTAAGTCCCGCGTGGAAGTAGCAGCAGTAGATGCGGTCGTTGCGATCCTCCAAGGCCGGGTGATCGTGTGGTTCGTGGATGTTATGCGGCCCGAAAGGCCCCACGCCTACACCTGGGATGTCATTGAAGTTCTTATAGGGCCACCCCTGCGGGATCTCCGGATAAGGAAAGACTGATATCAGCGTGGGGTCGGTGGGATCGGAGATGTCGACCATGCCCAAAAAGTTGAGGGGCTGGGCGCCAGAGCGTCTGGTGATCTCTTCATCGAAGACAGGATAGCGCTCGCCCTCGCTGGTCATGACGGCGTAGTCACGATGAGAGAGTGGCAACACCGTGTGGCAACGGGCCCCGGCCAGCTTGCCGGCGAAGGGCGGGTGATGCCTGAGTTGGCCCACCAGTCTCGGCAGAGTGATGTCGGAGATATCAAGAATGACCATGCCGGCCCCCATATAGCTAACGTAGGCCAAGTCGCCCTTGGGATAAGCAGGGCCGTGCATGACGGCGCTGTTCAGCATTGCCATCTCAGGGTCATAGTCGGGGCCGTGTTTCTCTTCGATGTACCCGGCTTCCCACTGGTCGGGCCACCACCAGCGCCCCACCTCCACCGGATTGGCGGGGTCGATGATGTCGAGGATGATGTAGATGTAGTTACGGAAGCCCTTGCACGTCGACGAAAGGTGAACGTAACGTCCGCCGCCGTAATAGAAACGGTGCACCCCGCCCATCCCTGTGCTGTTCCACTGTGAGAGCTTCTTGGGGTTCACCGGGTCGGCGACGTCCCAGATGATCACCCCCTGCTCAAAGGCGTCTCCCCACTCCGTGCCGTGCAGACGGGGAAGCGTCCCTCCCAACGCGGTGACCATGAGGCCGTCGGCCACTTGGATCTTCGGCGTCCCTTGACCGGGGAGATCCGGCCCGGGGATGAACTTAAGATAATCCGGCCTGGTGGGATCGGTCACATCGACGATGGCCCAGCCCGGGTGCTTGAAGTGGGCTCCGTAAAGATAATAGCGGCCGTCCACCTCCTGCATGGCCATCTGGAACCACGGCCTGCCCTGGAGGTCGTGGTAGCCGATCTGCTCTATGTTCTTCGCAAGCGCTTCTGCTCGCGGTGTGAATCCCTTCATCGTCACTCCTCGGTATCACTCGTTAGTAGACGCCGTACTCTTTGGCCGCCCGCACCATGGCGGCGAAATTCTCCTCTTTTGCCTCATCCGCTCCTGCCCCCACATCGAGAACGAAGCCGCCCTCACCCTTGACCTGCCCAATAAGCGTTCGGCAGTACTCGGTCGCCTGATCTGGAGTCCCAAGTTGTAGTAACGAGAGTGGCACGTTGCCGGCAATACAGGCTATGCCTTCCAACGCTTCTTTGGCCCGAGGCATATCGGTCTGGTCGAAGTGCCACACTGTGCGGCCGGGCGGCAGATCGCGAATGATCTCCAACCGTGAATCGTAGGCCCCTTCGGCAAACAGGTAGGGTACCAGACCATCCTCGATGAGGCCCAGACAGATCTCGCGCAACGTCGGCCAGTAGAAGGTGCGGAACTGTTCGTCGTTCATGAAACCGTCTGCTCCCTTGTGCAGGGGAACGAAGACGGTAGGCGGGACGTACGGAGCCGCCTTGCGAGTCACATGTTTGAGCAACACCGGGACCAGACGCCTACAGGCCTCGAGCACCTTCTCGGGATAGCGATAGAGGTCGGTCACTATGCCCCGTGTGCCACGCAGGGTGTCGCCCAAGAAATCGAAGGGTGCCCAAGTCACAAGGCCCGGATGCATAGGAAAGCCTTCGGCCATCAGGCGCATATCCACGCCGATGGTGGCCTTAGCCCAAGCCGCCGCCTGGGTCCCCATCTCCATCAACTTCGAGACCGCCCTTTGTAACTCTGGATCCCCCCAGCCTGCCACCCAGAAATCGGCCCCGCAGAGCTGCACCATCCCGAACGGGGCATCCAGCTTGGCCAGACCGGTCAAGGCGCCGTTGGTGCGCGGGATATACGTACGCAGCAGGAAGTCGGTAGGGTCGTCGATGAGCTCGTCGTACTCCTCAGGGAGCATCCACTCTTTCTCGATATATTGGAAGCTGGCCTCCTTCGGCACTCCCCGGCCGGGCCAACTGAAGAGTTTGAAGTCGAGAGCGTCAAGGATCGGGCCGGCGCCGGCAGCGGCTATGGCCGGTCCCACCATGGCGTCGGGCTCCATAGACTGCGCATAGCCCAGCCAAGCTTCTGCGGCCTTCTCCTGATCGTACATGACGTCGTACGGAGTGAATCCGACGTGATTAGCAGGATAGAACTGATTGAGCGTGGTCACGGGCACCCGGTCGGGTGTCTTGCGGAGAAGAAAGGCGTCTGTCAGCCTGGCCGCCCGCGCCTTGTAGCCGGCCTCAGCCTCAGGGCTAACGAACGGCAGGTTCGGGTTATTGAAGATCTGAAACCGCGTCTCTAGTTTTTCGTCAACATCCAGCTCGGCCCAGGGGCGTTGCCTATCCATGCTCCTCTCCTATGTACCCCGTTGTCGACGGGGCCGGCGGCATCGCCGCCGGCCCCGGCCTTCATCGGATGTCGTTTGCGCCCGAGAACGGGGCAAACATGTGAGACTGGGGTTAGTTGACGACCTTAATGAACTTGAACTGGGCGCCCGTCACTTCAAACAGAACCATCTGACCCTGAATACCCATAGAGGTGGCCTCAGGCGTGAAGGACACGATGCCTTCCAAGGCAGGCACGTCTTTGAGGTTGATGAGGGCTTGGGCCACTTTGGCCTTATCGTCCGCTCCACCGGCCTGCTTCAAAGCCTCAGTGGCTACGATGACGAGGTCGCATCCGAGAGCTGCGAAGAAGTCTGCAGGCTGGTTGTACTTGGCCTGGTAGCGCTCGAAGAAGTCGAGCTGAAGGGCCTTGAGCGGGTAGTCGTCAGGGAGCGCCGGCGGGTTGATGATGCCGCCGGAGTCGAGCACCAGTAGACCTTCCACAGCATCCGGGCCTACGATGCCGAAGAGGGCCGGGTGGGCGGTGGCCGGGCTGCCTAAGATGGGCACGGTCACACCCAGAGCACGCAGGCCCTTGTAGATGGGACCGGCGCCGCCGAAGTTTGCGTAGGCCAAGATGGCGTCGGGCTTGATCTTGTTGATCTCATCCATCATCCGGTTGAGGATGGGCTGGAAGTCGGTCTGATCGAACCCAAACGTATCCTTCATGTGAGTGAAGGTGAAGCCGTTCGCGGGACCCGCTTCGACGAGCAGGGCCATCGCTTCCTGATGGATGGCAAGAATGTCGCCGATCCCGAGGATGTTCTTCCAGCCGTTCTCCTTGATGACCTTAATGAGAGCGTCGGCCTGGGTGGGCGGTCCTGCAGAGATCATGCCGCTCCACTGATACTGGGTACCTTTGAGCTGTTCCAGCGTGGCCGGGCCGCTCCCGACCATGGGAGTCTGGGTTTGTTCGGCGATCTGCCGGGCCGGCTCCTGCATGTACTGGGCAAACGGGCCGATGGTCATGAAGACCTTGTCTTCCTGGATCATCTTGTTGACGTTGGTGATGGCGTTCGGCACTTCGGAGGCGTCATCATACTCAACGATCTCAAGCGGACGACCGTTGATGCCGCCGTTCGCGTTGACGAACTCCACTTGGGCGGCGGCGCCCATGCTGACCGATTTGCCCGGGGCCGCGCTGGAGCCGGTGAGGCTGGTGGAGAGGCCGATCTTGATAGGTTCGCCCGTGGCAGGGCCGGGAACCGTCGTCTCGGGGCTTGAGGCCTCTGTGGTAGTCGGAGCCTCCGTAGTCTCGGGGCCTGGGGTCGTAGTAGTCGGAGCCTCCGTGGTAACCGGGGCCGCTGTGGTGGTGGTCTCCTTGTCGCCGCCGCAGGCCGCCACCAGCGAGGCGACGGCCAACGCCAGAACAAGCAGCCCGATGATCAAATACCGCTTCTTCATGTGTTTCCTCCTATGCTTCCTTTCTGGACGCAACGTTCTTTCTCTTTTTCCTTCCCTGCCTACATGAAAGCGTGCTCTAGCTGCGGGATGAACCCAAGTAGCTGGCATGCACGCGTTCATCCGATCTAAGCGCCTCGGCGAGGCCCGAAACGGCAACTGAACCGTTTTGCAGAATGATCCCCCGGTGGGCCAGAGAAAGGGCCATCTCCGCGCTCTGTTCCACCATGAGCATGGTGAGGCCCTCTCCATTGAGCTTGGCCAACGCTTCAAAGATGCGTTCGACCACTAGGGGCGCGAGTCCCATGGAGGGTTCGTCCAGAAGCAGCAATTCCGGCTTACCGATGAGCGCCCGGCCAATGGCCAGCATCTGCTGCTCGCCCCCCGATAGAGTCCCGGCGGGCTGCTTCCGCCGCTCTCCCAGGATGGGGAAGAGTTCGTAGACGTACGCGACATCATCTTTGAGGGTGACCCGCCGGTCTTTCCGGCCGGAACTTCCCACCACGAGGTTGTCTTCCACGGAGAGCTCTCTGAACAGACGCCGTCCTTCGGGAACCTGGCACACTCCACGTGCAGTGATCTTCTCCGGAGCCAACCTCGTGATGTCTATCCCCTGATAGACGATCGAGCCCTCCTTTGGACGAAGAAGGCCCGAGATGGTGTGAAGAAGCGTGCTCTTGCCGGCGCCGTTGGCACCCAGGACCGCCACCACCTCCCCTCTGGGAACGGTGAAAGAGACCCCGCGCAGGGCCTGGATAACGCCATAAGAGGTACTCAAGTTCTCGACGGCCAGCAGATCCTCGGCCTCAGGGCATTCAGTCGAACCAAGATCGCGAGTCCGGCAAAGGTCGGTGCCCCGTTCGCGCTTCACTCCAAGATAGGCTTCAATCACCGCCGGATCTTTTTGCACTGCTTCGGGCCGGCCTTCAGCGATGAGGCGACCGTAGTCGAGGACGTAGACCCGTTCGGATATGCCCATGACCAACTCGATGTCGTGCTCGACCAGGAGCACCGTGACCCCTCCAGCGTTAATATTGCGGATCTGTTGGATCAAGTGGGCGCGCTCTGCATCATTCATGCCTGCTGCGGGCTCGTCCAAGAGGAGCAGCCGTGGCTCAGACGCCAGGGCCCGCGCGATCTCGACCAGCCGCTGGGACCCATACGGCAGACCGGCGGCAGGAAGATGAGCACTCTTCTCGAGTCCCACCGCCGCCAAAGCCCGCATCGCGCGCTCGCGAGAAGCCTTCTCTTCTCTCCGCTGATGGGGGAGCCCAAGCCCTCCGGCCCACAGCCCCGACCGTTCGTGATAGTGGCAACCCACCAGTACGTTCTCCAGCACCGTCATGTTGACGTAGATGCGCAGATTCTGGAAGGTGCGGGCCATACCCAGACGAGCTGTGTTCGCCGCGCTCATCTGGTCGACGTTCTTGCCGGCGAAGAGCACACTCCCTCCCGTGAGCCTCTGCAGACGACTGACGGCATTGAAAAGCGTGGTCTTGCCTGCGCCGTTTGGGCCGATCAGGGCAACGATCTCGCCTTCAGGCACCTGCAGAGAGACGTTGTCCACCGCCTTGAGTCCGCCGAAGTGGACCGAAAGGTCTTCGACCTCGAGCAAAGGTGGTCCGGCCTCACGAGAGACCCGCGGTTGTTGACGGTCGACAGAGGCGGGCGTGGACGCGGGCTCAGCAAGCGTTGCAGGTGTTCCTGCCGGTCGACCGGCCTCCGCGGAAAACGAGAGCGGAAGCCCAACTGACGTCTGGCACTGGCCTGCCTGCTGCTCCTCCTCGGCCGCCGGGAGACACACCGCAGAATCACGCAACCGTTCGCGTTGGAAAAAGGCCTTCAAACGGGCGCGCTGCTCGGGCCGTAGAGCCAGGCCGGCGGGGAGGAAGATGAGAAGCACGATCATGACGAGCGAGTAGATCACCCCTCTATACTGAGCCGCTCCGCTGAATCCCGTGATCACCCAGGTCATGAGGACGGCCCCAATAACGGAGCCCCAGACCGACCCTCCACCAAGCAGCATCATCACTATCGGGAGGATGGCCATCACAAAGGTGAAGCCCCGCGGATCGACGGCCATAGTCACCAGCCCGTAGAGTCCCCCGGCCAGTCCGCAGAGCACAGCGCTGGCGACGAAGGCCAGGAGCTTCCAGTTCGCCGTGCGCACACCTAGGCTTGACGAGGCGATCTCGCTCGTGGCTATGGCGCGCAGAGCCCGGCCCGTCCGATACTTGAGGGCGCGGTCAACAAACAAAATGATAACCAGCGCGAAGAACCACACCAGATAGTACTGGCGAAGGTTGGTGTTGAACACAAATCCGCCAACGCTTAAGGGGGGGATGGGAGCCAGCCCGGTGGGTCCCCCAGTTATCGAGCGCAACTGGGTCACCAAGACCAAAAAGATCTGACCCAGACCTATGGTGGCCAGAGCTAGGTAGAAGTACCGCAGCTTAAGGACCGGCCTACCCACGATGAGGGCGATCACACCCGCGACTAGGGCTCCTATGACAAGTGCCGCCAATGTGGGCATAGAGAGCTTGATGGTCAGAAGGGCGACTGAATAGGCCCCGATACCGTAGAAGGCTGAGTGGCCGAAGGAGAGCTGCCCGGCCTGTCCCAGGATGATGACCACGGCGATCGTGAGAATCGTATATAAGCCGCCGGTAGTCATGATCCTCATCGCATAGCCGCTTTGGTACAGAAGCGGCCAAACGATCAGAATCAACACCAGAAGAGCCTTCAGCAGAAACGCCCTATTCCTGAGCCATGACAAACGGCTGGTGACAGACGAGGAAGCCCGGAGCCAAGCCATCAGCTCTCTCCTTCAGCGGAGCGCACTCCCAGCAGACCACTGGGTCGAAAGTAAAGGACCAGGATCAGTACGGCGTATGCGATGGCGTCCTGATAGCCGGCGGGCAGAAAACCTGTCACCAACGATTGAACGATACCCAAGGCTAGGCCCCCCACCACCGCTCCGGTGCTCGAGCCCCACCCGCCTAGAACAGCGGCCACGAAGCCGCTTAGGGCATATATTCCGCCGGAGAGATACGAGGTCTGGTTGATAGGGGTGATCGCAATACCCCCCAGGGCTCCGATGGCCGCTGAGATCACAAAGGCCAGAATGATCATCCGGCCGGTGTTGACCCCCGAAAGACTGGCTGCGCCCGGATCGCTTGCGGTAGCGGTCATCCGTTTGCCGATGTGGGTGTAGTTCGCGAGCAAATACAGGCAGACCAGCACTGCGATCATGAGGCCGATGACCCAAAGGCTCTGCCGGAAAACAGCCACGCCCCCGACAAATATGGCCTGGTCACCGGTGAAGGCGGGCAACGTCTTGCCGTAGCCACCGTAACGCACGAGGGCCAAGTTTTCGAAGAGAATGCTGAGTGCGATGGTGGCCAGGATGATCGAAACAAGAGAGACCTTGATGAGGGGTCGGATGACGAGGACGTACATGATCACGCCCACAATCGCCACCGCGACAATGCCGAGGATGGCAGAAAGCCAGTAAGGGAGCCCGAGTTCACTGAGGAACGTGAACGTGAAAAGAGCCCCGAACATGACAAAGGCTCCCTGGGCCAGGTTCACGACCCGCGAAGTCTTGTAGATGGTGACATAACCAAGAGCGATGAGCGAGTAGATGCTCCCCATGGTGATGCCGGTCACCAGAAGTTGGATCCACTTGATCACTGATGCATCTCCGTGGTCCCCACAAGTGTCTTCGCAGTCCTCACGACGATCTGCCCCCTCCTCAGTCCTCGAGTGGCGGCGGACTGACCGGCTCGCGGGCGGCCATTTCTCGTATCAGCCCTTCATAGCGACCGATGCGCGAGTCTATGTCTATCTCTCCGCTCCAAGCGGCAAGCGCTGCCAGATACAACCACAGGTGCACTCGGAGGAGATCGTCACGGCTGAAGGTATCATCCCATGAAGTCCTCAGAGCCGCATTGTGCAGCGCGCCAATGAGACTGTAAACAAGTAGTTCCAAAGACACCGTCGGGGGAGCCGACTCCGGCGTCCGTACCTCTTCAAAATCCGTCATCACTCTACGGACGATACCGCCCCAAGCCTTCTCGACGAATCTCACCAGATCACCGTCGTCGGGCGCTTCCGATCGGACTAGGGACAGCACCTCAGACCCGAAAGCATTGGCGCGAAAATTGCCGAACACCCGCCACAAAAGCCTCTCGCCGGGATCGTTTGACTCCTTCAGTTTCGGCTCAATGAAGGCGACGTTCCACTTGATGAACGTCTGAAAGGACTCGGCAAGAAGTCTGCTCTTGCTCGGGAAGTGACTGTAGAAGGCTTGAGGAGTGATTCCCAGTTGTCGGATGATGTCGGCTACGTGCGTCTGCTTGTACCCTTTGGTGGAAAACTCCTCCGTGGCCAGACGAAGGATGGCACGCCGGACACGCTCGCTTTCCAGAGCAGCCAGATCTCCCCCGCCCTGTTCGATCTTCACAAGCTCCGCTCCCAGCGCAACCCTGATATCGGCAAGCGAGAGCCCGTCTTTCTTGAGCTCGCCAATCCTCCGCAGCAGACGCACATGATCTTCACCGTACAGGGCGCGACTGGCCGCGGTCTTCTGCGGCTGGGGCAGGAGTCCTTCGCGGATGTAGAAATGGATCGTGCTTCGGGAGATCCCCGTCGCACGTTCGAGCGCGGATATCGTGAAGACGTCTGCCACGGTCACTTCCACGAGTGTCGAGGAGGAAACGCGTTAGTCAACGACTATAGTTCACGAGTTGTACTGTACACAAGAGATAGTCCCGCGTCAACCTCCGGCACTCAAAGTCAGCCATCCGCCACCCGATCGGGGCAGGCCTTTGAGGAAAAAACGGAAGGTTTAGGTGAGCTGTGCTCCGACCGCCGAGGCGAGCGCGTCTCAGGTCCGGTGTTCTCTAAACCCCGTGGCCTTCTCGGTCGATAGGAAGTCTATGAACGAAAGCACGGACAGCCATGTCGCACGCCCTTTTGCTCCTTATATCTTCTGCCGCATCTGCTCGTCACCCCTGGTACAGGCGTCCGACTGGCACCCTGAAGGAGAGGCCACTTGGTACGTACGCCTCTGGTGCCCGGAGTGCGGCTTCGAACAGGCGGCCGTCCTTGACCGGCCTCAATCCACCTATCTGGCGCTTGCACTCGAAGAGGGCTTTGCCCAGTTGCTGGAGGCGCTGGGACAGATAGCCGCCCGTGCCTCAGATTCTGCCGACTTAGACCTAGTGCAAATGGCGCAGACCGAGAGGATCGAGCCGGTAGGTTGACCGTCCGAGCCGGGGACCGTCCGAGCCGGAGACCACCCAAGCCGGGAACCGTCTGAGCCCAGGCAACTGCTGCGGCGGCGGCGGATTCGACGGCGCATGATCCGGGGACGGCTCCCCGGTTGGGCTCTGACTACCTGTTGTAACGACCGACCCTAGGTCGGGCGCCACCTCCCCGTCCCAGGATCGTGACTCCGCCGACGCTCCAGTTGCAGCAGCGCGTCCTTGTATTTTGCATGCCTCAGTCCGATGACTTCGGCCACTAGTTGTAGGAAGCGCCATACGGTGGCCCCGGCTTTTTCGGGAGCCGAATCCATATACACTTCACTCCCGGCAATACCGGCGCCCTCTACCTGCTTCACGGCGTGGAAGACGGTCTTGCTCAACACCATGTCGACCTCGACATCTATTCCTTGGTCGGCCAAACAGCGTATCAGGCCGCCGCCATCACTGATACGAACCGTCTTGATAGGCGGCCGGCCCGCTTCCGGCGCGGGAGCAATATGAAGCACAATCGGGTCCTGGCGACCGGGATAGACGAAGGGAGTCTCCACCCTGAAATACTCACCGGCTGTCAGGAGCAGGCGTTGATCGACGTCGCCTCCCAGCAGGGCAAGCAGTTGCGGGTAAGTGAGATCGCGGGGCTCGGTAGTCATGACGTCACACCTCTAGACTCCGGCCTGTGGGTCCTCGGGAGGCACCCCCGTGTGACCGCCGACGGTCTCCGCTCCGTCGGCCGCCGATGTCTCGGCGCCCGGTTCGCCCGCTTCTGCCGCCCACGCCCCGGCGGTCGTCCGTTCAGTCCCACCGGTCCACTCGGCCGCAGACGCCGCCTCGGCCTCGGGTCCGGCCGTCGCCTCTGCCTTCCTCTGGAGTAGTTTGTCTTCCAAGCGGCTCAACTCATCTAGTATCCTCTGACGCTCTACCTGGTCGACCTCGCGACCCCGGTAGAAGTCGAAAACCAGGTAACCGAGTTTCTTCGCCAGCCCATCCATCTGCAGTTCGGTCTGGATCTCTCCGACCTTGGTCTTACTCTTGTCGATGGCCTTGTCGGCCCCCTCTGCGAAGCGTTCAATGCCCGCTGCGAGTTTGTCCACGAGGCTCACGTGCGCACCCTCCCTCCACGGTGACCGGGTTCGGCCCAGCGCCCTCATCAGCTCTCCCGACCACTATAAGCGTACTCCAAACGGTCGGCCCGTGCGTCGTGACAACCGTCGTAGCGTCGAACCCCAGTGTTATCATTTGAGGACCGCACTCCTTATTCTCGGCAGTCGAGGAGGGTCGCTTGAAGACTGTGGTCCCCTTCCGTGCGTGGCGTTATTCCCAGGCAGCAGGCGATCTTTCGACGTTGATCGCTCCTCCCTACGACATCATAGAGCCGGAGCTGCAGTCACGCCTCTACGCCCGCAGCCGCTACAACGTCGTCCGAATCGACTTGGGTATGACCACGCCCAGCGACAACGACTGCGACAACCCGTACACGCGGGCCGCCACCCAGGTGGCTAGTTGGAAGGAGAGCGGCATCCTGGTCCGGGATCCAGAACCGTCCCTTACCTTCGTCGAAGAGAGGTTCGTCGGTCCGGACGGCCGTGCACGCACCCGGCACGGCTTTCTGGCGGTCATACGCTTGTATGACTTTGACGAGGGTGTCGTCTATCCCCACGAGTTCACTCTCTCCGGGCCCAAGGAGGACCGCTACCGTCTCATGACGGCCACCACCATGAACCTGAGCCCGGTCTTCTTGTTATACGATCTTCCGGGCGATGAGATCACCGCCACTTTCACAACCATCTTGGCCGACCAGCCTCCGGCCGCCTCCGTCTCCGACGATTCGGGGACGGTCACGGAGTTGTGGCCCACCGCCGATCGCGCTCTGCTTGACATCGTAGACCAGAAGTTGACAACGGCCCGCTTCATCATCGCCGACGGGCACCATCGCTACGAGACGGCGCTCCGCTATAGGGAACACCGCAGACGAGCAACGGGAGCGGCTTCGCCCGGCCCCAGTGAAGATGACGGCCGTCCGATCGCGCCCAGCTTGGGCGAACCCGCCTACGACTACGCCCTCGGCTATTTCAGCAACATAGCCGACCCCGGTCTCGCCATCTACGGTACCCATCGCCTGTTGACCGGTCTCGACCCCGATTTGATCGCCTCCTTGCCACGGTCGTTAACAGGGGCTTTCGCGGTAGAGCGCCTCACCAACGCCCCTCGTCCAACCGGTGCCGCCACCTATGCGGCCATAACGACCTATCTCAACGGGCATCCGCGGGGCGCGCTCGGCCTCTGGGGCCCAGGGCTCGACGCAGCTTACGGCCTGCACATCACCGATCCAGGGGCGGTCCGGGCAACGGCAACCGGTCATAGTGTCGCGTACCAGGACCTCGATGTGACCATCCTCCAGACTCTGATCTTCGAAAAGGTGCTCGGTATCACTCAGGAGGACATGGCGGCCGAGAAATACGTCGCGTTCTTCAAAGACCCCAAGGAAGCCATAGCCCGGTTGGAGGCAGGCGAGTTCCAAGTTGGCTTCTTCATGAACCCTACCGGCCTTGATCAGATTCGCAGCGTGGCATTGGGAGGAGAACGCATGCCGCAGAAAGCGACGTTCTTCTACCCCAAACTCCCCACCGGCCTGGTGTTCCACGACCTGAGCGGCCGGTTGTAGGTCTCAAGATCTGGTCGGAAGCGGCGCATCGCTCCGCTCAGGCAACATCAGCCGGCCGCCAGTTCGTCTTGGAGCCGGCCGTCACGACATAGCCCCCACTTCGAAGGGTTCGATGCTTCGGGCATGCCCGTCGGAACCGATCTCTACGACCACTCCTTCCAGCCACACGTCGTCGGTGGCTACCTCGAAACGTACCGGCAACTGGCTCAAGAACCGCTCAAGGACCAGTTCCTTCTTCACCCCGATGACCGAGTCGCGCGACCCGCACATCCCCGCATCGGTGATATAGGCGGTCCCGCGAGGAAGAACACGGGCGTCGGCGGTGCGCACGTGAGTGTGAGTGCCGATGACCGCGCTGACCCGGCCGTCCAGATGCCACCCCATCGCCACCTTCTCACTGGTCGCTTCGGCATGTAGGTCAACTATGACGTTGCGCACCCCTTGAAGTTCCTCAAGCGCCCGGTCCACTACCTCAAACGGAGACCGAGCCGGGTAGAGATATAAGTCACCAAGTAGATTGACCACCCCGAGGCGTCCGCCGGATGTATCGACTACAGTGACGCCGCGCCCCGGGTTCGATTCGAGGAAGTTGTAGGGTCTCAACACCCGTGGTTCGCCTGAGAGGTAGCGGTAGATATCGCGTTGCCGCCAGACGTGGTTGCCGGTGGTAATAACGTCCACCCCTGCCCTCAGAAGCGCCTCGGCATGACTTGGCTTGAGACCTTTGCCGTCGGTGACGTTCTCGCCGTTGGCCACGACCACATCGGCCTCGAATCGCTCACGGAGTCCGGGAAGCTTCGCGACCAGTAGCTCGCGCCCGGGTCTACCGACCACATCGGCAAAAAACAAGACGTTCAAAAAGGCCTCCTGGCTTATCGGGCGAAACGTCGTGGGGACCACGGCGGCCATGCCGGGTCGGGCCCAAGAGCCCGTTCGTCGCACCGGGCCAACCCGCCGAGCCGCCGGCTCGGGCCGGCCCTCAAGAGTTTACCGCACGGGATAGACGATCAAGTCACCTCACTCCACCCCCTTGGCGTGGCGCCAAAGCCCGACCTTGGTTTCATGGCCTCGCCTTGGCGGCCTTCCGTAGCCTCGGGTCGTCAGCCAAAACTAGGCAAAGGAGGACACCATGAAACTAAGAATGCCAACACTAAGGCCGGCCCGGGGACGACCGCCGGACGATCCGTCGGGCATTGCCTCGAAAACGGCCTCCCGCTCCAGGGGCCGCCGCAGAAGCCTGCGGAACCCCACCGTGGCAGGCGTCGCCGTAGCCATAAGCCTGTGTGCCCTGGGCGGGTGTGCACTGTTGGTGCCGGGGTTCGTGCTGGGAGCTGAATCGCCCCACTCGGCGTCACGCGGGCCCGGAGTAGTTCCCCGGGATTTGACGCCAACCGAACCGTCACCGACCCCAACTACACCACCCCCCACTACGGACGAACCGTCCGAGGCCATAGCGGCCGGTCCGTCAAGTGGAGTGCCACTAGTCACCCTCCCCTGGGGCGCCGGCGAAGGTCAGGTCGGTATGCTGATGCCGGCGGAAGGGTTGGCCCGCGGGCCGGAAGCTCTGGCCGTCACGCCAAACGGCCGGATTGCCGTGCTTGACTCTGTCAACAAACGCCTTTTGTTCCTGGACGCCACAGGCCGCCCCTCGGGGACTGCTGAAATAGCGCTCGCCGAGCCCCGCTTCCTAGCGGTGGACAACGACCGACTCTACGTGCTCGACTGCGACGCCGACCGGAAGGTCTTGGTTCTTGATTGGGCCGGCGCCGTCCGGGAAACCCTACCCCTACCGGAGTTACCCGACGTGGTCACGGCCCTGTTCGCTGCTGAGGTGGGGCCATGCGTCGAAGTAGCGCACGACAGCGTGTTCCTACTCACCAAAGACGCCGGCGCGGCGGGAGCAGCGCCAAATCGGAGTTCGCTGCGTTCGGTGGCGGGACGCCCGCTCGATCGGACACTGACTCGAGCCGCCAAAGTGACCTTCGCACCTACAAAAGGGCTTCATATGAAGACATTCAAGGTCGAGCGCGGCAGCCTCAAGGCGACGAAGCTGGCCGAAGCGTCGCCGGGCCGGCCTTCTACCCACAAGGTGGAGCATCTGGTATCTGTCGACGGTGATGGCGCCGGAGGACTCATAGTGGGAGCTCGGGTGATAGACGCGGTTGACTCGGGTCTCGGGCAATCCATGAGAAACAAGCCTGCAGAACTCCTGCTGACCAGATTCGACTCCAAGGGGCAGGCGCACGGTGCGATGGATGAGCTTCTCCTGGCAGAGTCGAACTTCGTCTATCTTGGGCAACCGTACGTGATCGCCCCTGACGGCCGTGTGTATCAGCCGGTGGCAGACGAATCCGGATACACCATCCTCATACACTCTTTCAGCGACACGAAGCAGGAGATCGCCCGCGAGGAGGTGCTTCCGTGAAAAGCATACCAACACTCGCCCGAGTGGTCGGCCTGGCACTTGCCCTGGCCGCAATCGGACTAGCTTCAAACCCCGTCATATCCGCGGCTCACGCAGCTATACCCACGATAACCCGCGCGGAGATCATCGCCCGGGCCGAGTCGGCCATCGGGCTCAGCTACACATGGGGCAAAGAGAGCTGGATACCCAACGCAGGATCGGGTAGCGGCACTGACTGCTCGGGACTCACTCTCAAGTGTTGGCAGGTGCCGCGCACCATGCTCTATCAGGAAGAGGACGGCCTGAACGCCTCCATCTCCCCTCGCTACACCAGCTACGAATTCTACGTCTGTGCCGGCCCTTGGAAGGCCTTGGCCAATCGTTCTCAACTGAAAGAGGGCGACATCCTCGCCTACAGCAACGGATCGTCCGGACATGTAGTGATCTACGCGGGAGGAGACTCTTGGAACTCCCCAATAGTCTATGAAGCCCCCGGCACCGGGCAGAACATCAGAAGGGCGAGCCGTTATCTAGGCAGCGAGTACCTTCCCAGGCGCCGGAACTCTATCCAGGAGATGATTGGCATAGTCCTCGACAATTCCACAGCTAAAAGTATCGGTGGGAGTGATCTGGGTGGCAACTGGACCCGGTCGAAAAGCGTCTCCGGCTACTATGGGGATGACTACCAGACCCAAGCCGCGACCACTGCCACCGCCTGGGCGCGTTGGACTCCACGGTTTCCCACCACCGGCTACTACGACGTCTACATGCGGTGGACGAGTGGTTCCAACCGGGCTTCAGCCGCCAGGGTCCACGTCAACACGGCCACCGGGCAATACGTCCGTTATGTCAATCAGCAGGTCAACGGCGGCTCTTGGTACTCACTCGGCCGCTACCGTTTCAACGCGGGGTATGCCACGGGAGCGGGGAGCCTCACCCTCTGGGCCACCGGAGCTAACGGCTACGTCGTAGCCGACGCAGTCATGTTCGTCCCGGTGCAATGAAGACTACGTGATTCGAACCGAGGGAGCACGGACACACCGTCATGTCGGCAGAGGAGTACCGGGCGCCGATCGCGGACAGGCCGCGTTGACCTGAGCCCTCCCTGTACAACGGGCCCGTCTAACGGCGGGCCCGTCTCATTTATTCTCAGGCTTCCAACCTGCGTCCGCTCTCCGGCGAAGCCGGGAAGAGGCTGCTCGATGGAGCTGCTCAGTCGCCCATCAAGTTGGCGAGGAGCAAACATACCTCGCCCCGGGTGGCGCTCGCCCAGAATTGGTATCCGGAGCCCATGCCGACAAGACCATCAAGTAGCCCTGCATACGCCGCGCAACAGGCCCACGGGTAGTGCGACTCGTTGAAGTTCTCAAAAGCCGGTGTGTACCAAGTCGGAGGCTTGGATAGCCCGGCGGCTCGGGCGACCATGGTAATCAACTGAGCCCGAGTGATCTCCTCATAGGGGCAGAAGGTATCGATGGTCTTGCCGACGGTGATCCCGGCGGCGGCACAGGCGGCCACGTAACCGACCGGATATAGGGGGTCGGCGGAATCGGGAACGGGAGTGACGTCTTTGAACGCACAGGCCCTGAGCGGCGAGACCTGGTGGCCGAGGGCCAAGACGACCATCTTTGCGAACTGCTGACGGGTGACTTTGGCGGTCGGCCCGAAAGTACCGTCCCCATACCCCGTCACCACGCCGCGGTCCGCAAGAAGCAGGATCTCCTTGGCATAAAGGGTGCGGGCATCGACGTCGCTGAACGACCGGGAACCCCCCTGCACGGCTGTCGTACTGGTGGGAGCGATCGTGGTGGTAGGAGCCGGTGCCACCGAGCCCACGGCATGGGCGCTAGAGTCGACGTATCCGCCGAAATCGGTGGTCCAATAGTATCCGTACTGCGACCCCTGCACATACACCATTGATACACCGAGCACGTTGAAGTTGGGGCTGAGCATGTTAGCGTTGTGCCCGGAAGAACTCTTCCAGCCCGCAAACACCGCGGCTGCTGTGCCGTATCCCGCCGCTATGTTCTCACCCTTGTACGTGTTGAAGTCATAACCGGATGCCGCCATCCGGTCCCAGGGCGAAGATCCCGTGGCAAACCAGTCCGACTTAGCGGTCTGGTGGCTAAAGAAGCCGTACTTGCCCATGTCTGAATTGTGCCGGTCACAGGCTTCGCTCAGCATGTCAGAGACGAGCAGGGGTTGTAGTCCGCGACCAACTCGGTACTCGTTGATCAGCTGAACAAAGGCTATTTCTTCGCTGCTGTAACCGGCGGCCAAGGCCGGCGACGACAGGGCGCCCCCAATGACAAGCGCCGTGAGCGCGAGAACGGCAAGGAGCGTTCCCAGATTCTTGGTGGATTTCTTCCTCAAGCCAATACCAGCTCTCTCTCGTCGTGAGATAGGACTGGTCTAGCTATCGGCAGAGAGGGCCCCTCACTTTAGCCTCTAACGACAATACTATTGCTTGAGAGTAGGAGTGAGCACCTGCATGAGGCCATGGACCATCCGGGCTACCTGCCCCCTGGTGGCATAACCGTAAGGCTCGAACCTTGTGGTGGTTTTCCCCGACAGAAGACCGTTGTAGAACGCGGTCGCGACCTCAGCCCGCCCGGAGCCCGGCACGTCTGTGAACGGGCATACAAAACCGGCCGGAGGAGCGGCCAGTTCGTCCCCGCCCGCTCTGACAAGCATCAAAGCAAGCTGAAGACGAGTCACGTTGGCGCGGGGAGCGAATGTTCCATCCCAGAAGCCCCGGATGATTCCTAGGCCGGCCGCTTCTTCCACAAAGTCGAACGGGTAGGGGTCTCCTGAGTACACCACGTCGCTAAAAGTGGGCCGATCGATATTATCGATCTCGACAGAGTGGGCACCCAGGGCCAGCACGATTATCTTGGCGAACTGAGCCCTGGTAACGTAGGCGTCCGGGTGGAACATCCCGTCGGCGGTGCCGCCAACGACACCTGCCGTAGCCAGATACATGATCGACGCATAGAACCTATGAGCCGCGGGAACGTCCGCAAAAACCGGCTTGCCGGGGATTGTGGTGGGAGTGGTGCCCGACCCAGAGCCACCCGGAACAGTGTTCGTGGTGGTAGTAGTGCTCGCGGTACTCGTAGTGGTCGTAGTGCTCGGTGTAGGGGCAGGAGTGGAGGTAGTGGAAGTCCCAGGCGGAAGCACAGTGGTTGACGTAGTCGACGGCGTCAAGTCGTCCGGTTGGTACGCACTAGCATCTACACCGCTGCCAAAATCGACGGTCCAGTAGTAACCGTAAGGAGAGCCCGGGACATAGACCATCCCTATGCCCATCACTTTGAACCCCGGGAAAGTCATCATGCGATCGTGCTCGGGTGAGGATTTCCAAGCGCTCACTACCCCGGCGGCCGTTGACAGACCGGCGGCGATGTTCTCCCCCCAGCCGAGATAGGAGGGGTAGCCCGCAAACAGCAGGCGACGGCCCCCGTTCGAACCGGTAGGGAAGTAGTCGGAAGCCAGACTGGTGTGGCTGAAGAAGCCGTATGCGCCCATGTCCAGGCTGTGCTTTTTGGCCACGTTGGAAGCGACATCAGAGACCATGAGGGGCTCGAGACCCAAGTCGACGCGGTACTCGTTCAGCAGCCAGATGAACTCGATCTCCTGGGCACTGTAGTCGGCGGCCTGCACCTCGGAGGGGAAGCAGAGCAACGCCAACACCGCGGCCAGTACGATACCTACCAGCAGTATTGTCGCCGGTCTCAGCGGTTTGGGTCTTCCGGTCACCCATCTCGGAACGAACGGCGCAGACGCGGCCAAAGCCGTCCACCCCGCCCGGACGTTCGTAGGCGCATTCGCAGGATCCAGCACGGAACTCACGGACTCATACCCCTGTCAGAAACAGCGACATGGCCCTTCCGGCCTTGGCTTCCCGCGTAATACCCACTCTTGTCGACATCCAGTCCACTACGGAGACCCCGCTACGGATCATTCACCCCAAATGCTTCGCTGGAAGCTTTCGCGGTCCGGCCGGCCTTGTCGGTGACCACTATCCAAACCCGGTAGTTGCCCACCGCCAGATCCCTGTCCTGGCTGTCTTTTGTCAAGGTCTGTGCACCGGTCCACGTGGCTGTGGTGTTGTTTGAGTAAGTGGCGACGGGTCTCGGTGCCGGCGTTGCCCCCAAATCCAGATTCTCGCCCGCGGGCAACAAATAGACCTTCTGCCACGAGACGTGCGTGGAGGCAGAGACCGTCCAAGTCGCACTGAAGTCGCGTCCGTCCACACCCTCGACCTCATCGTCCTCATCCTTGCCGACAATGTTGGTAGCCGGGAGTGGAGGGCCGTAAACGGTGAACGTTCCGCTTTCCTGGACGGTGGTGTGTCCGGCTATGTTGCCCACAACGCCGCCCGCCTTGTCCACCGCCGTGATCCGGACCTTGTACGTGGCGATCTCGCTACCCGGGTCCAGGTTACCCACGGTCCAGTCGTATGACCCCGCCGATCCGGGAGTAAAGGGCGCGGCGGTGGTGATGAGCGTCCATGAAGCCCCGTTGTCAATGGAGCATTCGATCTTCACACTCTCAGGTGCTGATACGTCCGTCAGCGTCCATTTGATCGTGAGCGTCGACCCGCTGGAGACCAGATCTCCGGCCTTCGGGGCAGTGACAACCACTACCGGGGGAGCGTTGTCGATGACCACCTCCTGAGTGACGCCGGCTCGGTACTCCGCCCCATTCATGAGAACACTTTGGTTACCGGCCTTGTCGGTGGCCCGCACCGCGAAGATATAGCGTCCCTGAGGCAGTCCGGCCGAATAAACCGCTGCATACGGCGCAGTCTCGTCGGAAGAGAGCCGGGTGAATCCTTCCCAGGTGGTCGGCCGTGCCCCATCCCCTAGAGCATAGAAAAACTCCACCTTCGCAAGGCCGGAGGCCGTACCGGCGCCGCCTAGCCCCTCGGGATCGCTCGCATCGGCCTCGAATGTGGGCGTGCTACTCTCAGTGTAGAAGCGCGAATCTAAGTTCGCCAGCGGCGCCGTGATGGTCACGACCGGCGCCACAGTGTCCACCAGCACCGTCAGCGGCCCAAGGATCCGCTGGTTGCCGGCGTTGTCGGTCACAACGGCACGCAGCTGATAGCGGCCGTCTTTCAAACCCAAGCCCAGGCTCCCGGTGGCGGGCCATACGGCCGCATAGATAGTCGTGTCCGTCTCGGGAACCGTATCGGTAGAGATGGTCTGCCATTCGAGGGACGGGGCATCGTCGGCCACTTGGAACGCGACGCTCTTGATGCCGCTCCGTTCGTCGGTAGCACTGACGGTGAAGGCGGGCTTAGCCGAGTTCACCGCGGCGAAGTCCTCACCCACTAACCGCACAGGCGCCGTGATGGAGCCGGTTGGTGCGACTCTATCAAGTACGTAGGTCACCGGTTCAGAGGCCGCCGAAACCAAACCGTTAGCATTCATCACCTTCGCGGTGAAGCTGTGTGTGCCGTCGACGAGGGGTTTGGTCGGCTCGTCGAGGTCGGTGTAGAACTTGCCGGAAAGATTGCTCTTGTCGAGTTTGATGTAAGTCGTGCCGTAGAACGGCGCATCGTAGACGGCCGTATTGCTGTTGGGGAGCGTGTCTCCGGTCACTCTGGGGGTCGGATCGTTGCCCATGTAGCTGGTGGGTCCCGTCTGGAACACAGTCATGCCCACACCGGTGGCAACCACGCCTAGATTCGTGGGAGGAGTCGGGGGAGTTAGGATGTCGGTGGCCTCATCCTTCACCCGCAGCACCAAAGCGGCCGCCTGGGCGCGTATGAGGGTCGCGGTCGGGTTCAATCTGCTGTTGGCTCCCTTCACGATGCCACGCCGGATGAGGTACGCAGTGGTCGCCCTGTGGTCGGCAGCGACTTTGGTCCAGTCGCTGAATGCCTTGAGGTAGAACTCCCCTTCGGCGTTGTACCACAGTGCCAGGGTGCCGTAGTTGGTCACGTCACCGTGTATGGCGCCGGTAGTGTCGATCTCGAGCTTCGACAGGTAGCGCGCCAGGATACTGTTCGCCTGCTGACGGGTGATGGTGTTGGCGGGGCGGAAATGAAGACCGCCACCGCCCGCCGGATACCCCCCTATGAGACCGGCGGCATAAGCGCCCTCCACATAGGTGTAGAAGGTGCCACCCCTGCCCACGTCCTTGAAGGTCGGGACCGCCGGGTTCACTGTCGCCACGCCTAACCCGCTCACCGCCATCTTGGCAAACTGGCCGCGGGTCACCGCCAGGCTGGGTTTGAAGGTACCATCGGGATATCCGTCGGCCACGGTAGCCACTTTGGCCTCAGTGACGCCGTAGCTACTTACCCACCAGGCCGCCGGGGCATCGGACCACGGAGGAGCGGCGACTGCTCCCCAAGCAAGTGCAACGGTGATCAGAGCAGCAAGGATAGTCGTAACGACGATCTTAGGCGAGTTGAATCTCATCTCCACCTCACAAGAAGTCAGACCCCTGCGCCGGACGTGCCTGCAGCGGTGAGCGCGGAACGTCGTCAGTCTAGCACGCAGCCCTCACTGATACATGTGATCCAACAGAAAAGGGGCCTCTAGCGATAGGGATGCTTCTCGTCTCGCGATCGCAACGAGAAGCGCCCAGAAAAAAGGAGGCCCGCCGAAGCGGGCCTCCCCTCAGAGTCGACCGATGTCGACCCTTATGTGTTACAGCTGGTTACGGACGGATGATCTTGGCCACGTTGGACTGGACATCGCCAGCGCTCAGGCGGAGATCCCCATCCACATCCCAGTACACGATCAAGTTGTACGTGCCGGCTGCAGGTGCCCCGATCGAGGTGACACCGCTCGTGGCGCTTCCACCATTAACAGTGACACCCTCGGCGCTCAGCAACCACAACAGCTGATGCGCGTTGAACGGGGCAACAGTCTCGTCGACTACGTTACCGTACTGATCGAAGCAGGTTACCTTC
>JAXGNF010000031.1:0-25529 GCA_040768135.1 Thermoleophilia bacterium | reverse complement strand
CTAGGCTTATGTCAGGCAGCAGCAGCTTGGCTCCTTCACGGGCGTAGGCAAGAGCGAAGGCTTTGCCGAGGCCGCGGCCTGCTCCTGTCACGATGGCGATCTTGTCCTTCAGCGTCCCGGCCATGGCCGCTCCTCCCTGGTGTCGTCGTGCCTTTCATGCGGACGTTCACTTCCTCACAGGCGACCTGAAGGACAGTGACATCCGCCTTGAATTGTTGGTGCAGACGCCCGAGTCCCATTGATCACCATCCGGCTGCGACCCGCCCGGCTCGTTTTTGACGGGCTTGTTTTCGAAGCGCTCGTTTTCAACAGGCTGACTTCTGACGGGTGCACTTCTAACGAACTTCTTTCGCCTCGACGCAGGCCGCCAACTCGGCGAACTGATGTGGCGTCAGCCTTTCGGCCCGCACATCCGCGGGCAGGGCCAGGGCGCCCGCGATCTCCAGCACCTCTTCCCGGCTGATCCTCAAGCCGGCTGCAAGGGAGTTGGCCAGGGTCTTGCGCCGTTGAGAGAAAGCAGCCTGGATGACCGCCCGTAGTCGCCCCGCCTCGACAGAAGGCAGCTGTTCGTCTGGGAGACGCTGCAGTACCACCAAGCTGGAGTCTACGTTCGGCTGCGGATAGAAGATAGACCGCGCCAGCGGACGGGTCCGTATTATCCGTGAATAGAGCTGGACCCAGACGGAGAGCACGCCGTAGGCCTTGGTACCGGGAGACGCAGCTATCCGTTCCGCCACCTCCCGTTGCACCATGACGCAGTACCGTCTTACACGTGGCAAGCGTTGCAAAGACTCGATGATGAACGGCCCCGCGACCGAGTACGGCAGGTTGCTGGCGCACAAGGTCGGAGCCGGCTCGAGCGTTTCGAGTCGGGCGCGGAGGATGTCCTTGACGTGGATCTGGACCTTCGTCTCGTCCGCAGCCTCCAACGTCGCCCGGAGCGCCGCCTCTAGGCTCCGGTCGACTTCAAACGCATGGACGTAGCGCGCGTTCTTTGCCAGCGCCGCGGTGAGCACTCCCAGACCTGCTCCAACCTCGAGGACCACGTCGTCAGAAGTGCTCTCCAGTTGGGCCAGGATCACGCCCAAGATGTTATCGTCGATCAAGAAGTTCTGGCCGAGGTCCCGCTTTGGAACGATGCCGAATTCAGCCAGGCGGGCCAAGGAGACCTGGCGAAGCCCGGAGGTCATCCCGCGCGCCTTGGAGACCAGCCGCCCTTCGCGTCGCCGGTCTGCGTGAGGGCTCCGTCGGAAGACCGCGCCCCTATCCGCGGGAATACCCGCCGGACGTTATCCTCGATCTGAGCGGCAAGCTCCGCTACGCCCGCGTCCCGGAGCCCGGCGACATACTCGTACACGTGTTTGACGAGAGCAGGCCGGTTCGGGCGTCCGCGCAGGGGCACCGGCGTCAACCAGGGTGCGTCGGTTTCGAGCAACAGAAGATCAGAGGGTACGGCCGTGGCCGCCTGTTGTAGAGCGACCGCGTTCTTGTAGGTGACGTTTCCGGCGAAGCTGATGTAGTAGCCGCGGGCGACCGCGTCGGCAAGTAGGTGTGGGAGGGAGAAACAGTGCAGGATGACGGTGAGGCCGGCACCGTGATCATCCAGCACCTGCAGGGTATCTTCAGCCGCTTCCCGGGTGTGGATCACCACCGGGAGACCCGCGCGGCGGGCCAAATCCAGATGATGGATGAAGACCTCTCGCTGCGTCTCGTGAGGCCAATGGTCGTGGTAGTAGTCAAAACCGGTCTCTCCCACCGCCACCACTCGTGGGTGGGTGGTCAGTCTCTCGATCCCCTTAAGGGCCTTCTGGTCCAAGTGGCCCGCCTCGTGGGGATGGAAGCCCACCGTGGCAAACACCTCCGCGAACCGCTCGGCCAACTCCACGGAGTAAATCGAGCTCTTCAGATCGATGCCGGATTGGATGATGAGGCCGACGCCCGCCCCGCGGGCCTCGGCAACCAGCTGGTTAGGATCATCCTTGCAGTGGTCAAGATGAGTGTGAGAGTCGATAAGCATCGATCTTCGGCCGATCGCCGTCGCTGAGCCGCCCACGGGGGTGCCCAACTCCGGCGTCACTCCTCGATACGCGGGAACAGCGGCGGCCCGGCTACGACCGAGAGACCCGGCGGCAGAAGGCCCCAGGCGGCTTCGCGCCAGGAAGGCCCCGCGCCGACGCCCACATCCCCGATACCGTGAACATCCCCGGCCGCCTCGCCGGCAACAGTGGGCCGGTCAGTCTGGAGCATCGGTCCCAGTCGTTCCCGGATGGCGGCCGCAGTAGCCGGCATGAAGGGATGCAACAGCACTGATAGCAGACGGAGGCCCTCAGCCAGATCCCAGAGCGTTGCGTCAAGCGCGGCGGCAGCCTGTTCAGCCGCTGAGACGTCTCCATCAACGGCCCTTGAGATTGGCTCGCCTCCGGCCGTCCCGGCGCCCGCCTCTTTAGAAGTCGCAGCCGCCTTCGCCAGTTTCCACGGTGCCTGTTCTTCGACGTAGCGGTTGAGCCGGCGCACGAAGCCCCAAACGCTCTCCAGAGCGGCGCTCAGGTCCATGTCTTCGAGCTGAGATCGCACCGCTTCACAAGTGGCCTCCGCCTCCGCTGCGAGTGGTGAGTTCAAGCGAGCGGGTGGACCCACCGGAGCGTCGGCCGAACCAGGAGACTGCCGAGGAACGGCCGCACCATCCCTAGAGTCATCCTCCGGCAGCCTTTCGGGAGGCGGCGCCGGCACGGCGCCGCCGCGGTACTTGCCGATCATCGACACGGTCCGCGACACAAGGTTACCCAGTTCGTTGGCCAACTCACTGTTGTAACGGGCTTTGAACCCCTCTTCACTCACCATGCCGTCTTGACCGAAACTCACCTCGCGTAGGCAGTAGAAGCGGAAGGGATCGGCCCCGTACCGATCGATCAGTGGGAAAGGATCCATCACATTCCCTCGGGTCTTCGACATCTTCTCCCCGCCCAACTTCAGATACCCGTGGATGAACAGGTGTTCGGGAAGCTCGTAGCCGGCCGACATCAGAAGCGCCGGCCAGATGACTCCGTGGAACTTGAGGATATCCTGTGCCATCAGGTGATATGTCGCCGGCCAGAAACGGTCGAAAAGATCTTGCGAAGATGCGTACGTGAGCGCGCTCAGGTAGTTTATGAGCGCATCTACCCATACATAGATCACTTGGGTCGGGTCCCAGGGAACATTGATGCCCCACTTGAGAGTCGCCCGCGAGATGGAGATATCGTCCAGTCCCTGCTCTATGAACGAGAGCGCTTCGTTATAGCGGTGGCGCGGACGCACGAACTCAGGATTGTCGCGATAATGTGCGGCAAGCCGCTCCTGAAACGCAGAAAGACGGAAGAAGTAGTTGTCCTCGTCCATGTGGACCGGAGTCGTGCCGTGGTCGGGACACAGTCCATCTACCAGGTTCTCCTCGGCGCAGTAGGCCTCACACGCGGGGCAATAGAGGCCTGAATACGAGCTCTTATAGATGTCGCCGGCGTCATAGCAGCGCTGGACGAAATCCTGCACGTATTTCTCGTGTTGCGGATCGGTGGTCCGGATGAAGAAGTCGTTGCCGGCTCCTACCCTACGAGCCACGTCCTTGAACTTGACCACCATCTCGTCGGCGTGTTCCTTGGGCGTCAGGCCCCGCGCGGCCGCAGCCTGCTCCACCTTCGTGCCGTGCTCGTCGGTGCCGGTCAGAAAGAAGACGTCGTCACCCAGTTGCCGATGGAAGCGGGCCGCCACATCGGCAGCCGTCGTTGTATAGGCGTGGCCGATGTGCGGCACGTCGTTGACGTAATATATAGGGGTGGTGATGTAGAAACGGGCCATTGCCGGGGTATTCTAACAGATGACCTTGGTACGCCTGATTGGTCCGCCCCTCTGCTGCGGTGGGGGTGTTGCCACTGAGCCCTCAAGGCTCTAGTCTGTCTGACGACGCACATCCGCTAGCCGAATGGTGGTCGCTCTCAATGATCGGATATCTGGACACTAGGTCGATGCTCAAAGGGCCCGTGCCCTTCTCTGATGCCATCCTTCAGGGGATCGCCCCCGGAGGGGGACTCTTCGTACCCGAGCGAGTTCCGAAGATCGACCTTCCGGACATCGAGACGCTGGGCCGTAGACCCTACCGAGAGCGGGCGACCGAGGTGTTTCGCCGGTTTGAGCTGGATCTTTCTGACGACCAGATCGCCGCGGTCACTAGCGAGGCCTACGCCGACAACTTCGACGACCCCGCGGTTGCGCCGGTACGAGCCCTCGGTAACAATCGCTTCTCTCTGGAACTCTGGCACGGACCCACCTTAGCCTTCAAAGACATGGCTCTGCAGTGCATGCCCCTCTTCTTCTCGGTAGCCCTGGAGAAGGCCCGCGCTGCGGGGCGTCCCGGAGGCGACTTCTTGGTGTTGGTGGCCACCTCCGGCGACACGGGCGTGGCGGCGCTGAACGGCTTCGCCGACCGTCGTTATACCAAGATCGCCGTGTGCTATCCCAGTGGCGGGGTCTCTCCCATGCAACAACGGCAGATGGTCACGCAACCGGGCAATAACCTGACCGTATTTGCGGTCGAAGGCGACTTCGACGCCTGCCAGTCGGCCGTCAAGGCCGTATTCGGCGATGAGGACTTCTCCCGAGAACTCCTCACCCACCACGGGGTGGAGTTATCTTCCGCCAATTCCATCAACTGGGGCCGACTACTGCCTCAAGTCGTCTACTACATCAGCGCCTATGCCGACCTGGTGGCTCGAGGCCATTGTGTCCTCGGCGATCCCATCGACGTGTGTGTCCCTACGGGCAATTTCGGTAACATCCTGGCCGCCTATTACGCCAAACGCATGGGCACCCCTATCGCCCGCCTACTCTGCGCGGCCAATGCCAACAACGTGCTGGCCGATTTCCTTGCGACCGGCATCTACGAGATAGGGGGCCGCCGCCTGGTGAAGACGGCCTCTCCCTCCATGGATATCCTCGTCTCGTCAAATCTCGAACGCCTACTGTACGAGACAAGCGGCGATGGCCGAGCGGTTCGCGGCTGGATGGATGATCTCAAGCACACGGGGCGGTTTGAACTTGATCCCGAGATCTTCTCCCGCCTGCAGGCCGGCCTCGTGGGTGACTGGGTTGACAACGAGACCTGTCTCCGGACGATCGGCAGAGTCTACCGGGAATCGGGCTATCTCATCGATCCCCACACGGCAGTAGCCTGGGAGGTAGCAGACAGGCACGCCGGCGACCTTCCCATGGTGGTCGTGTCTCCCGCGCACTGGGCGAAGTTCCCTGCGGACGTGATGCGGGGCCTGAAAGGGCTCCCACCCGGACACCCGCTGGAGACGGATGACTTCGATCTGCTCGACGAAGTGGCAGGACTGGCCCCTGACTACCCCGCTCCCCCTTCGGTCCATGAGATGCGTACCCGTCCTGTACGCTTTACCGAGCTTGTGGCCGGTGACCGCGATTCCTTGGAGGCCGCCCTCCGGACCTGGCTGACTGAGAGCGTTTGACTCGGTTAGATCACCTGACTCGTTCAGAGCGCCTGGCTGACTGAGGGCGCTTCACGCGCTTAGAGCACCTGGTCTCCCTGCAGACGCCCGGCTTCGTTACCGACTCTGACTCGGACAGAACCGACAGAACTGCCGGGTCCGGCAGCACCGCCTAGTCCAACCGCTAAGACAGGCTTCGACCTCTCTTTCCTCAGTCTTGCCCTCCGGAGTCCGCCCTGACTTCAAGCCCGAGTTCGTAAGCCCTCCGTTGCGACAGGCCGGTCAGGCCGGCCACGAGGGCAGCAGCCTTCTTGGTGCCGACTCCCAGACCGGCCAACTCACTCAGCGCGGCCCGGGCCCGCTGCTCGAGTCCGAGCTTCCCTACCGGCCCGTTCGCGCTCGCCGACAAGCCCTCCGCCGAACCGCCCTCCGAACTACTGGGCGCCACCACCAGGACGATCTCGCCCCGAACCACATCGGCCAGGCGTCCGTGCACCTGCATCGCCGTTCCCCGCAGGACCTCCTCGTGCAGTTTGGTCAACTCTCGGCACACGGCCACCTCACGCTCCGGCCAGCGCTCCCCGATAACTTCTAGAGAAGCCCGGATGCGCCGAGGCGACTCAAAGGCGACCAGAGTGGCTCCACTCCCCTCAAATCGAACCAACTGCTCTACCAGCTTATTCCTGCTTCGCTCCAAAAAGCCGACGAAGGCGAAGCGGTCGACTGGGAGCCCCGACACCACAAGGGCAGTCGATATGGCTGAGGGGCCCGGCAGCACGGTCACGGGAATGTCCTCGGCGATGCAGGCCCTCACCAGCGTGAACCCGGGGTCGGAGAGGCCGGGCATGCCGGCGTCGCTCACTACCGCCACCTGCCTGCCCTCGCGCAGAAGGGGCAAGATCATCTGGAGTCGTTCTTCTTCGTTGTGCTCATGGAAGCTGACCAGCCGGGCGGTGATGCCGTGGCGTTCGAACAGGATGCGGGTGCGACGCGTATCTTCGCAGGCGACCAGGTCCGCCTGCCCCAACACGTCCAGCACACGCAGGGTGATATCTGCGAGATTACCGATGGGAGTCGGACAGACGTACAGCATCGCTTCGTTAGGCCTGTCGGCGCCCCAGGGTCCCCCAGGTGACCAAGGCGGCTCCTATCATCCCTGCCGCATTGCCGAGTCGGGCTGTGGCGATCTGCACCCGGTGCCGCGCCGGCGGCATGGCGTTCTCACGGACGTGGTCGCGCGCACGGGCTATGAGGGCCTCCCCCAGCCCACTCACTCCGCCTCCCACCACGATCATCTGCGGATCAAAGGTGTTCGCCAGACTCACCAAGCCCACTCCCAACCAGCCCGACAGCTCGTCCACCGCCGCTACGGCGCCCGGATGGCCCCGTTCAGCAAGTTCTGCCACCGCCTGTCCGGTCAGGACGCCTTCTCGAGACAGTCTCTTCAACTCCTCATCAGGATCTAAGACCGGATCTCCGCTCCGCTCACCTGCGAACCTCGCCAATGCCGGTCCTGAAGTGTACATCTCAAGGCAACCTTGGCTCCCGCAGCGACAGGCCAAGCCGTCCTTCTCCACCACTATGTGCCCCAACTCCCCGGCGCCGCCGTTCGCACCGTGGTAGATGCGACCGTCCAGAAGGAGGCCGCCACCCACGCCCGTCCCCAGGGTCAGCATCACTACATGTTCCAGACCCTCCGCGGCGCCGACCGCGGCCTCACCCAGGAGCGCGGCGTTGGCATCGTTCTCGATCACAACAGGGATCCCCAATGCAGTCTGTAAAGCCGGCGCCACAGGTGTTTCTATCAACGGGAGATTGGGCGAACTCACAACCACACCCCGTCCGACGTCTACCGTGCCCGCGCAGGCCAGCCCGATCGCCCCAGGATTGAAGGAGGCAAATTCCATCAGAGCGCGGCGTACACCGGCCTCCAACCCTGCGAGAAATGACGCGGTATCTCCGGTCGTAGTCGGCTCGACCAGCGGGATCGCCAACCGGGCTCCCGTCTCATCGACCGGCCCCATCGCGATCTTCGTGCCGCCTATGTCCACTCCCAGGACTGACCTCATCACGCGCCCCTTATCCCTTGGATCTTCACTTCAGAAGAACACTCGGCCGCCCTCGATGAGCGGCCCTCGCTGCCGATGAGCGGCCCTCACTGCCGATGAGCGGCCCTCACTGCCGGTGAACGGCCCTCGCTGCCGATGAGCGGCCCTGGCCCCCGCTTCGCGCACGTGCCACCCGGCCATTATTGTCACGGGCCGACGTCAGGGATCCTGCTCCAGTGCGACCCGGGCTTCTTCGAGGTCCGTCGGACGCACCAAGATGTCTTGCTGTCCGGCTCCATCTACGGTCAGCCCGTAAACGACCGACAGCGCTTCGTGGCGTCGAAAGGCATCTATTCCCGCGCTACGTAGCTTGGCGACTATGATTTCCGCCTCGATCGGATCATAGACGGTGACCAGGAGCACAGGCTCCGGTCCTACATCACTACCCGCCGGGGTCCCGCCACCGGAGTCAAAGACCGAGGTCATCCGCCACCTCCTTCATGGCCTCCAGGCCGATGGCCAAGAACTCCTCCAGTTCTATACCCAGTTCCGAGCAGGTCATGATGTCCTCGCGCCGGGCGCCTTTGGCGAAGGACGGTTCCTTGAAGCGCTTCTTCAGACTTTTGAGCTCCACCGGCGCCAGCCGTTTTTCTGGTCGAATCAGGGCCGCCGCGGTCACCAACCCGGTCAGGCAGTCGCAGGCGAACAGCGCGCGATCCATGGGGGATTCGACGCTCGATCCGTTCGCAGGGTTGTGTGCCAGGATGGCCTGCAACACCTCCTCATCGTCGTAGCCGGCTTGCCGCAGCCACTGCACGGTCAGTACTCCGTGGAGCTCCATGTTCTCGGTCGTTTCTTCCACATCGAGATCGTGGAGTAGACCGGCCTGCCGCCAACGCTCCTCGTCACCCCCCAGCCGCTTGGCCAAGGCGCCCATAATGGCTTCTGCAGCGACCATGTGACTGACCAAGTTCTCATTCTGGACCTTCTCACGCACTAACTCCAATGCCCGTTGTCGGTTCACTCGTCCTCCACCTCCCACAGGACCGTGACCATCCTGGTGATCCTGCGCACGTCGCGTGTGCTCCAACTACTACGTCCGGAGGAGGCCAGTTCCTCCCATTCGTGTGCTGTGGCCCAGCGCCATTCGACCGCCCCACCGGGCTCCATGCGCACCCGGTCGGCCTCACCCACGGGTCGGCAGGCCGCACTTACAACGAGCACCCTCTCGCCTTTGTAGACCGTCAGGAGCGCATAGCAGGGCCCGGCCACCTGCACAGTAAGACCGGTCTCTTCAAAAACCTCGCGAACAACCGCGGAGGAGAGGTCTTCTCCGTACTCCATGCGCCCCCCGGGGGGGTCCCAAGCATCGATGGGTTCGGTTCGGTGAAGGAGTAGCCAGGTGGCGGGGTCTCCGTCGCCGCCTTTCCTCCTGACGAGACCCGCGACCGCGATACGGGCGTACGGTGCCTGCGGGTCGGCGGCAGGGCTGAGGAAATCCTTCTGGAAGTCGTGCCGGTCCCTGGCGGAACCGCATGGATCGACGCTCATCTTCGGGTGGGGCGCTCGGCGGCAGAGCTGAGTTCTAATAACACCCGCGCCGCGATCTCTCCCGCCGTCCTTACCGCTTCTGCTTCTACATCCAGGTGGGTGACAAATCGCACCCGCTCGGAAGCTGCTTCCCCGCAGAGGATCCCTGCTCCCTGAAGCGCCACCACAACCTGGGAAGCCGTCACCCCTAGGCCGGTGACCGCCGCAATGACGATATTGGTCTGTACTGGATGAACTATCTCGACGCCGGGCACCTGCCGCAGATAGCCGGCCAACACAGTTGCTTTCTCGTGATCCTCTACCAGACGATCCAAGTTGTTCTGAAGGGCATATAGCGCCCCCGCGGCTATGATGCCCGCCTGCCTCATCGCCCCGCCGTAGCGCTTGCGGTTGTTGCGCGCCTCTTCCACAAACTCCCTGGTACCCAAGAGAGCCGAACCCACCGGAGCACCGAGTCCCTTGGAGAAGCACACCGTGACCGAGTCGGCCGTGGCTGCGTAGGCCCGCAACGGGATGCCGGTCGCCTTGTGCGCGTTCCAGAGGCGAGCCCCATCGAGATGTATGCCGATTCCGTGGGCGCGGGCGACCGCTGCAACGGCTTCCATGGCTTCGAGCGGCCATATGGTCCCACCGCAACGATTGTGGGTGTTCTCCATCTCGACCGCCCCGGTGCGGGCGGACTGTTCTGATGGCGGCCGGATAGCTCGTTCGACGTCTTCGGGGGCCAGGATTCCCAGACCTCCGGGTAGGGGGCGAAGCTGCAGCCCTGAAAGGGCTGCCGCGGAGCCGCCCTCATAGTGAAGCACGTGTGCATCCTCATGCACGATCACCTCGTCGCCCCTCCGAGTGAGGGTATGGAGGCAGAGCTGGTTGGCCATGGTGCCCGACGGGACGAAGAGGGCGGCTTCTTTGCCCAGCATGTCGGCCACCGTCTCCTGAAGCAGGTTGACGGTGGGATCCTCGCGATACACATCGTCGCCTACGGGTGCTGCAGCCATAGCTTGGCGCATCGCCTCACTGGGCACAGTCACAGTGTCGCTACGCAGGTCGATCGGCCGGTCTGGATACGACATCACTCCTCCTTGACCCCGTTCACCGGAACCCTCATGAGATTCATCGGGGTGTCGCGTCCGGTAGTCCCCCGTCTACCGGGATGGTGGCCCCCGTGGTAGGTGTCTGCCGGGTGGTAAAAAAGAGAACGGCGTTGGCTACGTGCTCAGCTGTGACCTGGACCTTGAGGAGGTTACGGTTCTGGTAGTAGGCCTCAAGGCCGGCTTCGTCAAGGCCTCGCGCCTTCATCCGGTCGGGGCCCACCTCCGCCCACAGGCCCGATCGGCACGAGCCGCAGGCGAACACTGCGTCGGGCGCCACCATGTTCACCCTGACGTCGTCGCCGGCGAACTCCAAAGCGGCGATGCGGGCCAATTGATGGGCCGCAGCCTTCGTCGAACTATAGGCACCGAAGGTCGCACCGGGTGCAAAGACGTTCTTCGTCGACACGAGAACAATATCGCCCCCGGTCCTCTGGCGCCGGAACATGCGACCTGCCTCTGCGAGCACCAACAGCGTCCCCTCGACGTTGACCTCCTCGAGCCTCCGATAGCGCTCCAGCGTCAGATCAATGAGCGAAGCTACCGCCGCCACCCCCGCGTTGGGGATGACCAGGTCTACCCCGCCCCATCTCCGCGCTACGGTATCAAAGGCACCCTTGACGGAGTCGGGGTCGGTGACGTCCAACGGGATACCCGCTATCCTGCCCGGGAATTCGACCTCCATCGTGCGGACAAGGAGGTCGAGAGGCTCCCCGGCCAGATCGGTCGCGGCCACGAGGCACCCGGCCGCTAGAAGTCCCTGACAGATGCCCGTGCCTATGGCACCCGCTGCCCCGGTCACCAGAGCTACGTGACCACGAAGGGATGCGTGAAACACCCGCCCAAGCCCGGCAGCGCCGCCGTCCACGAAACGCACATCCCCGGCCGCTCTATCCAACTTGGCGTGCTGCAGGGTCCGATACTCCATGCGGAAGAGTTCTTCCTCCGGCAGCCCCTGGTATTCCGCCCCTGCCGCCAGGATCGAAGCCTTCACCGCCAACGTGTGCTCGGTGATATCCCTTGCTATGACCGCCTCTTTGAGGTCCGCACCTGCGCAGAACACTCCTAAGCCCGGCAGCATCACCACCCGTGGTTCCGGGTCGAACGCCTCCACTCCGGGGGGCATGGCCTCAGAGTGTCGGGCCAAGTACCGAGCGTAGTCATCCCGATACCTATCGATGGCAGCCAACAGGCCTGCCCGGAGCCCCACAGGATCGTCATAACAGAGGCCGTCAACCCACAACGGCAGCGACTTCGTACGGATCAGGTGGTCGGTCGTCAGAGGGGGTGTGACAAACGCTTCGCGCGCCCCAGGAGCCGACATCGCGGCCAACACCTCTGGACCGGTGATCGACTTGAGTACTACCCGTCTATACGGTCGGTCACAGTCGCCGGTGCGCGCCGCCAAGAGTCCGCGCAGCACTGGAGCCACCTGAGATAGACGCTCGGTCCACCCCCTCTCAGCCTCGGATTGCACTGCAACGAGGGGGCGCGCCGCCGCAGGCGGTGCGCTTGGCGCCGTCCGGCTCCCAACCACCGCCTCTTCCGCCCGCGAGACCAATGCAATCATCGCCTCATAAGACTCCCGGGCCGTCTCCCCCCAGGTCACGATGCCGTGATGCGCCCACACCATCCCGCGTGCGGCCGGTTGTGCCTCATACGCGGCCGCGGCCGCGAGTGCCAACTTGAAACCCGGTGTGACATAGGGCAGCACGATGACTTCTTCACCCAAAGCCTCCTGCGCGACTGCCTCCCCGCCGGGACGATTGGTCAGCGCAAGGGCGGCATCGGCGTGAGTGTGATCGATATATTGGAAGGGCAGGAAGGCGTGGACCAAAGCTTCGATAGAGGGGGTCGGGGCGGCCGACCGCAGCCGGTGGGTACGTAATTGGTCGACCATAGCCTCGTCATCAAGCTCAGAAAGCACCCGCAGTCGACGAAGGTATTCCAGCCCAAGGCCGCAATGTCCGGCGGGTTCAATCGTGGCCATGTCGGCCCCCGAGGCCTTGACGAAGATCGCAGGCACGTCTTCACCAAGCACGTTCTTCCACATCGTTTTGACCGATGTGTTGCCCCCTCCATGAAGCACCAGGTCAGGCTCGGCTCCCAGCAACCGGGCCGAGTAGACGCGCAGGGCGAGAGGTTCGCCCCAGTCCCCGCCGTACCGGGCTACGAACCCGGCCGCCTCCTCGTCGGACCATCTCGACCGCATACATTCCCCTTAGTGGTCGATCATCCAGCGCCGTTCGTCCCGGCACCCCTACAATCGCGCCCATGAAACCGCGGCCGCGCTACCACACCTCTGGCGCCCCTCGGTGTCTCTCCAAACACCGGTAGATCCCGTCGATCTGCGGGCCATCCGCCCTGTCAATCGGTCCGGCTACGCCCCATGGCATCCAGCATGAACCGGGCGTTTTCCTCCGTGGCTCGCCCATCGAAGACGGCGCTACCCGAGGCGACCAGATCCGCTCCCGCGGATGCAACCGCAGCCACGTTCTCTCGAGTAATCCCACCATCGACACACACCAAGATGTCGCGACCAGAAGCGGCGATAATCTCCTTCAACCGAGCGATGCGCTCCAACGTGGTGGGAGCGAACTCCTGTCCACTCCACCCGGGGTCCACAGCAAGTAGCGAGACCATCTCCACCTCCTCCAGCAACGGAGATGTCAGCCACTCAAGGGGAGTGGCCGGGTTGAGCGCCAGCCCGCGCACGATCCCTCTTCTGGGTCCCGCGCTATGCTCCATCCTTCCCAGCGCCTGAAGGACCCGATGGATGTGCACCGCCGCCTCCAGATGCACGGTGATAATGTCCGCTCCGGCATCCACATACGCGTTCAACTTAGCCAAAGGCTCCTGCACCATCAGATGCACGTCCTTCAGCAAAGACGTCCGTAGTCCTTTGACATACGAGGCACCGACGGTCATCTGCGGGCAGAAGCATCCATCCATCACGTCAATGTGTACGACTCCCACGCCCGACCTTGCAAGAGACTCAAGCTCGGAGCCGAGATTCATCATGTCGGCAGTAAGGGTCCCTACGCTGACGGTTGGACAGAGGTTTCGCAACCGTGAAAGCGTGGCCTCCTCGGTCCCTGGGGCCATCGCCCCATCTGCTCCTAAGGCCCCGTCATTCGCCGGCTGGCGGCCCATCACGCCCTACTTCTTTTCGTCCCGCAGGGTCAAGAAGAGCTCGTAGGCATCGGCCGGTTTCATACACTCGTGCACGACTTTGCGTACCGCTTGAATCATCGCCACCGGCGCATCTGATTGGAAGATATTGCGGCCCATGTCCACGCCGGCCGCCCCTTCGCTCACGGCTTTGTAGGCCATGGTGAGGGCCTCGAGTTCGGGGAGTTTCTTACCACCCGCCATCACGATTGGCACCGGGCAGGATGCGGTGATCGTCTCGAAATCTTCCTCGACGTAGTAGGTCTTGACAAAGTGTGCCCCCAACTCGGCGGCAATCCGGCAGGCAAGGCGAAAATACCGGGCATCACGGGTCATGTTCTTGCCGACGGCCGTCACTCCCAGCACCGGTACTCCATAGCGATTGCCCGCATCCACCAACCTTGTCAGATTGTGAATCGACTGGGTTTCGTATTCGCCCCCAATGAACACCTGCACGGCTACCGCAGCCGCGTTCAGACGCACTGCATCCTCCATATCGAGGGCCAACTGCTCGTTAGAGAGCTCCTTGAGGATGCTCGGTCCACCGCTGGCCCGCAACACAACGCCCCTGCCAAAGGAGGACGGGATGGTAGTGCGTAGAATGCCTCGAGTGAGCATGAGCGCATCGGCATAGGGAGTGAGCGGGAGGATGTTGACGTCAACCCTTTCTAGTCCCGAAGTAGGGCCTTGAAAATAGCCGTGGTCGATCGCCAGCATGACCGTACGACCTGAGGCGGGATTGAATACTTGGGCAAGACGGTTCTGCATGCCCCAGTCGAGTGAGGTGGAACCTTTGACGAAGAAGGCTTCATGTCGATAAGGAACATCGAGGCAAAAATCCTTGGTCTCTTTGAGGCTATCGGTATCGGCCATGGGTCGTCTCCGTGAGTACGTGCTTTGTGAACCCAGTGATTCTATCAGAGGCCGAGGACCCGCCCCCACGGCGGCAAACCCAGACCGGGCGCAAGGATAGGATATGCTAATGGCCGCGCAGTCAACCCTACCGAGCGATACCAGACGAAGATGAGCCCCTCACAATACGTCAGATGTAGTCAGTGCCGTGCTCTAAATGAAGCGCGAGCCCTCTTCTGCAGCCGTTGCGGGGCATCTCTTTACACGCATTCCCACAGACGGCGGCGCCGAGTCAGTGCCGCCGGCGTAGCCATGAGTATCGCCCTCCTGCTGGTCCTGGCGGCCACTGTGTTTGCCCTTTACAGCGTTGTTGTGCGGGCACTAGAACCAAGAGAGGAATTCGATCCCTTCGCCGGCCAGTCATCCACCGAGGCCACTCTCGGCTCCGAGATCCCTCAAAAACCCGCCGACGGACCCGACCGGACAACGTCAACCTTGGGGGGTGCCCTGATACGCCCCACCGCGGCCACGTCCTCGTCGACTCTCAAGGCCACCTCCAGTAACAGCTACAAAGCGACTAACCTCCTCGATGGCGATTTGGCGACCGCTTGGGAAGAAGGGGTGGAAGGCCCCGGCATTGGCGAGTGGGTCAAATTCGACTTCTCACGCAAAGTGACCCTCACCCGCATCGAGATCGCCAACGGATACCAGAAGGACGACGACCGGTATTTCGGCAATCCACGGGTGCGGTCGGTGGGAGTGGAGTATTCCACCGGCACCGTCCAACTCATCGACCTCCTCGACGTCCAGGACTTCCAGACGATCATCCCGACCCGGCAACCGGTGGAGTGGGTCAGGCTGACGATCGTCTCCGTGTATCCAGGGGAGGTTTGGGAAGACACCGCGCTCTCCGAGGTGCGTTTCTACGCGCGACCTCATTAGCACACTGAGATGAGTGCTCCAGTCCTCAACGGCAAGACCGCGGACTACGACGGGAACGCCGCTCCCCGACGCACAGCGTCTTTGCCGTACTTCTCGCGGATGGTGTCGAGCTTGAGGTCCAACTCCCTGAGGAGAGGCAGTTCTTGATCGAAAAGGTCGTCCTGCCAGGCCCGGGGCGCCAAATTGCTGAGTCCGACCCCTACCAGCCGTAGGTGATAGCGCCGACGCCGCCCCTGCCGGAACAACGTCAACACCTCCTCGAAGAGCATTTCGTCCACGTCTAGAGGCCGGGTCAGGGTACGCGAGCAGGTGTGGGTCACGAAGTCGGAGTAACGGATCTTGACCGTTACCGTCCGTGCCTCCAGCCGCTTGTGACGGAGGCGCCGACAGACATCTTCGGTGAGCGCTATCAGTGTCGACTCGACCAGACCCACATCGGACACATCTTCTTCGAAGGTGTGCTCACGGGAGATGGACTTGACCTCTTCGTAAGGGGTAACCGGACGCAGATCTTCTCCCCGAGCTCTGTGAGCAAGCATCTCTCCCCATTCTCCAAATGAGAGCCGCAGCAGATGCGTCGGCACTTTGGCCAGATCGCCCACGGTCACTACTCCCCGGTCGTGCAATTGCTCCAGAAGGGCCGGCCCTACCCCTGGTAGTCGCTCTACCGGCAGAGGAGCCAGAAACTCCGCCTCTTCGCCCGGCGGCACCACGGTGAAACCAGCCGGCTTATGGTGATCGGAGGCTACCTTGGCCACGAGCTTATTCGTGGCCACACCCACGGAGATGCTCAGGTTGAGCTCGTCGGCCACCCGCCGTTGGATGAGCCTGGCCGTCTCCACCGGCGGGCCGAACAAAGCCTCGGTGCCCGTTAGATCGATATAAGCCTCATCGAGGCTCGTCCGCTCCACCAGCGGAGAGTACTCGTCAAGCATCGTCATCAAACGGCGGGAATACTCGCGATACAGCTGATGATGTCCGGTGAGATACACCCCGTGGGGGCAGAGACGCCGGGCGGTACGAAGGGGCATGGCCGAGTGTACGCCGTACCGCCGGGCCACGTAGTTGGCGGTGGACACTACCCCCCGTTCACCACCCCCTACGATGACCGGTTTGCCCCGCAGTGATGGGTCCCGATTCTCCTCCACTGCGGCAAAGAAGGCGTCAAAGTCTAGGTGGGCTATCACTCGGTGGGCCGCGCGGGGACGGCTGGTGCCGCCGGTCTCGGGTTCGGCTATTGCGTGAGGCTCGGCACGGGCACGGGGTGCGACGCCGGTCTCGGCTTCGACACCCACGCGGGGTTCAACGCCGACGCAAGGCTCTGCGTAAGCCGCAGCTCCGATATCAAGGCAAGGCTCAGCGGCAGCGTAAGGCGCGGTTTCGCCAGAAAGATCGCCGGGTTTCGCCTGCTTCTCCATATACCACCATCATAAACAAACAAATGTTCGGCGACAATAGGCGAAGCGCCCGGCTCCGCCCACACGCACTCAGACGGGATCTCGAGGCATCACTCCCTGCGCTGCCTCTCTACCCGATCTCGCCGGCCAACTTCTCGAACCCCTCCCGCCCCATGAGGGCATAGGTGGCCTGTTTGCTCAGCTCCACGCCCGGTTGGTCGAAGGCATCGATGTCGTAGAGTTCCCCCGCGATGGCGGTAGCCGTCTCCAGCATGTAGAGCAACGCCCCCACCGAGAAGGCATCGACACGAGGCAGCGTGATCGTCAGAGACGGTCTTCCCCGCTGGGCCAACGCCCAGGCCGTGCCCTTCTGCTCCGCCCAGAGTAGCTCGGCCAGAGTGTGACCGCCCAAGTAGCCAAGGGCGTCGGCCTCCGGCCCGGGCTCCGGGATCGTCACCGTCTCTTCGAACTCGCCTACCCCCAAGAAGGTGATGATCTTGTCATCCGGGCCCTCAGCGTAGAGTTGTAGCTGAGAGTGCTGGTCGGTCACACCCAAGGATTTGACCGGCAGGGGGCCCACGTTCACAGTATGCCCCTGCCGATCGATCTCTTTACCAAGGCTTTCGGCCCACAACTGCCGGTACCAGTCGGCCACGTCGCGCAGGCGGGCCGAGTACGGCATCATGACACTCACGTAGCGGCCCAGACCTGTATCCTGAAGGTACTGGACTCCGGCAAACGTACAGGCCGGATTCTCCCAGGCTTGGCTGCTCTCGATCCACGCCGCCATATCTCTGGCGCCGGCCAGCAGTCCGACAACATCTATCCCTGTCAGCGCCGCCGGCACCAAACTCACCGCGCTCAATACCGAGAATCGTCCCCCCACTCCCGGAGGCAGATCGAACATCGGTATTCCCAAAGCACTGCCTATTCTTCGAAGCGTGCCTCCCGTCGGATCAGTAGTGAAGACGAAATGGTCCTTGAGCGCCGTTTCGCCAACAGCGGCCACCAACCTATCCCGCACCACCAGATACCCGGCCATGGACTCCCCTGTGGTGCCTGATTTAGAAACGACGTTGACAAGCGTCCTTTCCAGGTCTAAACGTCGAAGGAGGGCGGCGGTCTCGTCGGGATCGACGTTGTCCAACACATACAGCCGAGGCCGTGCTTCGCGCTCCGCCGGGTCGAGCTCGTTGTAATAGAAGGGCAGAAGGGCCGTAGCCAAAGCAGTGGTCCCCAGAGCGGATCCCCCTATTCCAATCACCAAAAGGGAATCGTATCGCCCTCTGTTTTGGGCAGCGAAGTCCAGGTAGGGCGCAGGGTCCTGGCCGGGGAGGTCCATCCAGCCGAGCATCCCGCTCCCAGCGTTCCCCAGGACCGCCAGGCGGGCCCGGTCGAGTCGCGGAGCCAGCCTATCGAGCATGTTAGGGGTCAGTGAGTTGCCGTCGTCTGTGTCAGAAATGCACTTGGCTATGTCGATCGCCAGTCTGTCCACTGTGCTCCTCCCAGCCGGTTACCGCACGAGGGTCCTCGAGCCCCGCATGCGCGTAGCATTCTCCCAACAACGTCGGATCTCGTCATCGTAGCGGTTCCGTAGGCTTCCCCAATCGAACCGGCTCACCCAGGTCCGCTGCCAATCCCCGCACCACGCGCGGGGCCTGCTCAACGCCCGGGTCAATGCGGTCACCAACTCTCCTTCACCATACAGCACTTCCCCATGCGCTTCAGGCGGAATGATCTCCGGATAGCTGAGCCGCCGCGGAAGCACCGGTCGACATCCACAATAAACGGCTTCGACGACGGCGATCCCAAAAAACTCGTGTACCGCGGTAGAAACGACCACATCCGCCGCCCATAAGAGCGACGCATACTCGGTGTCACTCACCACTTTCCCCCATTGGACGATCCTTCTGCCCAACCGAGCCTTCGCTTCACGGAACTCCACCGGGGGGTCGTCTCGATGGGATCCCGCCACCGCGAGACGGAAGGCCACACCGGCTCCTTGAAGATCATAAAGCGCGCTGAACAGGTCTCTCGGAGCTTTGTCATATTCCCAACGCTGATTCCAGAGAAGCAGGGGACCGTCCCCAGGATTCCCCCACCGCTTCGCGTCCATGTCGGCCGTGGCTTGACGGCGGTACCGCTCAAGACGCCGAAGGTCGCAACCGACCGGGAGCACCCTCGCTTTGGCCTCGATCTCAGCGACCATGCCGGCAGGCACCTCGTCCGGCATGGCATGTAGAAGATCTTGAGCGGCCGATAGGAATTCGAGCATGTGGTAGCGACTGTTGAAGAGGACAGTCTCAGCCACCGTGGCTCCCATCAGGTTCTTGAAACCGTACCCGAGGTCGCGCGTGACCCCGGGCGGCAAGGGATATGTGAGTTGGTTCTCATGGAAGCACAAGATGGCCGGGAGTGGGCGTAAGTGACCCCCGGCCGCAGCCAAGAAGACCGGTAGATCGAGCATATCCGACGCGAAGAAGACATGAGGAGGACCGCTCATAGCGGCCTCCGTTGCGGCCTGCCGCGCCAGGCTAAGGGCTCCCCCATGCATGCGCCACTTCCAGTGACGTCCGGGCAGCGTGAACAAGGTGAAGTCATGACTCGAATTGTGGGCGAGTCCCTGAAGAAAGGCCTTGTGCGAGCCGCCAAAGTAGGGCTCGAGGGCCCAGACGACCAGCCCGGGACCATCCCGCGATCCGTCTTGCCGGTCGTCTCGCGTCAAGTGTCTACCTCTTTCGCGCACCCATCGGCCTCTTCCGCATACCCCTGAGGCTCCTTCGCGCACCTGTGAGGGCCGCCACCGGTTCACACGAGCCCTATGATTCTATATCCTGGTCCCCCAAGGGGACAGATGCTGGCCACCCGGAGGTTACGGCGAGTTGAAGAATCGCCTTGAGCAAGAGCCCGAACGACGACGGGCTACAACCTGTTTGCGCAGTAGTTCTAAGCCCGGATCTAAGGCCCAACGGGACGACAAGGCGACGGGTGGGCGGACCTCGGCCGGGCGCGTGACCGACTCCCGCACTAGCGCCACCGACAGGAAAGGCCCCGGACGCAGGCGGCTTCCTCTGGTGGGCGCCCACATCTCTACTGCGGGAGGGTTCGCTCCCGTTCCGGACCGGGCCGTGTCCATAGGAGCCCAAGCGGTGCAGATCTTCAGCTCGAATCCACGGACCTGGCGCACACGAACGGCAGGACCCGACGAGATGGCGGCCTTAGTCGCCGGCCTGCAGCGGCATCGTCTTCCCCTTTTCTTACACACCATCTACCTGATCAACCTAGCCTCGCCCGATGAGGCTCTACGTTCCCGCTCTGCCGAAGCCCTGGGCCACGCGCTGCTGACGGGAGCCCGAGCCGCGGCGACCGGGGTCGTCACTCACGTGGGTTCGCACCGCGGAGATGGCTTCGAAGCGGCTCTGGGACGCGTGGTCGAGGCCGTCCGGGCCGCAGAAGCGAAGGCCCATGCGCTGTGGCCTCCACAGGAAGAGAGAAAGGCGATGCCTACTTTGCTCCTCGAGACGGCAGTGGGGGCGGGCTCCATCGTCGGTGCACGTTTGGAGGAGCTCGCGGCTCTGCTGACAGCCCTAAGCCCGGGGGGTGGGACCGCCCACAATCCTAAGAGTTTACGCGCGTCCCGAACCGTACCCAAAACCGCACCCCCACCGTCCCCTTCCAAGGGGCTCGAGATCGGCCTCTGTCTTGACACAGCCCACATGTTCGCGGCCGGGTACCCGGTCCACGAGGAGGCCGGGCTGGAGGCCATCATCAACGAGCTACGCGAACGCAACCTCTTGGGCATGATAAGGCTGATACACCTCAACGACTCCCATGGAGCGTTCGCCTCCAACCGGGACCACCATGCCAACCCTGGAGAAGGCCTCATTGGTTACGAGGCCCTGGGGCGCGTGGTAAGACACCCCGCCTTGTCCCACATCCCTTTCGTTCTGGAGACCCCCGGAGCCGATGGGCACGGGCCCGACGCCGACAACATAGCGGTGGTCAAAGCAATGAGGGCGGGGGCTCCAGCCCCACTGAGAGCGCCTGCTCGTGCCGCACAGCGTCCAAGAGAGTGAGGGTCACCCGCCCGGGTCTGCCGTTCCCCACCGTGCGCCGACCGATCTTGACCACCGGCATCACATCCCTTGTGGTCGCAGCTGTGAAAACCTCACAGGGACCTGTCGCATCGAAGACCTCGTCAATGGTGAAGGCCCGCTCGTCCACCGTGTATCCCTTTTTGCGCGCCATCTCGAGCACGTGCTTCCGGGTGATCCCGCCCAAGATGCGGTTGTTGAGAGGATGGGTCCGTATGACTCCATCCAGGAAGGCGAAGACGTTCGACGACCCTCCTTCACGGACCACCCCATCCGACCCCACAAAGAGCGCTTCATCAGCCCCGGCGCTGCGCGCCTCCTCCTTGGCCAACACGGCAGCCAACAGGTTGGTGGACTTGATATCGCACCGCGCCCAGCGCAGGTCTTCGACGGGGTGCAATGCCGTCCCGGCCAGGATCTCCTCGACCGAGGGCCCCGGTCTGCTACGGGCGTAGGCGAGCACAGTAGGATGAGGTGGCTGGGGGAATACAAACTCCCGAGGTGCATATCCCCTGGTCACCTGTACGTACACCGAGCCATGATCGACGCCGGAACGAACGACTAATTCGGGGAGGATCGTGCCCAGACGGTGCCCCCAAGCCGCCTCCGAAAGACGGACTTCAGCCAGGTTGCGGTCGAGTCGCTCTAAGTGGTCCTCAAGCCAAACCAGACGTCCGTTCATGACCTTGATGACCTCATACACGCCGTCACCCAACTGGAAACCGCGGTCCTCTACATGCACGCGCCCTTCCGAAAGAGGCATGAAAGTTCCGTTCAAATACAGCATCTCGACGTCCATCTGTTAACCTCGCCTTGATGATCACCTACCGTCCAGCCACCGCCTCCGACACACCGCAGGTGCTTGCCCTTTTGCGGGAGATCATGCACCATCATTCTGTTGCTCCGCCCAAACTCGAACGTCTCCAGGCGGTGATCGCCACCATACTTGATGGAACCGGTCACCTGCTCCTCGTAGCCGACGATGGGGGCCGGCTCATCGGCACGTGTGCCCTCCTATTCTCGCAGAGCACGTGGTCGGCTTCGCCGGTGTGCGAGTTGCAGGACATGCTCGTGACGAGCACCCACCGGCGCCGCGCCGTAGGTCGAGGGCTTATACGGGCGGCCGAGCAGATCGCCCGCGATCGTGGTTGCACCCGCCTGTATCTGCTCACCGAATACTGGAACCTCGAGGCACATGCCTTCTACCGTAGCTTAGGCATGAATGAGAAGACGTGCCTGTACTTCGAGCGCGACCTATGTAGCGACCAAACTCCCGCCCTACCGTAGGAATGGCGGGACGTCGAGTTCGTCTTCAATGGGCTGTATGATCGTCCGCTCCACCCAGGGCGCTTCTGGGGACGTCTCCGCCGGCCCTTCCGCGGGGACGCCGGGCGAAGGAGCCGCCGCGATCGTCGGACTGGACTGTGAAACGGAAGGTTCGTGGCGCGTCGCCTCTTCCACCTGAGCCGTCAGTACTTCCTCGCTGGTGGCGTCGAATCCCGTGGCCACCACCGTCACCCAGAGGGTGTCGCCCAACGACTCGTCGACCACGGCTCCGAAGATGATATTGGCATCGGGCTCTGCCGCAGCATTGACGATCTCAGCCACCTCAGTGACCTCGTGCAACGACATCTCCTTACCGCCGCTTATGTTGAGCAGGATGCCTCGGGCTCCGTCGATGGAGGTCTCAAGCAAAGAGGAGTTCAGGGCCATCTCGGCCGCCTTGCGGCTCCGCCCCTCGCCGTGAGCACGGCCGATACCCATGTGGGCGGTCCCCGCCCCGCTCATGATGGTACGGACGTCGGCCAGGTCAAGGTTGATCAGGCCGGGCACAGTGACCAGATCGCAGATGCCCTGCACGCCCTGCCTGAGCACGTCATCGGAGAGGCGCAGAGCCTCGACCATCGTAGTGTGCCGGTCGGCCACCGCAAGAAGCTTGTCGTTCGGCACCACGATCACTGTGTCGGCCCGCTGCTTCAGTTGCCGCGCTCCTTCGAGCGCCTGTAGGCCCCGACGCTTGCCCTCAAAGGCGAACGGACGAGACACCACCCCTATAGTGAGCGCCCCCAGAGACCTCGCTATCTCGGCCACCACCGGGGCGGCACCGGTCCCGGTGCCGCCGCCCTCGCCGGCCGTGATGAACACCATGTCGCTCCCTCGGAGCACGTTCTTGATGTCATCGTAAGCCGCCAAGGCAGCATCCCTGCCGATCTTGGGATCAGATCCCCCGCCAAGGCCCTTGGTAAGATCGCTTCCAATGCGCATCTTGTGATCGGCGTCGCATGTGGCCAGAGCCTGGGCGTCGGTCTCGATGGCGATGAATTCGACCCCCTCCAGTCCTGCTTCAAGCATGCGGTTGATGGCGTTCACTCCCGCGCCCCCGACTCCTATGACACGGATGACCGCCGGGAAGCTACGAGAAGGGGGTATGAGCGTCCGCCGTGCCGCGTCTGGGACATCCGGCGGCGTCCAGTGCCCACCCTCGGGGCTCTCCGACCGCTCGACCGGTGCCGCTCCTCCTTCTGCCCCAGCACTCGGCTGGGACACGTCTTGGCCTTCAGCCGTTGCCGGAGCGTTATTCTTCCGCTCGTCCTCGGTAGGCTTCGCCGCTTCAGTCGATCTGAAGAGAGAGCTGATACCGCTATCCTTCATGCTAGATCTCTTTTCCATTGAGCACCTCTCTCGCGAGCCGGCGATATGCCTGGGCAGCCTGGCTACGCGGGGCGTATTTCAATACCGATTCGCCCCTGACCGGAGCTTCAGCAAACCTGATGGTCTTATTGATGGTTGTCTCGAAAACCAGGTCGCCAAAGCTGCTCCTCAGCACCTCGACGGCTTCCCGGCCGTGTATCGTCCGTGGATCGTACATCGTAGGCACGATGCCTGCGATGTGCACTCGTGGGTTCAGATTCTCCCGCACCAACTCAAGGGTACGCTCCAATTGGGCCAGCCCCCTCAGCGAGAGATACTCGCACTGCACAGGCACGATCACCGCGTCGGCCGCCGTCAACGCATTGACGGTAAGGAGCCCCAGCGACGGCGGCGTATCGATCAGGATGAAGTCATACTGATCGGCCACCGGCAGCAAGGCTTTGCTGAGAGCCCTCTCCCTACCGATGAGCGAACTGAGTGCGATCTCCACGGCAGCCAAATCGATGCTCGCCACCGCGATGTCGAGTTCCCGGTGGTGGATAGCCTTCTGGATATCCACCCCACTCACCAGCACGTCATACATGCTGGGCCGCACTGCGTCGGGGTTGAGACCCAGACTCATGGTGAGGTTGCCCTGGGGGTCGAGATCTACCACCAACACCGAGTGTTCCCTCTCCTGAAAGGCGACACCTAGGTTGAGGGTGGTGGTGGTTTTGGCTACCCCGCCTTTTTGGTTCGTGAAGGCCAGGACTTTGGCCAAACTCTCTCCTCTGGATCGCTCGGTGGTGAACCGGTGGGCACTAGATAGCTTTTCGCACAGGGTGCAGAAAATCCTCTACGAAAAGCGACAAAATCGCGAAATCCGGACGTTACGAACCCAGAGCCCCTACGCGTGATCTGAAGAAGCCGTCGCGCACCGATACCGGAGGCGATTGCGATTCCGAGAACACCTTGAGCTCGTGTAGGTATTCCCGGTTCTCGCGGACATACTCCCAAGCGCGGCTCATCAGATACCCCTGGACCTGATGCTTGTGATACATAGGCGCTTTCGGCCTGAGGGTGAACATGCGCCGCGCAGAGTAGAAGCGCTTGTGAGCCTGCAGCGTGGCTTCCTGTAACTCGTAAGGGGTCATCTGCTTCGGCCAATGGACGACGTGGTGCCCATCGTAAAGGCTCCAGTTCTTCGTGAAGATCCGGCCCTCCGCTTCGAACTGGGCGGTCTGCCGGGTGCCGGGCAGAGGAGTGAGCACTAGGAACTGGGCGCTGTTCAGGCCGTGGTCGAGGGCGAAGTCGGCGGTCTGGTATAGGGACTCGCGAGTGTCGGAATCGGCACCGAACACGAACATGCCGTGGGTTTTGATGCCCCTCCTAGCCAGCGCCTCCAGTCCGCCGGACATGTCGTCGAGGCTCGCTTCTTTGTGATACTCCTCCAGGGTAGCCGGGTTGACCGACTCCAAGCCCAGATAGACGATGCGACATCCGGCATTCCAGAGAAGGTCGAGGAGTTCGGTGTCGACCGTCCCGTTCTTGCAGACTGAATCGACCCTGATTTGGGCGAAGAACGGCGCGTTCACGCCCTCCTCGATCATCAGACGCAACAACTCCTTGCCCCTGCGCCGACTGATGAAGAAGTTATCGTCATAGAAGAAGAGCTTGTTGGATCGCAGCCGTTTCAAGTACTTGACCGTCTCGGTCGGATCGACAAAGCGGACCTTGCGCCCGAACATAAGGACAACCGAGCAGAACTCACACCCGAACGGACAACCCCGCGAAGCAAGAATCGGCGTGGGCTTCACCTTCTCACCGCCCACGACCAAGTTCAGGTCCGGCCAGGGCAGGTCGGTGAGCCCCGTCAGCAATGGCCGGGCGGGATTATGAACCACCTCACCATCCCCCGAGCGGTAGGTCAACCCCAGGATGCTCTCGAGCGACCCCCGGCCTTGCAGATATTCGACCAGTTCGACCAGGGTCTCCTCACCCTCGTTACGCACCACGTAATCGCAGAAGTCCATAGCTTCATCGGCCAGAAAAGTCACATGAGGTCCGCCCATCACCACCGGTATACCGGCGTCGCGCACCTTCTGCGCGTAGCGATACGCCCTTACGGCGGTAGAAGTAGTGGTAGAGATACCCACCAGATCGGAACGGAAGACGTCGGACCAGTCGACCTCGCTCAGACTCTCGGCATAGATACGAACCTCGTGACCACGAGCGGTCATGATGGCCCCGAGGAGAGGAAGGCCCAGCCTTA
>JAXGNF010000030.1:0-26184 GCA_040768135.1 Thermoleophilia bacterium | reverse complement strand
CCTAGTCGGTAGCACGCACTTCATAGAGCATCTTCTGTTCAAAGGATCGTCGAAGTACACGGCTGAGGAGATCGCCCAGGTCTTCGATACCCTTGGCGGGGAGTTGAACGCCAGCACTTCGCGGGAATACGTGGTCGTATATGGTCGTTTTCTCGACGACCACCTCCCGGTGGCTGTGGACGTCATGACCGACATGTTGCTCACGCCCACCTTCGCCGACCTTGACCGCGAGCGGGAAGTGGTGCTCGAAGAGATCGCCATGGTCGACGATTCTCCGCAGGATCTCATTCATGACGTGCTGGCTGAGGTGGTCCTTGACGGACATCCATTGGCCCATCCCATCCTGGGCACCCGCGAGAGTATCTCGGCGGCCTCCGCGGAGGACATCAGAGCCTACCACGGGGACCTGTTCCGGTTCAGTGATATGGTGGTGGCGGCCGCCGGCAGAGTCGACCATGATCAGTTACGAGACCTGTTGCTTGCCCGGCATGATAGAGATGACGGGTCTCATCTACCGCGGGCCGTGTCGGTCCCCCAGGTGGAGGCGCGTAGGCGCTTCCTGAGCAAGGAGACCGAGCAGATGCACGTGTGTCTGGGAGGCCTGGGTATGGCCCGCGGGGACCAGAGACGCTTTCAGCTCTCGGTGCTCGACAGCCTCTTCGGGGGGTCGCTCAGCTCCCGTTTGTTTCAGGAAGTCCGCGAGAAACGTGGTCTGGTATACAGCGTGTACTCCTTCTCCAGTCTGTATGCGGAAACGGGCCTGACGGGCCTATATTTCGGCTGCCGGCCGGAGCGTCTGGACGCCGTCATAGACACAGTTGGCCGGGAGTTGGTCCGCTTGGTCACCGAACCGGTCCCGCAAGACGAGTTGCAGCGGGCCAAAGAACACCTGAAGGGGCGAATGATTCTCGGTTTGGAGAGCACGTCGAGCCGCATGACCCGTTTGGGGAAAGGGGTGTTGACTGAGACCGAGATCCTCTCTTTGGACGACTTGGCCAAACGTGTGGAGGCGGTCACCAGTGAGGAACTCATGGAACTGGCCGCCGAGATATATCGTCCAGATCTACTGTCTGTGGTGGGCATAGGGGCGGATGAGGACTTATTCCAGAGCGTGGTGCCCGAGGATTGCCTCGTGGGTCTCGCATAGCAGGGTTAGGAGGGGAGCATGAGCAACGACGAAGCGGAAGGCGAAAGACCTGATCGCATAAGAGTGGGTGTTGCAGGAGCATGTGGACGCATGGGCCGCATGACGTGCGCAGCGATAGCGGGTGATCTTGGGCTCGAACTGGCTGCGGCCATCGATCCTGCGTTCTCATCGGAGGGCGCCATCCATGAGGAACGTCGGGTGGCGGCGGAGCAGCGCTACACCGACCTGCAGGAGGCTCTGGAGGGAGTGTCTCTAGAGGTGGTGGTTGACTTCACCATTCCCAGCATGGTGCGGGAAAACGTGCTCGCCTGCGTGAGGGAGAGAGTGCCGGTCGTGGTGGGCACAACCGGGTTGGGCGTCGATGATCTGGCCGAGATCAAACAGCAGGCGGAGCGCAACGGTGTACCGGTCTTGATAGCTCCCAATTTTGCCATGGGCGCGGTTTTGATGATGCGGTTTGCCCGCGAAGCTGCCGAGTATCTCGGGGCCTGTGAGATAGTGGAGCTGCATCACGACGACAAAGTCGACAGCCCCTCAGGCACGTCGAGACTCACGGAGGCGCTGATAGAAGAGACATGGCACGACCGCGGCCATGAAAAAGAGGTCCCCATTCACAGTGTACGTCTCCCTGGCCTGATCGCACATCAAGAAGTCATTTTTGGCGGATTGGGCGAGACGCTCACTCTCAGACACGACTCACTGTCGAGGGAGTCCTTCATGCCGGGAGTGCTTCTGGCGGTCAAACGGGTTCGTGAGTTGCAAGGACTAGTCGTCGGTCTGGAGAACATCCTATAGAGCCCCTTAAAACCTACGAGGCTACCGTTGACTGCCTGGAGGCCGGCGCCGGGGTTTGCTGGGGATCTTGATTGCGTGGAGGCTCCGACCACTATCTGTGACCACTGAATCGCTGAAAGTCATCCCCCTGGGGGGTTTGGGGGCCATCGGCAAAAACATGCTGGTGCTCGAGTACGGTGATGCCCTCCTCATCGTCGATACCGGCCTCATGTTTCCCGATGACGAGATGCTGGGCATCGACTTGGTGCTGCCCGATTTCACCTACGTGGTCGAGAACCAGGAACGCGTTCTCGGGGTCATAATCACCCACGGCCATGAAGACCATGTGGGTGCGCTGCCCTACCTGTTGAAAGAAGTCAATGTCCCCGTCTTTGGGACTCGGCTGACCTTGGGGCTACTCAATGCCAAGCTGGGAGAGCACGGTCTTCAGGGCAAGACATCTCTGAGGGAGGTCTCGCCGGAAAAAGAACTCGAATTGGGCCCCTTCCGGATCGAATTCATGGAGGTGTCACACAGCATTCCGGATGGTGTGGCCCTCGGTATCCATACCCCGGTGGGCATCGTGGTCCATACGGGCGATTTCAAGCTCGACCAGACTCCAATCGATGACAGGCCGACCGCTATGCAACGGTTCGCCCAGTTAGGGACCCAGGGTGTCCTCCTGTTGCTGTCCGACAGCACCAACGCCGACACGCCGGGCTTCACGAGCCCTGAACGTGGAGTGGGGCAGAAGCTCGACACCATCTTCGCTCTGGCTCAAGGGCGCATCATAGTGGCTTCGTTTGCCAGTCACATCCACCGCGTCCAGCAGGTGATGGATACGGCCGCCCGGTACGGACGCTCGCTGGCGATCATCGGACGTAGCATGGTCAAAAATGTGAATATTGCCGCCAACCTCGGCTATCTGAGCGTACCCGAGGGACTCCTGATCCGACCGAACGATATCGGTGCACTTCCTCCAGACCGAGTGGTGGTGTTATCTACTGGGAGCCAGGGCGAACCTCTTTCGGCTTTGGCGAGGATGGCCTCCCGCGATCATCCCGCAGTGGAGATCATGAGGGGCGATACCGTCATCATCTCAGCCCGGCCGGTGCCCGGCAACGAAACGAGCGTGAACCGCACAATCGATCGCTTGTTCGCCGCCGGAGCGCGGGTGATCTACGAGTCGGCGGCGGGGGTACACGTGTCCGGCCACGCCGCCACCGAAGAGCTCAAGGTGATGCTCAACTTGGTCCGTCCCAAATACTTCGTGCCTGTTCACGGCGAGCACCGGCATCTTTACTTCCACGCGGAGCTGGCCCGAGAGACGGGCATCCCTGACGATCATATCTTCCTGCTCGAGAATGGCGATGTGCTTGAACTGGGCCCTGATCATGCTGAGGTTACGGGACAGGTGCAGGCCGGCATGATCCTGGTGGACGGGTTCGCCATGGGTGACGTCCAGGATCTCGTGCTCCGCGATCGTAGACATCTGGCCGGCGACGGCTTGGTGCTGGCGGTGGTGGTCCGTAGTGCGCAGGACGGTACAATCGTAGGCGATCCCGAGATCATATTCAGGGGTTTCGCGCATGCCGGTGAACTTGATGACCTGACCGAGACCGCCAAGAAACTGCTGGTCGGATCGTTGAGTTCAGACGAAGTCCGGCAAGTAAATGACCTCGGTTTGCTCAAGAACCTGATGCACGACACGCTGCAGAAGTTCCTGCGCAAGGAAGCGGACAGGCGGCCCATGATCCTACCGGTGATAGTCGAGGTTTGATTGAGATGGAGAGCCACTGACGATGGCCGCAAGGACCTCAGGACAGGCGGCCGGCACAAACAGGGCGACGGGAGGCGGCACCCGGGCCACGGCGCGTTCTACCGCCCAGACGGCCACCCGGAGCCCCCGCAGCGGTCATACGGTCCGTTCGGCCCGTAGCGCCGGCGGTAACCGTGGAGTGCCGGCGCAGGCGCGGAGTCGTACCTCTTCGCATTCGCGGTCAGAGAGAACTCGAGAGTTGTCGGCATTGGTTCTCTTCGGGGTGGCCGTTTTCTTGTTGTTCGCTTTGATCGCTCCCGAAAAGGGGGGGGTGGTCGGACGCGGGGTTGAAACGGGTCTGGTGTTCGCATTCGGGCGCTTGGCCTTCGTGTTCCCGGTCGCCCTAATAGCGGGAGCGGCGGCGACGGTACTTGAATGGAGGTATTGGCGCTCGTACCGCTTCTTGGGTGCCATGGTGTTGTTGTTCGGGTTATTTCTGCTCTTGGGGGGAGCGGTGCCCCCCTTTGGGAGCCACGGGGAGGACCTCTTCGTGCGTGGGGAGTTCGAAACCCGCGCAGGTGTTTTGGGAGAGGCTTTCTATGCGGGTGTTCACGGATTGACGGGGGTCGTAGGGGTGGGGATAGTCGGCTGGTTGACGGCTCTTGTGGGCTTCAGCCTCCTGACGGGGATCACCGGACTCTGGGTGGGAAGACGCACGCGACAGGCCGCAAGGATCATCAGGACCACGGCCGACCGGAGCACGCTGCTTACGAGACGACGGGATGAAGAAGAGGAGTATCCGACGGCCGGGGCTTTCGACTTCGCCGATCGCCGGGCAGCGTGGCCGGAGGTGACCACCGGCCCAGTGACAACGGTCTCTGGTCCGCAGTTCGGTCCGATCGATCTGGTCGAGAGAGACGGCACCTCTGATCTGGATGGGCCTCGAGGGACCTATGGTGACGCCTTTGACGACTGGACGGCCGGGCGTCCGATCTCCAGGAGTCCTCTGGCCCCGTTGGCGATTGGTGCCGGTGCCCACGGCGGAGCAGTGCTGAACGGGGCGGAAGCCTTTGCCGATATCTATGACCAGGGTCCGCCGGCGTCGGATACTCCGGTGGGACAAGAAAGAGCGGTCGCACGACCTGCGATCGCTACGGCGACATCGGCGGCCGTAGTCCAAGATACGGACCCGAGCGGCGTATCGGCCGAACAGACTGCGGTGACCACGGAGCCGGCTACGGAGCAAAGTGACGAAACGACCGTCGACCCCAGACAAGGAGTCCTACCGGGCCTCGCTCGCCCCCCGCGGCAGATCGAATTGGCCGTGACCGAGCCTGCGTATCTGCTGCCTGAACCGGATATGCTCCGTAAGAGCACGCCCGCTGCCGCAGGGCGGAGTAGCGGCGATCGGGACATCGCTGCGATCCTGCTACAGGCCCTGGCGACGTTCGGTGTTGAGGCGCGCATCATCGGCATGGTGGTAGGGCCGCGCGTAACCCGCTACGAACTACAACTCGCTCCAGGCACCAAGGTCGCCAAGGTCTCGTCCTTGAAGGATGATCTGGCCTATGCGTTGGCCACCACAGAGATCCGGATACTCACGCCTATACCGGGCAAGTCGGCGGTCGGGGTGGAGATCCCCAACCAGCGGCCCGATTGGGTCACGCTCGGAGACATCTACCACGAGTTTCCCAAATCGGCCGGTCCCCTCATGGTGTGGCTGGGAAAAGACATCGCGGGCAAGGCGGTCTACGCCGACCTTACCAAACTGCCCCATCTGCTCATTGCCGGCACTACCGGTTCGGGCAAGAGCGGCTGTGTCAACTGCATCGTTTCGTCGGTGCTACTCCGCAGCACTCCCGAGCAGGTGCGGATGATCATGATCGACCCCAAGAAAGTGGAGTTGTCGCATTACGATCGCATTCCACACTTGCTGGTGCCGGTGGTCACCAACATGAAGGATGCTGCCGGAGTGCTTCACAACGTGGTCAAGGAGATGGAAGACCGCTACGAGTTGATGGAACTCGACCGGGCCCGCAGCCTTGCCGAGATGAACAAGGTCAGGGCTCGTCGGGGCGAACGTCCGGTGCCGTACATCCTGCTGGTGATCGACGAATTGGCCGACCTTATGATGGCTTCTCCTCAGGAGGTCGAGGACTACGTCATCCGTCTGGCACAGAAGTCCCGGGCAGTGGGTATCCACCTAGTAGTGGCCACACAGCGGCCTTCGGCCGACGTCATCACTGGGATGATCAAGGCCAACATCCCGTCCCGCATCGCTTTTGCGGTGTCAAGCCAGACGGACTCGCGGGTCATCCTTGATGTGAACGGCGCCGAGACCCTCCTGGGAATGGGCGACATGCTCTTCAAACCTCTAGGGTCGAGCCTCTTACAGCGGGTCCAGGGCGCGTACATCACTGAAGAAGAGATTGCCGGCCTTGTCAACCATTGGCGCCGGCAGGCCGAGCCCGAGTTTCGAGAAGAGCTGCTTCGCCGGCCTCCCGACCCAAAGAAGGGCGGTGGAGCTGAAGACGACTCGCTCGACCCCGACTCCGACGATCTCCTGGCGGAGGCAGCCGAATTGGTCATCGAGACCGGCAGCGCGTCGGTGTCGATGCTACAGCGACGTCTGCGGGTCGGTTATACGCGGGCCGGGCGCCTGATCGACATGCTCGAACGCCGCGGTATCGTGGGACCATGGGAAGGCAGCAAACCCCGACAGATCTTGATTGAGCGGGATGAAGCCGAACACGTGATCGCCGCCCTCCGGGTTGACGAGTATGATGGCGGGGCTGGGGAGGACGTTGACTGACCTTCGGATCCCGTCCGTCGACGTAGCGGAGGTCATGGACGGCGGCTTTCAGGTTGTGGACGTTCGTTCTCCCAGTGAGTTCGCCGAGGGCCACCTGCCCGGCGCGATCAATCTCCCCTTCTTGGATGACGAGCAACGAGCCGCGGTCGGGGCCGTCTATGCGGAAAAGGGGGCGGCCCGAGCCCGGCTTGCGGCGATGGAGTTGGTTAGCCCTCTCTTGCCTCAGTACCTGAGTTCTCTCTGTGAATTTGCCCGGGCGCAGCCCCGCAGGCGCCGTCTGGCCCTCATGTGTTGGCGCGGAGGGGAGCGCAGCCGAAATGTGGCTCTGCTCTTGGCTTTGGTGGGAGTACATGTTGTTACAGTTGACGGAGGGTACCGAGCCTACCGACGCAAAGTAGTCGCCGGTCTGGCCGATTGGGAGCCCTCTGTGCCGGTCATCACCCTGCACGGGAAGACGGGCGCGGGTAAGAGCGCTTTGCTACGGGCCCTCGGTCAGGGCACTTCGGGCCTCCGTCGTCCGCGGCCCTGGGCTCTCGACCTCGAAGGACTGGCTCTACATAGAGGATCATTGTTGGGTGACCTGAACCAGCCGGGGGGCAGGCGTCAGAAAGTGTTCGAGGCGCTCCTTTGGGAAGAACTCCGGCGTACCCGAGGTGAGTACCTAGTCCTCGAAGGAGAGGGAAGCAGGATCGGGCCCATCAATGTTCCCAAGACTGTGGCCGAAGCCATCCGCCACGGCCGGCCCGTCTTGGTCACAGCTCCGATTGAGCAGCGGGTCGCGCGTATTGTGCGGGAATATGCTCCTCAGAACTGGGACGAGGTGCAGAGCGAGCGCTTCCGTCGCAGCCTGGGGCTGATTGGAGCGAGGTTGCCCCGCAAAACCCTGCATTCCTTGGAAACTGCCTTTGATGATGGTAGATTTATCGACGTCGTCAAGGGGCTCTTGGTCAACTATTACGACCCTCTGTACGAGCGATCGTCCACGGAAGGAAGGGATTTCGTCCTTGAGTTCACCACCAGTCCCGATCCCACCGAAGATGCGCGTCGGTTTGTTCACGACATGGCGCGCCTGATCCGAGAGGGGTCTTTCTAGCCCCGTGGCCAATATTGGTGACAGCCTGCGCGAAGCCCGCATCCGTCGGGGACTTACCATCCGAGACGCTGAGGATGCGACCAAGATACGCTCGAAGTATCTGCAAGCGTTGGAAGACAACGACTATGAGGTGCTTCCCGGGACTACATATGTGAAGGCTTTTCTACGGACGTACGCTACGTACCTGAAGCTGGATCCTGACGAACTGCTTGAAGAATATCTACGCCGTCCGGAATCATCCGTTGAGGAACAGGGCCTCGTGCGCACCGAAGCAGTCCAGTATTCACGTACCCGTACGGCAGCAGAGCGTAAGAAACAAAGGACTCGTCGCAGTCAACGCGGTTATGCGATCCTTGGGGTTCTGGCGGTAGTGGTGATCTTTCTGCTTGCCTGGTTTGGGTCGGGACGTGGAGGAGGCGGTACGCCTCCCCTCGACGGCAACAGTTTCGTGAGCGCCACCACTATGGTCCGGCCACAGTCCACGGAGACCAGCAAGGCAACAGGGGGACCTACCAGCACGGTCTCAGGGCCGGTGACCTCGGGCAAGAACGTCACCCTCGTCATCAACGTGACAGAGAAGAGTTGCTGGATGGTGGTCCGGGAGGACAGTGAGAACGGCGCGGAGCTGTATGCAGGCACTCTTTCCGCCGGCGGACAGAAGACGTTCGACGGGGCCAAGCGTTACTGGCTTAACGTGGGTCGGCCGAGTGTTCTCGCTCTGACTATCAATGGGAACCCGTATACGCTGGACGCGGAGGGCGACACCTTCATCTTCGTGGTTACAGAAGCGGGCGTCGAGCGTAGTCGGTAGCATGGGTCGAGAGCCCCCCTCGCCGAGGCCGGTCTGGGTCGTCACGCTCGGTTGTCCGAAGAACGAAGCCGATAGCCGAGCGGTCACGCGGTTGTTGCGCTCTCTCGGTATCAACGTGACCGACACTCCTGAAGAGGCCGGCTGCATCCTTATCAACACCTGCGGGTTCATCCAAGAAGCCAAGGAGGAGTCCATAGCAGCGATCTTGGAAGCGTGTGCCGATTATCCGGGTAAGCAGGTGTTGGTCATGGGCTGCCTAGTGGAGCGCTATCGTGAGGAATTGTCCGAGGGGATACCCGAAGTGTCTGGGTGGTTCGGCGTGACGGCAGGAACCGACTATGCGGAGCTGGTCCGGTGGCTGGATGACTCTATCAGTGGACGGGGAGAAGAGGATGATCATTGCCTCAGAGTCGGTCCGTATAGCCCGCGAGACGGTGTGCACTACCGCGGAGGGTGTGGCCGCCTCTCACAAGAGGGTACCCCGGTGCAGTCCTATGCCTACCTGAAAATTTCCGACGGATGTGACGAGCTCTGCACCTTCTGCGCCATCCCTGGGATCAAAGGGCCTTATCACCCGCTCACAGCCGCCGAGATCCTGCGGGAGGCCGATGCCTGCCTCGTAGAGGGCGTACGAGAGCTGGTGTTGGTGGGGCAGGACACGGCGGTTTGGCGGGACGGCGATCTCGATCTTGCAGGCCTTATCGACCGCCTGGCGGGTGATGAGCGGGTCCGGCGGGTGAGGGTGATGTACCTACAGCCCGACCACGTCACCGCCGGCTTTTTGGAATACATGGCCTCTCAACCCAAGCTTTGCCGGTATCTAGATATACCTTTTCAGCACTCGCACCCCGATATCCTTCGGGCCATGGGCCGGAAGGGTAGCGGCGACGAATACCTTGCTCTGCTCAAACAGGCCGAGAGCCTGATGCCGGACGTCTCGGTGCGTTCCACTTTCATCGTGGGTTTCCCCGGCGAGGAGGACGAGCACTTCGAGCACCTGCTGGACTTCGTCGAAGAGGCAGGATTCGATTATGCGGGGGGCTTTGTATACAGCCCAGAGGAAGGTACCCCGGCGGTTAAGCTCAGACCACGTATCCGGCGCGCGGTAGCCAGGGAGCGCTTGAACCGTTTGAACACGGTCCTAGAAGCGCAGAGCGCACAAAAACACCGACAGTTGGTGGGGACACGTCTTGAGGTGCTGGTTGACTCCCTGCATCCAGAAGAATGGGATGAAGGTGTGGCCGCAGTGGGGCGGGTCCCAGGGCAGGCGCCTGAGGTGGACGGCCTGACTTACGTGGAGGGTGCTCTTCCCAGGGACTGTGTACCCGGCGACGTGCTCAGAGTGACCATAACAGGTACTCTTGGATATGATCTTTCGGCGACGGTCTAAAGGACCTTCTGTGTGGCCTAACCTACCTAATACCATAAGCCTTTTTCGGGTTTTGATGGTCCCCGTATTCATGGTCTTCCTGCTGGGCGCGGTACCGGGGGGTGATGTGGTGGCCCTGGCCGTATTCGTGCTAGCAGCGGCCAGCGATTTTCTCGATGGGTACTTCGCACGGCGGACCAAGCAGGTCACGGTCTTAGGGGCGTTCTTGGATCCTCTGGCCGACAAGCTGCTGGTGACGGCGGCGCTGGTCTCGTTAGTCGGTTTGGGCGATCTGTCCGCCTGGATTGCTATGGTGGTCATAGCCCGGGAGTTGGCCGTCTCGGGACTGCGCATGGTGGCGGCGGTGGAGGGCGTCGTTATAGCGGCCAGCGGCTGGGGCAAGCTCAAGACCGCCGGCCAGATGCTTGCGATCGCGGCCCTCATTGTGGAGCCTCGATGGCTGAAGCCCGAGTGGACGTTGGGGGGTCATTCGATCACCTGGTACCTGGTGTTGCTGATGCTGGTGCTCACGGTCATCAGTGGCCTCGACTACTTTTTCCATGCCTGGCGCAGGTTGAGTGGACGGGTGGTGGCGACCGGGGGACAGGCGCTGGATAAGACGGAGGAGGACTGAGCGGGTTGCGGGCAGTGACGGAGGGATCCCAACGTTTGTTCGTCGCAGTCCCGCTGCCGAGGGGGCTATTGGGATTTGTAAGTGGCTGCCAGGACCTGCTGCCGAAGTTGCCCGGGTTGCGTCTTATGAACGAACAGCAGTTCCACGTTACGCTGGCTTTTATCGGCGAGGTTGGAACTGAGGCGACGGCGGCAGCACGGGGCGTTGTGGGAGCCGTGCCTGGCGACCTTGGAGGAGTGGGCCGTATAGAACGGTTCTTGTTCATTCCTTCGGCTCGAAAGGCACGAGTCGTAGCGCTGGACATTTCGGATGACGCGGGTACGTTTGCGCGCCTATTCGAAGTGGTGATGGGCGGCCTGGAGTCGACCGGAGTCATGCGGAGGGAAAAGAGACCTTTTCGCCCCCACCTGACGATCGCGCGGCTCAGGTATCCGGGCCCGGTCCAACCAAGGTCCGAGAGCGGGCAGGCTCAGTTTGCGGTAGAGTCGGTGTGTCTGTACAAGAGTGAACTCAAACGCGGCGGGGCCGTATACACGGTCCTAGAGCGCACGCCGCTTACGTCGGCGGCCGATCACGACGGGAATTAGGAGGAGTGGTGGAAAAAGAGAAAGCCCTGGAGATGGCGGTCCTCCAGATCGAGCGCCAGTACGGCAAGGGCTCCATTATGCGGTTGGGAGATGAGTCGGTGGACTTAGGCGTCTCTGCCATCTCGACCGGGTCTTTGGCACTCGATCTCGCCCTAGGGGTTGGGGGGGTTCCTCGAGGCAGGGTGATCGAGGTCTTTGGGCCGGAATCCAGTGGCAAGACGACCCTGGCGCTCCACATGATCGCCGAAGCCCAGAAGGCCGGCGGCCGGGCAGCGTTCATCGATGCCGAACACGCTATGGACTCTGCTTACGCACGGCGCATCGGGGTCAATATCGACGAGCTGCTGGTGTCTCAACCCGATAACGGCGAGCAGGCCCTAGAGATCACCGAACTTCTCATCCGCAGCGGAGCCCTCGATATCGTAGTGATAGACTCGGTTGCCGCCCTCACGCCTCGGGCTGAACTTGAGGGTGAGATGGGTGATTCGCATGTGGGTCTCCAGGCTCGACTCATGAGTCAGGCGTTGCGGAAACTTGCTGGAACCATAAGCAAGACCCAGACGAGTGCGGTATTCATCAACCAGTTACGTGAGAAGGTAGGGGTCATGTTCGGCAACCCCGAGGTAACGCCGGGTGGCCGGGCCCTCAAGTTCTACGCGTCTGTTCGACTTGACATCCGGCGGATTGAGACCCTCAAAGAGGGTACTGAAGCGGTAGGTAACCGGGTGCGGGTGCGGGTGGTCAAGAATAAGGTAGCGCCGCCGTTCAAAGAGGCCGAATTCGACATAATGTACGGCGTGGGCATCTCCTCCGAGGGAGATGTGCTGGACTTAGCTGTTGCCAATAAGATCGTCCAGAAGAGCGGAGCCTGGTTCTCGTATGGCGACCAACGCCTGGGTCAGGGTCGAGAGAACGTACGGCAGTTCCTACGTGATAACCCCGGACTGGTGCAACAACTGCGCCGGGAGGTCATCCAGGCGGTCAACCCGGAGTGGGGCGTTGGTGCGGAGGAATTGCCTCAAGATCGGGCCGCAGAGACGGGGGAGACCGCGGAGCGTGCGACTAAGACCGGCGGCGAGAGAGGAGAGGCGGCCACCGGCGGCGAAACGGCCTCCGGCTGATCCTTCGGTCTGATGAGGACCGGGAGCAGGACCGGAAGCTCTTGAGGCGGCCTATGAGACCGGTGCCTCGTGCCGCTGGAGTGATCACGTCCCTCGTAGCGAGACGAGGGCGCTCCGACCGCATCAACGTCTGCATCGGTGGGACCAAAGCCTTCGATTTGGCCGCGATGGTCATCGAGCAGGCGGGCCTGCACGTGGGCGACGTAGTCTCCGAACAAGCTCAGGCCGACCTGCTCACCGAAGATCTACCGTATCGGGCGCGGGATCGAGCGCTGAGGCTGCTGGCGTCACGTGACCATTCGCGTGGCGAGGTCGAGGGCCGCCTTGGGGCGGCCGGTTTCACGCCTGAGGTCATTGCCGACACCATCGCGTGGCTGTCCGGCCTCGGCTATCTGGACGACAGGCGTTTTGCCACCCGATACTGCGCAGAGAAACAGAAGCAGGGTTGGGGCCCCCGCCGCATCAAGACCGAACTGCTCCGCAAAGGTGTGGAGCGGAGGTTGGTGGATGAGGCCCTTACCGGCGAGAACGAGGGCTTCGATGCCGGCGAAGGACTGCAAGCCGCTACGGCCTTGGCCCGCAGACGATTCGGAGCACAGATGAGACGTGACCCGACGGGCGCCGGGCGGAAGCTGGCAGGCTTCCTGGCGCGGCGCGGATACGACTGGGACACCGTCGCCGCCGTGACTCGTATTCTCGCCGCCGAGGCGGGCTCCGACGCCGAGACGGACGACGCTGACGTGCCGGGGGGATAGGTAGGTGGCGGGCCCGCCGGGTTGGCCCGCAAAAACCAGAAAACCCCCGTGCTTCCACGGCTTCCTTGACACTTCACTCCAGGCAACGGTAAACTGAGCGACGTGTGAAGATCGGTCGGCGACGGTTATTGCTCGACCTTGCTTATGGCTCTTATGATCTCGAGAATCGGCGCTCCCGGCACGAGAGTGCGGGGTCCGAAGGTTTTTGATGTTGGGGAATATATCCGCGAGGCGTGTGGCCGGAGTGTGGCCGAATCGCCGGTGCGGTCTGTCCCGGTGAGGGCAAGGTATTGAGAGACAGTCTGCGGCCGAGTAAATGCTCGGCCTTTTTTGTTCCCGTACCGCGTGGACGATTCTCACACACCGGCTAAGACTGAGTGGCGCTGCGCGCGATCGGAGTGATGGGAACATGATGACAGCGATATGGATTGTGGTGGTATTGGTGGGGGCCGCTGTAGGCGCGGTCGCGGGTTTCTACGCCCGCAAGCACCTGGGAGAAGCCAAGATAGCTTCAGCCGAAGCTGAGGCTGAGAAGATCGTCGGGGACGCGAGGAGGCAGGTCGACGCCCTCCAACGTGAGGCTCGAGTTGAGTTGAAGGATGAACTGCACCAATTGCGCAGCCAGGCCGAAAGTGAGGTCAAGGAGCGCCGCCAAGAATTGAATCAACTCGAAAACCGCCTGCTGAATAGGGAAGAGGCGTTGGACGAGTTGCAAAAAGACATAGCCCGGCGAGAGCGGTCGGTGACCGACCGGGAGGCGCACTATCGCAAGGTGCTTGAAGAGGTAGAGGCGACGCAGGTCGAACAGCAACGTCGGCTGGAAGAGATAGCCGGTCTTACCAAGGACCAGGCGGCCGACATCATCCTCAAGCGGACCGAAGACGAAGTCCGTCACGATATGGCCAAATTGGTGAGGTCTATCGAAGAAGAGGCCCGTCACGAGGGCGAGCGGCGCGCGAAGGACATCCTATCGGTATGCATTCAGCGTACGGCCGCCAGTCACGTGGCCGACACTACGGTGTCGGTGGTCCCCTTGCCCTCAGACGACATGAAGGGTCGCATCATCGGACGAGAGGGACGCAACGTCCGTACCCTCGAGAACCTGACCGGCATAGACTTCATCATCGACGACACCCCTGAGGCGGTTGTGCTCTCTGGGTTTGACACGGTTCGTCGGGAGATTGCCCGGCTGACCTTGTCAAAACTGGTGGTAGACGGACGGATTCATCCGGCCAAGATCGAGGAGATGTACTCTAAAGCTCGAGATGAGGTTGAGAAAGAGATCCAGGATGCCGGTGAGCAGGCTGTGCTTGAAGCCAACGTCCACGGAGTGGCCCCGGAGCTGCTCAAGCTCCTCGGCCGCCTGAAGTTCCGCACTAGCTACGGTCAGAACGTTCTCATGCATTCTCTGGAGGTGGCCCATCTTGCCGGTCTCATGGCGAGCGAATTGGGAGTGAATGCCAAGCTGGCCAAGCGGGCGGGCCTTCTGCACGACCTAGGTAAGGCCGTCGATCATGAGGTGGAAGGGTCCCATGCCATGATCGGTGGCAATCTGGCCCGCCGTTACGGCGAATCGGATGCGGTGGCCCACGTCGTAGAAGCGCACCATTATGAGATCGAACCGACCAGCGTGGAGGCGGTCCTGGTGGCGGCGGCCGACGCGGTCAGCGGAGCGCGTCCTGGGGCGCGGCGGGAGACACTTGAGACCTACATCAAACGTCTGGAGGCTTTGGAGCAGATCGCTGAGAGCAAGCCCGGCGTGGAGAAGTCATATGCCATCCAGGCGGGCAGGGAGATCAGGGTGCTGGTGAAGCCTGAAGAGATCGACGATGATGCCGCCGCACTTCTTTGCCGGGAGATCGCCAAAGAGATCGAACAAGAACTCGATTACCCGGGGACCATCCGGGTCACCGTGGTGCGTGAAAGCCGCGCGGTGGAGTACGCGAAGTAGCGTCGACCACGTCGGCGAATGGTCCGCCGGGGAGAGGACAGGCGGGCGTGCGGTGTGTTCAGAACAGATGGCTTGAGAACAGACGGCTTGATATCAGACGGTGGTAGGTGGTGGGCCGGATGAATCATGGAGCCGTTCCCGAAACCTATTATCTGCGCTCCTTCGGCTGCCAGATGAATGATCACGACTCCGAGCGGATCGCAGGGCTGCTTGAGGGGATGGGTCTTCGTCGAGAGGGATCCCCCGATCGGGCCGAAGTACTTGTCTACAACACCTGCTCCATCCGCGAGAAGGCCGACACCCGCCTGGCCGGTCATCTGGGAGACGCCGCCCGCCTCAAAAAGAGAGACTCGAGCCGCCTGGTGGTGGTCGCGGGTTGCCTCGCCCAGAGCAGGCGTGAGGATCTTTTGTCGGACTTCCCGTTTGTGGACGTCATGGTCGGCCCTCAGAGTTTGCACGAACTTCCTGAGCTCATAGAGAGGCGGCGGGCGCAGGGAACGGCGACGGGCGCCTTCCAGGAATCAACGACACGTTGGAGTGCTGAGTTGCCTCGGGCCCGAGTCGATGGCCCGGCGGCCTGGGTGCAGATCACCGCCGGGTGTACGAACTTCTGCTCGTACTGCATCGTTCCCTACGTGCGCGGGCCGGAGGCCTCGCGGCCGGCTGCCGAAATCTTGACGGAGGTGGAGCGCTTGGTCGAAGAAGGTGTGCGCGAGGTGACCTTTCTTGGCCAGAACGTGAATGCCTACGGGCGGGAGGCCGGGTTCGCCGGTACCGAGACTTTTGCAGAATTGCTGGAGAAGACGTGTTCGATCTCAGGTTTAGAGCGGCTGCGGTTCATGACCTCGCACCCAAAGGATGTATCGGAGGAGTTGATCCGGCTGATGGCCGCTCCCAACCAACTGTGCGAGCACCTGCATCTCCCTGTACAGTCCGGGAGCGACGCCATCCTTGCGGCGATGCACCGCGGCTACACCCGGGCCGGATACCTCGACCTGGTGCGCCGGCTGCAGGCGGCGGTCCCCGATCTGGCTCTGACCACGGACCTCATCGTCGGCTTTCCGGGCGAGACTGAGGCCGACTTCGAAGATACCCTCTCTTTGGTAGAGGAATGCCGGTTTGACGGAGCCTTCACCTTCATCTATTCCCCACGTAGTCAGACCGCGGCCGCCCGCCTTCCGGGCCGTTTGGCACCGGAGGTCTCGCGCAGACGTATGGCGCGTCTGGTGCAAGTGGTGCAGCGTCTGGGCAAGGAGCGCAATCAGGCCCTGCTCGGTCGCACCGTCGAGGTCCTGGTGGAGAGGGCAAGTAGGCAGGCCACCGGGGAGGTCATGGGGAGGACGCGCACTCACAAGCCGGTGAACTTCGCGTCGGCCGCCGAGCCGGGCCGGCTTGTTATGGTGGAACTGCTTGAGGCGACTTCCTCCAGCTTCCGGGGCCGTGAGATCTCGTGAGGAAGCTACCTTTGGTTGTTGGGGTGTTGGGTCCTACGGGGGTAGGTAAGACGGCGGTGGGGGTTGCACTCGCCCGTGTGTTGGGAGTGCGGGTGATCTCGTGCGACTCCATGCAGATCTATCGAGGATTCCCCGTCCTTACCGACCAGCCATCCCTAGAGGAGCAGGCGGCCGCTCCTCATACTCTGGTCGGCGTCATCGACCCCAGGATGTCTTGTACGGCCGCGGAGTATGCCGCGCTTGCCCGCCCTCTTATCGATGAAGATCTTATTGCGACCGGTCGCGGACTCGTCGTGGGGGGCACTGGGCTCTACATGCGGGCGGCCTTGGCTCCGCTCGCTGTGGCTGCCAGGGCCGACCCTGAGATACGCGCCCGGCTCGAGAAGAGGGCCGAGATCGAGGGTCCGGAGGTTCTGTACGCCGAATTCGCCCGTTTCGACCCGCAGGCCGCCGCCGGCATCGACCCCCGCAACGTGCGCCGGGTGGTAAGGGCCCTCGAGGCTGTGGTCATCACCGGTCGAGCCTGGTCGGGCAGGAACGACCTGTGGGCGCCCGTCTACACCCATCCCACGGTGGTCGTCGGGTTGGTTGACGAACGCGGAGCCCTGAACCGGCGTATAGAGGCGCGGGCGGCGGCTATCGTGGACGGCGGCGCGGTCGAGGAGGTGCGACGCTTTCGCCGGAAGTACGGAGAGGCGGATACTACGCCGGGCGGGCCCGGCATCCGCAGTGCCATCGGCTATCCGGAGATCTGCGGGTACCTGGACGGCCGTCAGACGCGCGAGGAGACCATCGCCCAGATAGCCGGGGCGACGCGGCGGTACGCCCGTCGCCAACTCACCTGGCTGCGCAAGGTGAGGGACGCTGTTATCATTGATGTCCGCGATAGGGAACCACACCAGGTCGCGGGCGAGATCATCGCCCTCGCAGAGTCCCTCGCAGGGTCGGGAAAGTCAGAAAGGGATCATCAGCGCTGATGAAGCTGGCTAAGTGGCAGGGACTGGGCAACGACTACCTCATCATAGAGGAGTCGGCGCTGCCGGCCCCCTTGACCCGCGAGGCGATCGGACTGCTCTGCGACAGACACTACGGTGTGGGCTCCGATGGCATCCTGCTTCACTCCCGGCCTACCGGGACGATCCCCGAGGCTGTGGCCCGGATGCGGGTCTTCAACCCCGATGCCAGCGAGCCGGAGATGTGCGGCAACGGCATCCGCATGTTCGCCCGCTACTTGGCCGCGTCGGGCATAGTGACTGCCGATGAGTTCGTGGTAGAGACGGGGGCCGGCCCCATCAGCCCTCGTTTGTTGGCCGACGGCGCGGTCCGGGTGGACATGGGTAGGGCTCGGTTTCGCAGTGAGAACATAGCGCTCGAGGCGGGTAGTGCTTCTGGCGAAACCTGCGCTTCACCGGTTGGCGAGGCCGGTCCGGCCGCCGCCGGCGCCGCAACCGACACGGTTGCAACGGGCGGAGCAGCCGGTGGTGAAGCCGTGCGCGGCGACGCAACCGGCGGAGCATTTGCGGGTGACACCGCTCGTACAACGGAAGGGGTGGACGGCGCAGATGTACTCGACGCTGTGCTTGAGGCCGGCTGTTGGGAGTATCGCTTCACCTTCGTAGACGTGGGTAACCCGCACTGCGTTGTCTTTGTAGACGATCCCGCCGTCTTCGACGTGGCCGGAGTCGGTCGGCGGATCGAGAGACACCGTCTTTTCCCCAACCGGGTGAACGTTGAGTTCGTGCGCATCGAACCCGACGGCTCCGTGAGCATGCGGGTGTGGGAGCGCGGTGTGGGGGAGACTCAGGCCTGTGGTACCGGAGCCACCGCTGTGGGTGCGGCCTGTGTGCGGCTGGGCCTGGCTCAGAGCCCGGTGTTGGTGCATCTTCTGGGTGGCGACCTTCTGATCGAGGTGGAAAAGGACTCTGGACCGGGCCTGCGGGTCTTCATGACGGGTCCGGCGGAGGAGGTCTTCACCTGCACCCTTTCTGCCGAGACTTTGCGGCGGCTCGGCTGGGCCTTCCCCGGCCCCTGATCATATATCGACGGATGCGCGGTCGCCGGTGACGACTGACGGCCGCCGACAAGGAGGCATGTGTGCTTTTCTCCCGACGGATGGATAATCTCGCCCCGTATCTCTTCGCCCAGCTCGAACAGAAGATCAGCGACAAACGCAAGAGCGGAATCGACGTCATAAGCCTGGGGATCGGCGATCCCGACCTGCCTACCCCGGCCTACATCGTGGAAGAGATGCAGCGTCAGGTGGCCGACGCCCGCAACCATCCGTATCCCAGCAACTGGGGTCTGCCGGAGTTCGCGGAAGCGGCCGCCTCTTTCTATCAGCGGCGTTTTGGAGTGGATATCGATCCGGCTAAGGAGTTCTTCCCGGTACTGGGGGCAAAGGAAGGGCTTGCCCATATCTGCTGGGCCATCCTTGACGAGGGCGACTTGGCTCTGGTGCCCGACCCCGGCTACCCGGTCTACTCCGGTTGCTCCATCATGGCGGGAGCCGAGGTCCGCTACCTGCGCCTAAAGCCGGAGAAGGGTTTCATCCTCGATCTGGACGATATCAGCCCCGACGATGCCGCCCGAGCCAAGGTGCTCTTCATCGGCTATCCCAACAATCCCACGGCCGGTATCGTAGAGGACGATTTCTTCGAGCGCGTGGTGGCCTTCGCCAAAAAGTACGACCTGATCGTGGTCCACGACAACGCCTACTCCGAGCTGACCTACGACGGGTACGTGGCCCCGAGTTTCCTCGCCGCGCCCGGAGCCAAGGATGTGGGAGTGGAGTTCTTCAGCTTCTCCAAGCCTTTCAACATGACCGGCTGGCGCATCGGTTTCGCGGTGGGCAACCACACGGTACTCTCTCATCTATGGCGGCTTAAAACCAACATGGATTCGGGTATGTTCGACGCCCTCCAACGCACGGGGGCGTTTATTCTGAACAGTCCTTGGGATTCTGTGGCCGAGATGTGCGCCGTGTATAAACGCCGGCGGGATCTACTGGCTGAGGCTCTGGTGTCGGTGGGGATGGAGGTACCCAAGCCCAAGGCCACCATCTACATGTGGATTCCGGTACCCGAAGGCTATACGTCCGGTTCGTTCAGTGAGCACGTGCTTGAGCAGGCGGCCGTGGTGGTCACTCCGGGCGCCGGGTACGGGCCGGCGGGAGAAGGTTTCGTTCGGCTGTCACTGACCACTCCCGACGAACGCATCGCTGAGGCCGTCGAGCGGATCGAGCGCTCGCTGCGACTGTAGGTCGGTCGCGGACGACGGGCCATGGAACTGACCGCCAAATTGCTCCATCCGCAGGCAAGACTGCCGCAGCGGGCGGTGGACCCCAGTTGCAGCGATGGGGAGATGTGGGCATGAACATAGGAGTCAGGCTGTTACACCCTTCGGCGCGGCTTCCCCGGCAGGCTCATCCGGGAGATGCGGGCGCGGACCTTTGCTCCGTCGAAACCGTCACCCTTCTGCCGGGCGAGCGCAAGGATGTGGGTACCGGCTTGGCCCTCGCCATCCCGCCTGGCTATGCGGGATTCGTGCAGCCTCGGTCGGGTCTGGCCCTCAAACACGGAATCATGGTAGTCAACTCACCCGGCCTAATCGACGCAGGATACCGAGGAGAGGTGAGGGTGCTGCTCTATAACTCAGGCGCCGAGCCGGTCGCGATACGGGTGGGCGAGCGTATTGCTCAGTTGGTGGTGCAGGCCGTGGAAGAACCCGATTTTGTGGCTGTGACCGAGCTGCCCGAGACGGTGAGAGGCGAAGGCGGGTTCGGCAGTAGCGGACGCTGAGCGTTCGTGCCGCTCAGGAGGTTGACGGCCTGAGGTGGAGATACCGGCTGGAAAAAGGGCGACCGGCCCATCACCGGCCGGCCGCCTGTAGGCTGCATGTCCTCGGCTGCTACGGTGTCAAGGCCTGCGAAAGCGGGAGTTCCTGCCAGTCGAGGATTTGGTAGGTGCCTATCGTTGGGAAATGGGGCGGAGGGTTGTGGAGCAGGAAGGTATCGTACAGGTTCGCACCGCTGGCGAACCCACCGGAACCCTTGAGGCGATAGGGCCCAAGGCAGGAAGAGACCGAGCCAAAGATCGTGAGCATCTCGCGGAGGGGTCCACCCACGTCGGCCGCCCTCACGAACTCCTTACCCTTCTGCGCGATAACCGCGCAGTTGATCTCCATGCTCACGTCCCTGACATTCCATGTCTTAGTCTTCGGATTGTACACGCCTTTCCCCAGCGGAGCATATGAAGGGATCTCCAGGTTGCTCTGAGCAATCAATCCCACCGCTACCGTTCCGTCTTTGACCGCATAGGTGAGATCGCCGACGACGTGTATGCAGGTAGCCGCAGTCTTGCCCGATGGATTAAGCTGTCCGGAGCTGGCTACGGTGATTCGTCCGCTGAGGTCGGCACCTTCTATCCAGACGTTGTCGTTGACGTAGATGAGTCCGTTTTCTGGATAGTCATGGGGGCCCTTTGAAATGCCTGCCGGAAAACCGGTTTCAGACAAAGTCAAGGAACCGCCTGGAGCCGTGCTGACTTCAGACTCGTTCGTAACGAGTCGGAGTTCATACTTCTCGTTGGGGAGCAGTTTGATGTACCAGCCCTGTTTCTCGTTGTGGGCCTTTGTTGTTGTGTAGGGTAGGTTGACACCCCCGGACTCTTGCGATATATCGCTCAGTCGTTTGAGGTCGGCGGTCACCGTGTTGAAGTCGATCTTTGGTTGCCCCGTTTTCCACAACTTACGGGATTCACTGTTCGCGGGAACGGCGGGCCAGCCGTACGTCGAATCGTACTGCGTGTAGATGTCGCCTGCGCTCGTGACGAGGTCGATGATGTTCTCAGTGGCGATGCGTATGCGCTCGTTGGAGTGAGTCTTTCCGTGCCATTGCCGGGTAAGGGGGCCGCCGATATAGAACTCCTTGTCGGTCAGCATGATGTATTCACTGAAAGAGGGGCGTCCCACGCGGGCCGAGATTGTCCGCGATTGTTCCACAGGCTGATTCGAAACCCCGGTGACTTTGACCGTGACGTTCGGTTCGCGCGACGTAGGAGGCGTTACTTCCATCGTGTAGTGACCTTGAATGGTTCCATCGTACGGGTCCTCATAGAGGAAGGTCATCTTACGGGGTGAGCTGGTGGGAGCTCCGGGAATGGCAAAGCCCTCGTGTTCCGAGCTGACGCCGGTGGCCACCATCCACAGGTATTGATTCAGCCCCGCCTCCGCAATCGCCAAAGACTGCGTATAAGAACGGTCCCGTTGGACGTGTTGTTGGTTCGTCTGCACTTGGGCGAGTACAACGCTCCCCAGAAGCAGTAACGTGAACACGACCAACATGCCGAGGATCAACACGTATCCCTGCTCATCGCCTCGATTGTGGAGTCGGTTATCCCGGCCCTTCGTCCACCGGCCTCGGATCGGGCCTCTGTCCTCAGATCCCACTGGTCGCATTGATGCCTCCGTCGTATCTCTGTCTGACGAGTACTTGAGTCGACAACTGGACCGGACCTTTTGCAATCTCAGGTTTTTCGTTCACAGCCAGACTGATGCCGATGGTTACGATGTCGCGCCTTAGGCCCTCCGTGTTCGGGTTGGCGATCGGGTAGAGTTCGTTCGTTTTGTCGTTGTACCCGTAGTAGGTGAACACAGGGCTTGATCCGTTGACGACTCCCGATAGGATGACAATGCTGTCGCTCGAATAGCCGGCCGGATATGTGTGAGGGGTCACGCTGGTATTCGGTTTAGCCGTCTGCATCCTGAGGGTCTTGTTTGAGAGATAGTACCGGGCTCTTTCCGCATTACCATCTCCATCCAAGTCGACGAAGAAGACCAACTCCTGTGGCCCCGCCACCGCGATTGAATCCGAGGCCGAAGTCACGTTGGAGTCCGACGAGCAGGCCGCACGGATGTAACGAGTCATCTCGTATAAGGCCAGCCTGGCCGAATCTTGATTCAGCACCCTGACCTGCTGATCGGCTGTGGTTCGGTGAAGGCCCGCGTAAAGCCCGAGTAGGGCTCCCGAAACAACGCCGGCTATGAGTATGACGACAATCAACTCCATGAGAGTGAAGCCGTCTTGGTTCTTTATCGTTAGTCTCGGTTTCATGGTATTCGGAAGGTCGGTCAGGGAAGTAGGAGTTCGACCGCTCGGCTCACGCCTCCATCCAGCATCAAAAAGATCGCTCCCGCGGGGACGGGTTTGGGCTTAGCATCATCATCCACCGGGTCGGGGTCGGTCCCTGCCGGGAGCGACAGATTTGAATTCGGTGGACTCGTCTGCAACATGCACGGTTCTAGGCTGGTCGCGTATCTGAGACCGGTGAAGGAGGCATAGCCGTACTTATCGGTGGTAGCGGTCATCGTGTAATTCCACGGAGGCACGGATAGAGGTCCACTGAGCTGGAGCACGATGCCCGGCCGAGGGGTCCCGGCATAATTGGTGAGCTGCACGGTCAGGTCGCAGAGTAGATCGATGGTCAGTGTCACAGTAGTGAAGGGCTTGCCTTTTTTCACTGAAAACCCGGTGGGAGTGACCGCTTCGTTGTATCCGGTCTTTTTCGCAGCCACATAGTAATTGAAGGTCTTGTCTTCACGGAGACCGGGCAGGAACAGACGCCCTTCGGTGTTGGTTCGGGTGGCGTAAGAGTCTATCTTGACTTTGGGAGAAAGCTTATCGTTGGTTATCGTCAGGTGGGCATCGGGCACGGGTTCACCGGCGGCATTGACCACAGTTATATCTAGAGCTCCACCTTCCGCGCCGCCGCCGATGAAGGTGCTAACTACCACAGGATCGATCCGCGGACTATCCGTCGACTCAACGGTGACGGTCAACCGCCGGTAGTTCGCAGGGTAGTCGCCTACATAGCTGGGGTCGGTCACAAAACTGATCTCCCGAGTGATGGTAACGGGGATGTCTGTGGATACACCCTGGAATATCTCACTGTCGACATCCGGGATCTTCCCATGCGGGTTACCGAGTACGGTCCCGATTTCTCCGTAGGGAAGGGCTCGGATGGCCTCGATGTCGGCTGAGGCGATCTGATGAAGCTGAGACCGGGTCTGGGAATCCATGTTGCGGGCCATGGCCGAAGAAAAGAATTGCGCGAGTCCCCCCAGACATGCGGCTAGAAGGACGACGGCCACCAAGACCTCGACCAGCGTGAATCCTGCATCTCTACCCGACGCGAGATTGTCGCGTTTCGCGGGCAATGCACCACGTCGCAGCTTTTCCAATAGCACTTCTAACTCCCGACCGTGCCCGTCGTTCTCGTGCAGCCTGTCAGTAGTGACCGGCGGCTGTACGCATACTCGTGTGTGAAATATCGTGTGTGAAATATCGACAGAAGGAAGCGGAAGCTTTAGTGGCCTGTTCGATGACTAGTTGGTGGCCTGTCTGCATGTCTGCCAGTTCCGTCGACATGGTTTCGCGGACATCCTCCCTGCCTGGTGGTACAGCCGTCATACATTGTGTTGCTCACACTCAGATCTGATGTTGGCCACGCTCAGTCGAAAGTTGCACTGAAATCGCTAAAGTCCTACTTCAAAGTGTCGATATTTGAGGCACGTATCCACAGTGGGTGCGCCGGCCCGCGACATCCGTCAGGACCGAAACCGTCAGCAAGGGTCCACAAAGCCGAAGAAGGCAGAAGGAGGAACGCGTAATGTTCATGAAGATCCACAAAAGGATGAGGGGCCAAGGCGGCTTCACCCTCATCGAACTCTTGGTGGTGATCATTATCATCGCCATCCTGGCGGCGATCGCCATCCCGACCTTCCTGGGTCAGCGTAACAAAGCCAACGACGCAGCAGCCAAATCTCTCGTTCGCAATGCCATGACCGCTGTCGAATCCGCTTGGGTCGATACTCGTGACTTCTCAGCCATCGACATGACGTCTACCCCGAATGCCCTTGAGGCGATTGAACCTTCGATTGAATTCACCGCGGTCACCGGTGCCGGTACGCTTGCCGCCACGGCAGCCGGAACAGACGCTGGGCAGAACGAAGTCGGAGTCGATTTGACAGGAGCAGACACCTACGGAGTCGGCACAGAATCAAAGTCCGGCAAGTTCTTCAGTGTGGAGGTTGACAAGCGAGCGGGTGGCGGGATCATCTTCTATGTCGATGGGGTAGCAGGTACCTGGTAGGCAACGCCGTTCGCCGAGAGCATCTTCGCTGGTGATGATGTCTGAGCCAAGAGGTTAGCAACGGCCGATTGAGAGAGGCAACCGACCAGGAGTAAGGCGGTTGCCTCTCTTGCTTCATTCTGTGCAATAGGGACGCGTCCGGGTTGAGGAGGGCCACGAAGGTGGAGGCACGAGCAGCCGTCCCCTGCGCTGCAAGGATTAGACGCACCGCGTGTGCGCTGTCCGTGGCAGTGGTCGCGGTGCTGATTATGGTGGGTATCGGTGCCTGCAGCGATCCTCTTGCTGATGGCTGGGATCTGATCCAAGCAGGAGATATGGCCGCAGCTGTAGCCACCTACAGAGAGTCGCTCGCGAAGAACGCCGGTGACGTCAAAGCCCTTAGTGGATTGGCGGTCGCGTTGATGCCGCAGGGCGAGTATGAAGAAGCTCTGGATATCCAAGAGAGAGTCATCATAGCTGACCTCGCTGACGTACAGACCCGCATGGAGTTGGGTTTCAACTACTTGAGCCATCAAGAGCGTGCCATCGACGCCGTGCGAGTGCCCTCGGAAGCTGTGGAGTTGGATGGTAGTGCCCGCAATCTGACTTTCTTGGCACAGGCCCAGGAGAGGGCGGGGCAATCAGCTGCCGCAGAAGAGAGCCTGAGGACGGCCATCCAGGTAGAACCGTCCTACGCTTACCCGTACACGGTGCTTGTTGAGCTTCTGCAGAATGACCAACGCCATTTGGAAGCGGCGCGGGTCAAGGACCTCGCCAAACAAAATGGCCTATCGCTCGACACAGCGCAGCCCGCGCGGTGATAAACAACGAGAAAGGGGGTGTAGCGCATGGACCAAACACACGAGTGGAGTCGGCAGGAGCAAGGCTTCACGCTGATCGAGCTCTTGGTGGTGATAATTATCGTCGCCGTCTTGGCTGCCATCGCGATTCCCACCTATCTTGGTCAACGCGAGCGCGCGAATGACACGGCTGCCTACAGTCTGGTACGTAACGGGCTGACGGTGATCCAGACCGCGTTCGTCGAGACCGGTGATTATACGAAGCTGACGGAAACCATGCTGAATGACATCGATACTTCGATGAGCTGGGTGGACAACGGGGTGGATATGGTCGCTACAGCGCCTCCCGGCATCACGGCGGCCGTGACGGCGAACGCCAACCAGGGGCAGATCGCCTTCTACGCGGAGTCTCCCAACATCGTCGATATCGCGAGCAGGAGCGCGAGCGGCAACTGGTTTGGGATTCAAGTGAATACGGTCAACATCAACCAAACCGGATACGTCAAAGTCAAAGTGGTCGACGGAAGCGCTGGTCTCGGTTGGTAGAAGAGTTCAAGTGAGGGGTGCGGCGGCGTCGGGGATGCCGCCGCACCCTTTCTCTTTTCTTCCGACGCCGGGTGGCCGAAGTCCGTCCAGGTGGTTGCGTCTCTCCTCGCGCCCGTGCACTGTATGCCTCCGTAGGCCGCCCCAAACCCTTTTGACCAATCTCCAACCAAGGTCGTTCTTAGCCTGCCCGCAGTCTTCGATAGCCTCGCGGCTATGAACAGACGGGTACACTCGGGGAAACTACCGCATCCAAAGACGAGTCCGCGCTCTTGGGCAGGGGCGGTCCTTGGTGGGGCAGCGGGTTCGAGCCTGCTCGAGCTCTTGGTTGTTGTGGGGATCCTTGCGATGTGCGTCGCTGTGGCAGCGTTTTCGCTGACTGGAGGTCTCGGGCTCCAGGAGTCACGGGGAGCAGCTCAAGACTGGCAGGCGGCTGCTGCCTGGGCTC
>JAXGNF010000029.1:0-26684 GCA_040768135.1 Thermoleophilia bacterium | reverse complement strand
CGACGATGCGTGAGAAAGGAACAAAGCAGAAATGGCGGAAGCAATGAGACCGACCATACGACGAGCTTTGCTCTTGTTTGCCCTAGCCATGCTGATGGTTTCGGCTTTCGGCTGCGGCGGGCCCGAGGCCGGCGACGAGCCCACCACCAAGCCCGACGCCCCCACCGCTAGTAGCATCCCCACCACGGTACAGACGTTGGTGGTAGACGGAGACACCTCCGAAGAGTACGAGGCCGCCCTTCCCAGCCTAGAGGCAGCGGTAGCAGCCGATGAGAATGACCTTGCCGCACTCCAGGATCTGGCCGTTGCCCAATTTCAGACCGGCCGATACGAGGAAGCTGCGGCTACATACGAGCGGATGCTGGCCATCCAAGAGAATGCCTTCGTGCGCAATAACTACGCCAACGTCCTCCGCGACTGGGGCAAGACCGATGAGGCCGAGAAGCAATATCGAAAGGCCATCGACATCGATCCCACCCTGACCTTCCCTTACGTCAACCTGGCGAGTGTGCTGAGCAAGCAGGACGATATCGCGGGCGCCATCGCAGTCCTCGAGTCCGGCATCAAGAAGGTCTCGGATGAAGATAAGGAGTCCTTCGAAAGCCTGATAGAGCGGCTCAAAAAAGCGACCACTACCACCTGAGTCTCAACGCAAGCTCGGGTTAGGCCTTCGCCACCTCGACCACAACCGGAAGACCGTTCACTTTCAGCTTCTCTGAGTAGGCGTCCGAGACTACGTCAGGAGCAATCGGATCCGCCGCTTCGCAGGCCTCCATGACTTCGCCTTCTGAGGTCCTGGCCACATCGAGGCTGACAGCCAGCGTCTCCTTTTGTACCCACTCGCCATGGACATCGAGCATCTCGACGATCTCGTCCGGCCCCTCCACCCGAAGGTGAATACGGTCGTCTATCTGAAAGTCGGCTGCTTTCCGAGTGTTCTGCACGTGGTGTACCAATTCCCGAGCCAACCCTTCCTGTAGCAACTCCGGGGACAGACGCGTGGAGATCGCGACCGCAAGGCTACCTTCCCGCTCCACACGAAAGCCCTCGCGTTCATGTGACTCGACCACGAAATCCTCGGGAACGAACTCATAGTCATAACCACTCACGGCCACCACCACCGAGCGGCCGCTGCCGACGCGGTCGCCGGTCTCATCGGGAGGGAGCGCCGCCACAGCCGCGGCCACCGCCGGCATGTTTTTTCCGAACTTGGGTCCCAAGGTCCGGTAGTTCGGCTTGATCGTGTAAGTCACCAGTTCGCCCGCCGACTTCACGTATTCAATGGCCTTCACGTTCAGTTCTTCTGTCACGACAGTCGCCAGGCTGTCCAGCGCAGCACGCTCCCGCTCTTGGCACGCGACCACCACCACTTCAAGTGGCTGGCGGGTCTTGATTTGAGCCGAGTTGCGAGCCGCCCGTCCCAGATTCACCACCCGCCTCGCCACCGCCATGCTGAAGGAGAGCTCCTCATCTATCAGGCTTGCGTTCGACACAGGCCAGTCCGCGAGATGCACAGACTCTGGGGCCTCGGCTTCCCTTTCAGCGACCAGACTCCGGTAGATCTCCTCCGCTATGAACGGCGTGAAGGGAGCCAGCAGTCGACTGAGAGTGACCAGGCATTCGTTCAACGTAAGATAGGCAGCGATCTTATCGTCGTCGGCCTCGCTCTTCCAGAAGCGCCGGCGGCTTCGACGAACGTACCAGTTCGAGAGTTCGTCGACGAAGTCGGCGATCGCTCGACCGGCTGCAAATGCATCGTACCGGTCGAGCTCGACGGTCACCTTCTCGACAAGGATGTGGAGGTCACCCAAAATCCAGCGGTCCATGAGAGTGCGTTCGCCCACGGGCACGTCGTGCTCAGCCGGATTAAACCCGTCGATGTTCGCGTAAAGCGTGTAGAACGAATATGTGTTCCAGAGTGTGAGCAGGAACTTACGAATCACCTCATCGATATTCTCCGGCCCGAACCGGCGGGCAAACCAAGGAGAACTGACGGTAAACAGATACCAACGGAGAGCGTCGGCTCCCTGTTTATCTAGGATGGTCCAAGGATCGACTACATTACCCAGCCGCTTGGACATCTTGCGGCCTTCGCTGTCAAGAATATGTCCGAGGCACAGCACGTTCCGATAGCAGGTGTGACCGGTGAGCAGCGCACTGATGGCCAACAGACTGTAAAACCAGCCCCTGGTTTGATCGATTGCTTCGCAGATGAAGTCGGCCGGAAAACGCTTCTCCCACAACTCCTGGTTCTCAAAGGGGTAATGCCACTGAGCTACAGGCATGGATCCTGAGTCGAACCAGGCGTCGATGACGGCCTCAACCCGATGCGCCTCAGCACCGCACTGAGGGCAGGCCAGAGTCACCTCGTCCACGTACGGACGATGAAGCTCGAGAGTGGAAAGGTCGCGTCCTGCCAACCGGCCCAACTCCTCTTTGGAGCCCACGATGGTGTCGTGACCATTTGGGCAGCGCCACGCGGGCAGTGGGGTTCCCCAGTAGCGATCGCGCGACAACGACCAGTCGACATTGTTCTCCAACCATTTGCCGAACCGGCCGTGCTTGAGGTGGTCGGGATACCAGGTGACCTCTTCGTTTGCAGCCAGCACCTCAGCCTTGCGGGCAGTGGTGCGCACATACCAGGACGACTTGGCATAGTAGATGAGCGGCGTGTCGCACCGCCAGCAGAAGGGGTAGTTGTGCTCGTACAACTCGCGGGCATAGAGGAGTCCCCGAGACTCCAACTCGTCCATGATGCCGGCATCGGCGTCTTTGACAAACTGCCCCGCCCAGGGACCAACCTCGGCGGTGAACCGGGCCTCTTCGTTTACAGGCATCACTACGGGCAGGTCGTTCGCTTGGCCGACAGCCATGTCATCGGCACCAAAAGCAGGAGCTATGTGCACGATCCCTGTGCCCTCGTCGGTGGCGACAAAATCACCCGCGATGACCCGCCAGGCAGGCTTGTCGGGTTTGACGAAGTCGTAGGGCGCTCGGTAGTGGCGGCCGACTAGGTCCGAGCCTAGGAAGGTCTCCTCGACCACAGCCTCTGGACCCAGAACAGCAGCGACCAGATCTGCAGCCAGAATAAGGTGTTCTTTCCCCAGCCTCGCTCGCGCGTACTGGATGTCGTCCCCCACAGCCGCCGCGACATTCGAGATGAGCGTCCACGGAGTGGTAGTCCACACCAGGAGGCTCACCGGCAGACCGTCTGCAGCCGTCTCCTGCATGGCAGGTTCCCCCGCGGACTTGCGGGCACAGAGGGGAAAGCGCACGTAGATCGAAGGGTCCGTCACCATCTGGTAGCCCGATGCCACCTCGTGCGACGATAGGGCGGTCCCGCACCGCGGGCAGTAGGGCACTACCTTGTATCCTTCATACAGAAGACCCTGCTTGGCAAACTCCGAAAGAATCCACCACACCGACTCGATGTAATCATCGGTCATGGTCATGTAAGGATCGCCTAGATCGAGCCACATTCCTATGCGCTCAGTCATGCGGTTCCAGTCATCGACATAAGCGGTGACCGACTCCCGGCACAGTTGGTTGAACTCGGCCACCCCGTATGCCTCGATCTGCTCCTTGTGATCGAAGCCAAGTTGTTTTTCGATCTCCAACTCGACCGGCAATCCATGGCAGTCCCAGCCTGCCTTCCGGCCTACGTAGTAACCACGCATGGTTTTGAAACGAGGATAGATGTCCTTGAACACGCGGGCCAGCACGTGGTGTACGCCGGGTTTGCCGTTGGCCGTCGGCGGACCTTCGTAGAACACCCACTCGGGCCGTCCAGCCCGCGCTTCGAGACTCTTCTCGAAAATGCCGCGCTCTTTCCACCACTCAAGGATCCGTTCTTCTAGAGCGGGGAAGCTCTGTCCTGTGTCCACCGGTCGATATTGGCCTGCCATGAACCCTCCTCGTGCACATCGCCTCGGCCCAAACCGCTCCTGCGGTCCAGGTTCCAACCAGCCACCGAGAGGCGACCTTCGCTTCGCAAAAAAACACGCCCCGCCCCGCGCCTCACCTTCCGGCGTTGTGCGCCGGGGCATCTACGCGTAGGGACGGGACGTAACCCGCGGTACCACCCTACTTGGCCGTGCGCCTGCGGGACCTCCGTACCGCGTGCGCCTGACCCGCGCGTCGCTGCCTCCCGGCAGTGCCGCTCGGGGCGGCCCTCTCAGTGAGCGCCCGTCATCCGGTGCAGGTCCTCGCGATCCCGCGATGCCCGCTACAGTCAAACTCTCCACGCTCCCCTTCTGTGACGGGAAGGACCCGGCCAGGTCTACTGGGAAGCGCCGAGCACCACAGGATAGTTGCCACGCCGGACCGGCTGGAGCTACAAAGACTCCGGCCGCGGCGGTCGCGGTGGTACCGGCTCAACCGTTCGGCTGGCGGCTCGGGGATGATCTTCGGACGCTGATTCCTACCAGGCTCCCACCATCCCTGGCTCGCTCCGAGCGAAGAGCAGCACCTACTCGTTCCCGTCATCGCCTTTGTGCTCGCGTAGTCTAGTAGCACGCAGGGCAAACTTCAAGCGCCCCCATTGGCCGACCTCACCTTGAGTCGTGCGCCGCTCCCACCCCGAACAACTGCAGATCTGTGGCCGGTCCGGCGTTGCTGAGGTACTCTTGTTTGACCCTGACCGAACGCCATGGCACCGCGGGTCAGACGAACTGAGAGACCAGCACCTAGGAGCCCGTGTCCGTTAACCGCAAAGCTCAGCGGAACCCATCGTCCCGAGCGGCTTCTACGAAGTGGACGGCAGCCGCTATCGCCGTCCTTGTTGTCACTGTTGCGGCGATTGTGACAGGGCTCGTGCTGCATCGAGGCCAAGACGAGGACAACGCGCCCATATACAATGGGGCAGGGTCAGGCGTTCTCGTCACTTCCCCTTATGATCTGGTGGAACTACCGGCGGACACGGATCTCAAGACGGTCGGTGATGCCGTGCTGGTAAGCGTCTTCGTGCCGAACGAGAGCGGGATCCTTACAAGCTACGGTATGCGCACGACCCTCCCCGATGCACAGGCCTTGGTAGATGCCGTCAAGAACGCTGAAAAAGTGGATCTCGCCGGCACTCCAGCCGAGTCTGGCGACGAACCGATCGAAGCACGGCTCACTTTTGTTCTACCGTCTCGCAAGACACTGACGTTCGACCTTCACCTCGATCAAGGACTCATCGCCCGGGAAAGCAGAGTATGGCGACCGGCCGATGATCTCAAGACCCTTATCCAAGCCGCCATTGCCGGACCTGGATGACTTCGTCAGACGAGCGTCCGGTAACCCGGTGGACTCAGTGATACACGCCAGGCAGAGTACAATCTGCTTCAGCGACCTCGCAGCGGATGGAGTACGTAGCGTGAACCTCGGAACGTGGCACCGCTCTGGGTCGTCGGACCACACAATGGGAGGACGGCATGCCCGATAGGACCTACGGCCCGGTGGAACCCGGCTACACTGTCGAGAGTGCGGTGCTGGGGCGCATCGCAGAAGAGACGAGCGTTCGTCCGGCCAATAATGCCGCCCAGACCGTCGAAGGCCTGCCTGTTGCCTCCTCCGCCGGCCGGACAACCCTCCAAGACACAGAGATGCAAGAAGTTGCACGCCGAGCGGCAGCCATAGCATCAAGCATCGGCTCAGTCATCCTCGGCAAAGAAGAAGTTATCCGCGCCTGCGTGGTTGCTCTGCTTGCCGGCGGTCATGTCATTGTCGAGGACTTCCCCGGGGTGGGCAAGACCCTGTTGGCCAAGTCTCTGGCTCGGTCGGTTGATTGTCGCTTCGCCCGCATACAGTTCACTCCCGACCTCCTGCCCAGCGATGTGACAGGAGTCAGCGTCTTCAACCAGAAGACGGGCGAGTTCGAATTCCGCCCCGGCCCCATCTTTGCCAACATCGTCCTCGCCGACGAGATCAACCGGGCCTCACCAAAGACCCAATCGAGCCTCTTGGAGTGCATGGAAGAGCGCCAGGTCACGGTCGACAACTTCACGCATCGCATCCAGGCACCGTTCATGGTGATCGCTACCCAGAACCCCATCGAGTATGAGGGTACATACCCTCTGCCCGAGGCTCAACTCGATCGGTTCATGATGCGGCTGAGCCTAGGCTATCCATCGGCAGAAGCTGAAGAGGCCATCATCGATGAGCAGACCTCCCACGATCCACTGGCCGAGTTGCGCCCGGTCCTTACAGGGAAAGATGTGCTCATCATGACGCAGGCAGTGGTCCGCGTGCGCGTGGCCCCGGCGCTCAGACGCTATGTGGTCGACATCCTAACCGCGACCCGATCGAAGCGAGACATCTACCTTGGGGCCAGCCCACGGGCCGGAATCGCGCTCACTCGGGCGGCTAAAGCACTTGCGTTGTTAAGAGGACGGGACTTCGTCGTCCCCAAAGATGTCAAAGATCTGGCCGTCCGATGCCTCGCACATCGGATCATGCTCTCCCCCGACGCGAAGGTTCACGGGATAAGCGCCGAGTCCATCGTGGCAGAAGTGATCGAGACGGTCCCGGTGCCCCAAAGCGGCGGATAGGTCATGCCTCGCCCCACGAGCCGCGGCTATGCGTTACTCGGTCTCGCCGTCGCGACCTACCTAGCCGGGCGGATCGTCGGCACCTGGGAACTGTATCTCATCGCATTCGCGTTTTTGGCCATCCTCCTCCTTTCCTGGGGATTGGTCGCACTCACGAGCAGACGTATCCGCGTGACACGGGTGCTCCTTCCCGAACAGCCCGTCGCGGGCGATGAGCCCGAGTTCTCCCTGATTATCAAGAATGCTTCACTGATCCCAGGGCCGCAACTCACACTCCACATTCCACTGACCGGTCTTGCCGCCTCGGACGCGGAGATAAGGGTCGGAAGTCTGAACCCTCGGGGAGAAAAGGAGGTCAAGACCCACATCGAGGCGGTCAATCGCGGAGTGCATGCATTGCCGGCCGTCCGGACCTTTGCCGACGACCTCCTCGGGCTGGTTGGCACGGCACGCAAGGTGGGTGACCCGCTGACTGTGACCGTGGTCCCGAAGATCGCGCGCCTCGACTCGTGCGTCCTCCACCCCGACGTCGGCCTGAGGCACGACTGGAGCGGCCGACACGGACTCCGTGCCACCGGAGCCTCTGAGTTCAGAAGCGTGAGGCCGCACCAGCCGGGCGAACCACTCAGCCACATCGACTGGAAGAGTACGGCAAAAACCGGGGCATTGATGCTGCGGGAGATGGAAGATCCTGCTGCCGCCGACGTCACGATACTGCTCGACGGTACCGCCGGGCAGGTTGTCGGGGAAGCGCCCCACAGCAACTATGAATTAGCGGTGCGGGCCGCGGGTAGCATCGCCGACTTCGCCATACGCACAGGCCGAGGGGTGACATTGGTCTCCCATGAACGTCGGCGCAGGGAGTTCCGGCTGACCTCTGACGGGGGAGGCAGGCGTGCCCTACTGCAGGCCCTGGCCGAATCGCAAGCGACCGCCTCAACTCCACTCGTTACCACCCTACGTCACCTTCGTGCGGCCGGCGTTCCACTGTTGCGCGCCCAAAGCGTGACGATTGTCGGCCTTTCGCTCGACAAACACCTCGTTCGCTCCCTCATCGAACTCAAGGAGGAGGGAGGCCGGCCGGCGTTCCTCTATGTAGCCGGGGCCTCGTTCACCGAGGGGACACCGCCAGGCGAATCCTCCCTACTCCCCTTCCTGCCTCCCCAGAAGAACCTCTCGACCAAAACAGACGCGGAAGCCGACCCAGGCACCGGGAGGAGCATAGACACCAGGAGCGACGCCGATACCGAGCGGAGCGTGGGTTCCAGGACCGATGCAGTCACCCCTAAGGCCGGCAGTTCTTCATCCTACGCGGCAACCTCTGCCCTCGCCCACGATATCCCGATCTTCCTGTCAGCGGAGTCCCGGGCACTCCTGCTATCCCTGTCATCTGCGGGCATCCCGTGCCTTACCATCGGACGGGGCGAAAGCCTCGAACAGCGTCTGTCACTGGAGCGCACCGGGCGACGGGCGCGAACAGCCGTTTGGGGGTGAGCCTGTGAGGACCGTCCCCCGTCTCGTTTATTTGATCTGCTTCCTAGGTATAGCGATCGTAGCCGTTATCGCGCTCAACCGAGTCGCACAACCCTCCATGGCGACCACCCTCACGCGCGCGGTGTTTTTGTCGGGCGTGTGTGGTGCACCGGGACTAATCCACCGCCGAGTTTGGCCGTTAGCGTTCGTGCTACTGCCTATAGGCTGCTACCTGCTCGTCCGCACCATCATGCCTGTGCCCGAAATGGTCGACGGCGTGGCTGAACAGTACCGCTACTACACCCAACAGCTCAATCTGGGCGCCACAGCCTACAAAACCGAGGCCTTCCCTCTCGATCCCGTCGCTACCCCCGGCTTGTCACTCCTGTTCGCATTCGTCGCGTATTGGCTCGTGGGGGCAGCGGCCTTTCTCGCTTTGAGCCTGCGAAGGCCTACTCCTGCAGTGGCGCTGCTGCTCATTCTGTTGGGATACGGCCTGACGGTAGACTCCACCACACGCATTCTTTGGCCCGGGCTTGCCTTTGTTGTTCTGACGGCCTGCCTTTTCGTGGTCTCCCGAGGGATCGGTCAGGAAGGGTGGAGACTCCGTGACACCCTAGCAGGCGGACTGGTAGGCGCTCTCGGAGCGGGTTTGGCCCTTGGCCTGTTGTTGGCCGCCCCCTCGGTGGTGGCCACTCCTTGGCAGGACTGGCGCACATGGGACCCGTTTGGCACAGGAGGGCCCGTTTATAGCTTCAACTGGCTCCAGAACTACCCTCGACTGCTCGATCCGGCCAACGACGCAGTCGTTATGACTGTCGAGTCACCAACACCCTCTTATTGGAGGGCGAGCGCCCTGGACACTTTCACTGGTACGGCCTGGGTGACTTCACAGGCCTTTCTTCAACGCATCGAGCCTGTCCCCCAAGATGACTCCGCCGACTCCGAGGGACGATACCATTCGTACCTGTACAGTATCCCCAGCACGGAACCTACCCCCGCAGGCGAGACGGTCACGCAGGTCTTCCAGACCCAGGCCGTATATACGAACTATTTCTTCACCGGAGGAGACCCCCAGTCCCTCGTCCTTGACGAATATGTCCCCTTGCGCATGAACGGCATGCGGTCCTTGCGCGTGAGCACCGCCTTGGGGCCCACCTTGCGCTACCACTTGGTATCGGTGATTCCCAAGCTCACCCCGGCCGATCTGGTGGGGTTGGGCAGCGACTATCCCGAAGACATCCAAGGCTACCTCCTCCTACCTTTCAGCCGTCTTTCCCAAATCGAGGGGCCGGATAAGGAGGCAACTTGGCAGAACATTGTGACGGAGACGGGTCCCGACGGGTGGGAATGGACGAAGCTCCTGGCCCTGAACAGGAGCATCGTCCGCGACGCCGTCGATCCATATCAGATCACGCTGCGCATAGAGCAGTATCTCAGACAGTTCTATCGCTACTCGCTCTCCCCGCCGGTCGGTGAATACTCGTCGCCATATGCTGCGTTCTTGTTCGACAGCCGAACCGGATACTGTCAGCACTTCGCGGGAGCTATGGCTCTCCTCCTAAGATTCAACGGCATCCCGTCTCGGGTGGCAGTGGGGTTCACCTCAGGCGAAAAACAGGGCGATGACGCCTACGTGGTGAGCGCGAACAACGCGCACGCGTGGGTGGAGGTCTACTTCCCTACGATCGGCTGGACGGCCTTTGATCCCACCCCTGGGCGAAACCTTCCAAGTGCAGGACCATCATCTACCAGCCCTGGATTCATCAATCCGTACATTAACAGCAGCCCGCCCAGTGGAGGGACTTTGCCCACCATTCCGGCGCACGGAGGTCTCGAGAACGGCGCAGGGGGCGGTAAAGAGGGAGTAGCGGCCAAGAACGGCGGACGGCCGAACTGGGCCGCTTGGCTGGTGGGCCCGGTGGTCTTCATTGTCATCGTCCTTGGGTGGCCGGTAGGGCGCTCTGTCTGGCGTCGAAGAAGAATCCATCGCGGACCGCCGGAGCAGCGGCTCCAGGCTTCATTGGCCTTGCTCAGGACCGAGTTGGCCGACTACCGAGCCCCTGTTAAGCCGGCATATACTCTTGAAGAGACCCTCGACGCTCTTCATGCCTACCTCGGCATCGAGCCCGACCCGACCTTCGTCGCCCGCGCCGACGCTGTGCTGTTCGGGGGGAGAAAAGCGACGGCAGCCGATGTGGACCAGGCCGAGAGAGAGCGCAGACAAATCAAAGCCCGTCTACGAGAGCATCACGGGTGGGCAAGAACGTTGATGGCCTTGTACGGGATACCACGCCAAACCGGCGGGTCTAAGCTACAATACCGCGATGAAAAACACGGACGTAAAACTCAAGAGACTACCCTCATTCAACCTGGCGCGCTGTAAGCGATGCGGTATCTGCGGCCATTTCTGTCCCACGGAAGCCATTGCATTCGATGAGCAGGGGTTGCCTTTCCTTGCCGACCCGGAGGCCTGCACGTCCTGCAATCTATGTCAGGATATGTGCCCCGACTGGGCGGTGTGTTTACTTGCACCGCAGCCTGGGGAAGGCGGCAACGGAACCGCCTGACCTCGTGGAAGGCGCTCAAACCGACGAGAATGAATAGCCCCGAGAGGGTCTGATGGGAAATGTGATTTACCTCGACCACGCCTCCACCACTCCGACCGATCCGGAGGTGGTCGAGACCATGCGTCCTTGGTTCTCGGAGCAGTTTGGGAACCCTTCCACTGTGTACAGTCTGGGTCTCTCTGCAGCCAGAGCCGTACAGGACGCCCGCGAATCGATTGCCGACCGCATCGGAGCTGATCCGGAGGAGATCTACTTCACCAGCGGAGGCACGGAAGCCGACAACTGGGCGATACAGGGAGCGGCCGACGCCAACCAGAAGAAAGGCCGCCACCTTGTCACCTCCACCATTGAGCATCACGCTGTCTTGGAGACTATGCGGTTTCTGGAAAAGCGCGGGTGGGAAATCACCCGGCTCCCGGTAGACGGGGGAGGCTTGGTGGATCCCGATGATGTCCGCCGAGCCATACGCCCAGATACGGTCCTCGTCTCGATCATGCACGCCAACAACGAGGTGGGCACTGTTGAACCCATAGCCGAGATCGGCAAAATCACGCGCGAAGCCGGGGTACTTCTGCATACTGACGCCGTCCAGACCGGGGGCAAACTTCCCCTTGATGTGGATGAGTTGGGAGTGGATATGCTCTCCATGAGCGCCCACAAGTTCTACGGACCCAGAGGTGTCGGCCTTATGTACCTGCGCAGACGTACCCGGGCCACTCCTCTGCTCCACGGCGGGAGCCAGGAAAGAGGCCGCCGAGCCGGGACACACAATACCCCGGCAATCGTAGGGATGGCGAAAGCTTTGGAGTTGGCCGCCGCCCGTATGGCCGAAGACGCCGCCCGAGAGAGAGTCCTACGAGACCGCCTCTGGGAGGGCCTGAGTGCGAACATCGAGGCCATCTACATCAACGGCGATATGGCCCACCGTCTGCCCGGCAATCTCAACGTGCGGCTGGATGGTATCGAGGGTGAGTCGATGGTTCTTATGCTGGATATGGAAGGTATCTGCGTATCTTCCGGATCGGCCTGCACAACCGGCTCTCTGGACCCCAGCCACGTGCTCTTGGCCCTCGGCATCCCGGCCGAGCACGCACACGGGTCGTTACGGGTCACTCTTGGGCGAAGCACTACCCAGGAAGACATCGATTTCTTCATTAAGGTCTTTCCGCCCATCGTCGACAGGCTTCGACAGATGTCGCCGGTCTGGTGCGGTAACTGTGTCTGCAGGCAAAGGAACTGACATGTACTCAGAACTTGTCATGGAGCATTTTCGTAATCCCCGGAACATGGGCGTCATCGAAGACGCTGATGGCGTAGGCGAGGTCGGTAACCCCCAATGTGGCGACATGATGCGCATTACCATCAAGGTCAAAGACGACGTTCTGGAAGACATCAAGTTTCAGACGCTCGGCTGCGGAGCGGCCGTGGCTACCTCGAGTATGGTGACCGAAATGGCCAAAGGCAAGAAGTTGGGTGAGGCCATGGAGATAACCAACAAGGCCGTGGCGGAGGCGCTGGGTGGTCTTCCACCAGCCAAGATGCACTGCTCGAATTTGGCAGCAGATGGACTGCAGGCCGCCATCCAGGATTACCGGACCCGGCACGCCGCCGACTGAGCCGAAGGACTGCGAGCACAGACGGGGGCGCGACCGGGCTCGACGGCGGACGGGTCCGACAAAGGTACTGGGTCTGGTGGTGATTCTGGCGACCTCGGTGGTTCTTCTTGCCGCAGGCTGTTCAGACGACACTGTCGTGCCCGCCACGCTGGGACTTAAGCTGGAGCCGGGCGTTACCTACTCAGTCGATCTCGACGGTGACGGCGAAGCGGAATTGGTGCGATTTGACGAAAGCCTCGGGTCGCTCACCCTCAAAGATGGTGGTCTCTTATACCGTAGTCGGGAGAAGTGGCGCGTGGTCGAAGCCCATCTGGGCGACACCGACAACGACGGACTCCCAGAAGTTGTTGCCCTCCTTGACTCCGATAGAGGGCGGCACCTCGGGTTGTTCGCATACTTTGGCGGAGAGTATCGCGAGCGCTTCGTCAGCAGTCCGCTTCTTCCTCGTCCGATTTCGCTGAGGGTGTCCGTCCTGGATGGTGGCGGGAACACCATCGTGGTCATCGAAGAGTCTCGATCCGGCCAGACGAAGACCACTGCCGTCTACCGCTGGAACGGTTTCGGTTTTACCATAGACTATGATTCCGCTGAGCGAGGCCCAGGCTAGAGAGATGGATCGTGCCTGTGCAGGCGGTCGATGGAGCAAAAGCGGAGCGCCGCTTTGCCGTTCGAGTGTGACACAATCGTTACACGATTGTAGTTGCCACGTGACGCTGAGAGGCCACTATGATACGTGAGGATTTCTATTCAGCCGCCCGCAGAACGGGCGCAGGCATCGGGAGGCGGTCATGAAACGGGCTCTTGTCGGCTTCGTCATAGCGTTGTTGTGCACAAGCATGGCGCTGACCGCCTGCGGCAAGGAGTCACCTACAACCACGTCAACGAACGGATCGGGGCCTACCACCTCCGGCGCGCCCGTCGGCCCCGGGAGCAGCACAGAGACCTCTCTGCCTCCAACGAGTACATCCACTCCTCTCGTGGAGCCGGAGTACCTCCCTCCCCAGCCGGTTGATTTGGCTGCCATTTCTAACCTCCATTTGGCCGATCTATCCGACCAAGCAAAACAGACGCTTGCGCGGCAGAGTTTCGTTGCAACAGAACTGGACCCGGTGAACGGTTTCTGGAAGTTCTGGCAGGTCTACGAGGCCCTCCGCTACCAAGGCCTCCCGGCTCTAGTCACAACCGACTCGGTACTCAACGCATATCACGGCCTGTTCGACACTCTCCTGCAACGCATGGAGGAGGCGGCTCTGTTCGAGCAGGCACTCATCATGAGCCAGGCCCTGTACGCTGCCGCTTCCGACCAATGGAACAGCGCTACCGACCCCGTGGTCAAAGAAGACGCCCGGCTCAACATGGCCTACTTCGCAGTGGCCGCCTCCCTGTTGCAGGATGCACTGGCCGCACCCGACGTGGTGAGAGACGAAGTCGAAGCCGAGTTGGCTCTTATCGAGGCGGCAGGTGGGACGGCGGAGTCACCCATCCTCCGATACTCCGAGGACTACAGCCAGTACATCCCTCGAGGACACTACACGCGAAGCGCAACGCTCGAACAGTATTTCAAGACCTTGATGTGGTACGGCCACACCGCGTTCTTCATCAACCCGCGCCTGCCCGACCTTACCGAAGAAGAAGCAGTCAGCCTTACCCGCCGGGCCATCCTCATATCGTCATCGCTGACCGGAGAAGCCAAGCAGGCGTGGATGGCCATCTACGAACCCACTAGTTTCCTGGTAGGAAGAGCCGATGACATCACCGTGGAAGACATGGAGACCATCCTGGCTGAGGTGTTCGGCACCCCCCAACCCCAGCCCGACGCCCTCGCTGATAGCAGCAAAATCGCCGCAGTCCGAGACAAGATGAACCAATTGCCCGCTCCCAGAATCCTGTCCGGCACGGTCCGAGCGGCAGGAGACACTGAGAATCGGGAGGAGAACGAACGCAGTTTCCGGGTGATGGGGCAACGGTACATCCCTGATTCTTATGCGTTTCAGCAGTTGGTGTGGGCCTATGTGGGCGAGGAGACCAACAAGCGGGACCTCCCCATGGGTCTTGACATCATGACGGTGCTGGGGTCCGATCAGGCGTACAGGATCGCGAAGGAAGACTTCGGCCAAGGTCAGTACCTGAGGTGGGAGGACCAGATCACGAAGTTGCGCGGAGAACTCACCGGTCGCGACCCGGATCTCTGGCCTCCGAACCTGTACACCGGTTGGCTGGATTCGCTCCGACAGGTGATCACCTTACCCGGTGAGGGCGCACCGGCTTTCATGAGATCTCGCGCGTGGGCGCGGAAGAGCCTGAATACCGCCCTGGCGAGCTGGACCGAGCTGCGCCATGACACCATCCTCTATGCCAAGCAGTCGGTGACGGCTGAAGGAGACGGCGGTGAAGAACTTGAATCACCCGGCTACGTGGAACCGTACCCCGCCTTCTACGCCAAGATCGCCGAGTTGGCCACGACTTTGCGTCAGGGACTGATCGACTACGGATTGATCGATTCCGAGTCCGCCAACAAGCTAGAGACGATGATCTGGCTGGCCGAGATCCTCCAGTCGATCGCAGAGAAAGAGCTGGCCGGAGAGGAATTGACGGCCGAGGAGACAACCACGATCAGCGAGTATGGCCACTACTTAGAGGGACTAGAGCAGTTCAGCGATAGGGTAGAAGGCCGAGCGCTGTCGCCGGCCGCCGAGAAGAGCCCTCTGGTAGCGGATGTGCATAGCAGTTACAACTCCGGCCTGGCCTTAGAGGAGGCGACGGGTTATCCACTGGTCTTGTACGCGGCGTTCGAACTCGATGGCGTGCTGCAACTCTTCATGGGAGCGTCATATGCGTACTACGAGTTCACCGCGCCCATCGATGGACGTCTGACCGATGAGGAGTGGGTGGCGCTCCTTGATTCAGGTCAGGCCCCGCCCCGGCCGGCTTGGACCAATGAGTGGATCATCGGTAGGTAGCGGGCAGTGAAGCAAGACACGTAGCCAACGCGACTCCGTAGCGGGCGAGTTCCCACCGCGAGGGCCGGTCGGCCTATGAGCAGTTGTCCGGGCCGGTCGTGATCGACGCGACCGGCCCGGGTGTGCCGCGAGCCAACACTACGGCGCCCTGAGCCGTAAGACGAAGACGAAAAGACACCGGCGCCGCCTCGTGCTGTAGCAACTCCAACAGGGCGTCTCGGGCGGCCCTGACGACGGCATGGCAATTGCCTCCGACAGTGGCCGTCACTGCTCCGTCAACCAACACCTCTGACCGACACCACGTCTCTCCGGCATAAATGACATCGAAGGCCACGACGAACTCATCCGGTGGCTCTGCCGACTCGATCACGACCAACTCGACGTCCGCGAAGATGGACATAGCCTATGTTATGAGCACTTGGAGTAACCGCACGCACGGCACACCATGCAGCCACCCTCGTGTTCGATCGCTCCTCCACAGTCCGGGCAGGCTCCCTGGGCAAATGCAATAGGCATTTCCAGTTGTCCCACCGTCCCCCCACCGTTGCCACTACTCAGATGGTACTTGTCGGCCAACGCTTTGCCGATGGCGTCAGGACAGGAGAGTATCTGGTTGGGCCCAAATCCGAGCGGCACATGGCAGCGGATACCCTTGAGTTGCTTCACGATTTTGTCGGGAGGCACACCGTACCGGAAGGCCAGCGAGATAAGACGCCCGATGGCCTCTGTGGAGGCAGAGGCACACCCTCCCGCCTTGCCCATGTTGGCAAAGACCTCACGAGGGCCGAAGTCATCTTCGTTCACCGTCACATATAGACTGCCGCAACCCGTGACCTTCTCTCTGGTCTCGCCCCGCAGAACGGGCGAACGGCTGGGCCGCACCGGCATAACCGCTGTTCCATCGGGACCAAGTTCCATTTGTACAGCCTGCTTCCCGTCGGCCCCCTTCTTTCTTACCTCTCCGATGTTCAGCACCTGATCTTGACGTGAGCCGTCCCGGTAGATCGTCACTCCTTTGACCCCAAGCTCGTAGGCCAGAAGGTAGACGCGCTCCACATCCTCAGGACGGGCCGAATTGGGGAAGTTCACCGTCTTAGAGACGGCATTATCGACATGGTCTTGAAAGGCCGCCTGCATGCGGATGTGCCATTCAGGAGAGACGTCGTGCGCGGTTACGAACAGACGCTTGAGATCGTCAGGTACGTCGATATCGTGAAGCCCCCCCACAGCCGCAATGCCCTTCATGAGGCCTTCAGAGTAGAGGCCGCGTTCCTTGAGTACCCGCTCCAGCACCGGATGGGCTTCGGGAAGCTCGGTGTTGTCCATCACGTTGCGAATAAAGGCGAGGGCGAAGATGGGCTCCACACCGCTCGAGCAGCCCGCGATGATGGAGATGGTGCCGGTGGGGGCGATGGTGGTGAGGGTGGCGTTGCGGACCCGCCGACCCCGCTGCTGCCAGATGCTCTCTTCCCAATTGGGGAACACGCCCCGGTCAAGGGCCAGTTCTTCGGAGGCCTTGACAGCCTCCTCTTCGATAAAACCCATAAGCTCATGTCCGAAGCGAACAGCTTCGTTGGAGTCGTATGCAATACCCAGTTCCACCAACATATCCGCCCAACCCATGACGCCCAGACCGATCTTACGGTTGCTTCGCGTCATTTCTCCGATGGCCGGCAGGGGGTAGCGGTTCATGTCGATGACGTTGTCGAGGAAGTGCACCGCCGTTCGCGTCACCCGCCGCAGCCGTTCCCAGTCAACCTGCCCGTTCTTCACCATGACGGCCAGGTTGATCGAACCGAGGTTGCAACTCTCATAGGGCAGCAGAGGCTGCTCACCACAATTCGATACCACGATTCCATTTGCGACAAATGAGTGAGTGAGTGGTTCCGTCAGGTCAAAAACCGGCTCCACCCCTCCGGGGATGATGGCCGCCACCCGGGCTGTGAAGCTTTCGCAGCACGGGTCACAATCTTGGTCGACCGTCATCTGTCCCAAGAGCTCCGACTCCAGTCCGGGGAGAAGAGCGATCTCGCGGACAAAACGTGCCACGCTCCCCCCTGCTACATGCAGCTCATACACCGGACGAACCGAGCGCGGCTCCACGTCCCCTTCGTCGCCGGGCAGAAGAGCTTCACCGCCCTCTCTCTCACGGCCATGGAGGATGCGACTGAAGACCCCGAAGTTCAGCAGTAACCGCTGGACATCCTGCAACAGATCCAGACCTACGGAGGTGAGAACCAGAACCTGTCCTTCCGTCGGCCGGCCGGACACCGTATGGTCAGAGAGGAAGAGAGCCTGTAGAAATCCACGCTGCATCTCCTCGCTGCCCCGCAGTACCACCTCGGGCACCATGAGTCTGCCATTCATCACATCGCCTGCTTCGGTGACCTCGAGCATCCCTGTCGCCCGCGCTCGGGTCTGCCGACGTTCGGCGACGGCTACAGCGCCGGTGGTGCATTCTCGCTCCCTTGGAGGCCGTCCAATCATCCCTCCGGCCGCCTCGGTGAACACTGCGGCCGGTCTCCGCTCCTGGTCCCAGAACGACGGCACGGCTTGATCGGAGCCGGCGATCTCGCCGGCGACCAACCAACCAAGCTCCCGGCCGAGCTCCAACGACCCCTCCTTACCGAAGCCTCCTTTGCGATCAAGCACATGCACCTCATCACCCGGCAGAAGCTCCCCGGCGGGCACCCAGCCTCGCTCGGTCATGATGCGATGCTCGGGCGTCACACGGAGTTCAAAACCTTCCTCGGTGGTGACTCGCACCACCTGCTTGAAGCCGCTGTAGAATACGGGCAAACAATCCACCAGCGATCCCGACCGGGATGGCTCTCCGGCTACTATGCCGGACGATACCCCGTCCTCACCGCCCCCAGAACCATCCAGCAACCGGCCGCCCTCTGTCATCTCCGCAGCCATCGCCATCCGGCCGTCGACCGCCACTCGCAAACCGTCCTCTTCAAAAACTAGGTCCAACGCCCTAGCCAGTCCGCGGTCGGTGTATACGAGGGTATCGCCCGTGACGCACGGGTTGGTCGACTCGATCTCTCCAAGCCCTGGAGTAGGATTGTCCCGATTGAGTCGGTCGAGGAAGACGATCCCAGGCTCCCCATTCTTCCACGCGAGTTGCACTATGAGATCGAAAACCTCGCGGGCGTTGAGCCGCCCTACCTCAGCCTGATCGCGCGGATTACGAAGCGCATAATCGCCCCCGGTGAGGACCGCTCCCATGAACTCCTCGGTCACACCAACCGAGATGTTGAAGTTGTTGAGGATGTGCTCATCTTCTTTGGCCCGGATGAACTCGAGGATGTCGGGGTGGTCCACCCTCAGGATGCCCATGTTGGCACCCCGCCTAGTCCCACCCTGCTTGATAGTCTCGGTGGCCATATCAAATACGCGCATGAACGATACTGGGCCGCTGGCCACCCCCATAGTCGAGCGCACCAAGTCGTTCTTCGGGCGGAGACGGCTGAAGCTGAAACCGGTCCCTCCGCCCGACTGGTGAACCAAGGCAGCGTCCCGGATGGCTCCGAAGATGGACTCCATGCTGTCGTCAACGGGCAACACGAAGCACGCCGATAGCTGTTGCAGTTCCCGACCGGCATTCATGAGCGTCGGAGTATTGGGCAGGAACTCAAGGCCGGCCATCACCGCAAAGAACTCCGCGACGGTGGCGTCGATCGGTTGTTCTGGATGGTAGAGGCGATCGGCTTCGGCGATGTTCTCGGCCACCCGCAAGAACATGTCGACGGGAGTCTCCAGCGGCTTGCCGTCGGCGGTCCGCTTCAGATACCGCTTTTCAAGGACTTTCACAGCGCTTGGGCTGAGTCGGGCTTCCAACTCAGCCGACAAAGTCCGTAATTCCGCCACGGTCATCTGACCCCCTCTTTCGTCAACTGCTCCAGCTCTCTCTGGAACTCCTCGATGCTTTCGAACTGCCGATATACAGAAGCGAAGCGTACATACGCCACGAGATCGATCTCTTGGAGGCGTTCGAGAGCCATCTTGCCGACCCGTTCGGAAGACACTTGGTACGCCGCCTCCTCCCTCAGTTGCCGCTCTATGTCATCCACGACCTCACGGAGCCGCTCTACCGAGACGCGCCTCTTTGTGCAGGCCCGGGAGAGGCCTCGCAGAAGCTTCTCGGGATGAAAGAGTTCGGTGGCGCCATCGCGCTTGACTACGGTGATAGGGATCTCCTCGACCTTCTCGTATGTAGTGAAGCGCTGCCCGCACGCCGCACACTCTCGTCGCCTGCGGATGGAATCCCTTCCTTCAGCCTCGCGCGAATCGACCACCCGGCTATCGGGAAAGCCACAGTACGGGCAATTCATCTTGCCGGATCACCCTCCTAACAGATGATAATTCCTGGTTACTCCCAGCGTACAAAACGCCGGGCCCACCCCTGAGTATCAGTGAACGTCAAAAATGACTATCGCAGGCGGATTTGCGCCGTCCCACCGGTCAAACACCATATGTAGTGTCTGATTGATGCTAGCACCCAACATATCGGTTGTCAAAACGACGAAACCCGCTCTTTGCGATGAATCATCCCCTCTTTCCCTCAGTGCGCCGGCCGCCATTCGTACGCCGTGAGCGGAATACGTGTCGAGCAGCTTCCCGCCGTCACGCCCGTCCCGCCGCACTGGACCGGCAAGACCGTCGAGGGGATAATCGAGCTATGAACACACTCTTGCTGGTCGTGGAAGACGATCCCTCGTTGCGCGAGGTGATCCGGCTCGGCCTTGAGGCAGAGGGCTTCCGCGTGCTGACGGCCGCCGATGGACCATCGGCCCTCATCGATTTTGCCTCACACAAACCCGACCTGATGTTACTTGATGTCATGCTGCCGGGACTGGACGGGTTCGCCGTCTGCCGGGAGATACGCAGGGTCTCGCTGGTGCCCGTCATCATGTTGACGGCCCGGACATCCACGACAGACGTGGTCCAGGGCCTCGAGGCCGGCGCCGACGACTATGTGACCAAGCCTTTCGAGTTCCCTGAGTTGGTTGCACGGGTGCGATCGGTCCTTCGCCGGGCTTCGTTTAGAGGTGGCGCGCCCGCCGACAGCGGTGTGACGAGCGGCCGGGCCGACTTGGAACGAGACCCCCCAGCAGGCACCATAAGCTCAGCGACTGCTCTGACGACCCCGTGCGTGATCTTAGGCCCCCTCACCATAGACCCGGGAGCTTACATGGTACGCCGGGGGAATGACGAGATTCCGCTTACCGTGACTGAGTTTCGCCTCCTTTACGAGTTGGCGCGTCATGCGGGCCAGGTGCTGACACGCGACCAGCTTCTCGAGCTGGTATGGGGATATTCGTATCTGGGCGATAGCCGGCTTGTCGACGTGCACATCCAAAGGCTTCGGGCCAAGATCGAGGACGACCCCGCCCACCCTTCTCTTGTCCTCACGGTCCGCGGAGTAGGTTATCGAGCCGGCCGCGAGGTAGCGAAGTGACGCCCGAGCGGAGCCGACGGGTCCCGCGGTCCCGGCGCTCGCTTCTGCGCCGGATGGCCCTCCTGTTCGTGATAGCGGTAATCGTGACCGCCCTTGCCCTCAGCCTCTCTGCGTATTTCATCACCAAAGCGGCCCAGGAGGACGAGGCCCTTGAAAAGGCGCTATCTCAGTCCCGTTTCAACCTGTTTTTGGCCGACTCCATGCTGCCCGCTGAACCGAGTGATCCGGACTACGACCGCCTGATCGATGCGTTCAAGATCAGAGGCGATTTTGCCACCCTGGTGGACGCCAAGGATCAGACATACGTCTCCGGGCCTGATGTCAACCGGACCCTCGTATCAGATCCGCTGGCCGCCAAGGTTGCAGAGGGCCGCGTAGGCTACCAGACAATAACGATGGCCGGCGAACCAACCCTTGTGGTAGGCGGTCAGGTGAGGTCCGGTCAACTGTCCATCTACTTCTTCTATCCGCAGGGCCAACGATTGGCGGAGTTGGCTCGACTGCGCAATATTCTGCTCGTGACAGGGTCAATCTTAACGGTGCTCGGCGCCGTAGCCGGATTCCTCGTAGCTCGAGGCCTTGTTAGGCCGATACGGCGGGCGAGCAGGGCGGCCGCACAGATGTCGTATGGGGACCTCGACATACGGCTGCCGGTAGGCTCGGATGAGTTTGGGATGCTGGCTTCGAGTTTCAACCGCATGGCGGGCAATCTCAAGGCGAAGATGGCCGATCTTGAGGCGGGGCAGGCCCGGGAGCGCCGGTTCGTCGCCGATGTCGCCCACGAACTTCGTACGCCGGTCTCTGCATTGGTCGGCGAAGCCTCTCTCCTACAGTCCAAACTGACAGCTGAGCCCGGATTCGCGTCCACCGAGATCGGCCGTCTTGTCGGTATGGTCAACGCCGACATAGCCCGCCTCCGTCAATTGGTCGACGATCTGCTCGAGATCAGCCGCTTGGAATCCCAGGCCGCTGAGCCCTTGATGGAGTCCGTAGAGATAGATATGTTCGTGAGCCGGTTGATCCAAGTTCACGGATGGTCTAAGACCGTCCGCCTCTTGCTGAACGGGGTGAACGCGACTTCAAATGGGTCTGAGTCGCCCCTGTTTCGAGGTCCCGTAGTCCAGGCCGACAGACGGAGGCTGGAACGCATCGTCGTCAATGTCGTCGAGAACGCGTTCCAGCACGGAGCAGCCCCGGTGACCATCGAGGTGCGCTTTAAACCGGCTCCGAGGTCCCTCGGCTTCGACGAGGGATCCATCGTCCAGGTGCTGATGACTGACGAGGGGCAGGGTATCCCGGCTGAACATCTTCCTCATGTGTTCGATCGATTCTACAAAGCCGACCCCAGCCGTTCGTCCAGCCGGGGCAGCGGCCTTGGCTTGGCCATCGCCCGAGAGAATGCGCGCCTTCTGGGAGGGGATTTAACGGCTACCAATATCCCAGGGGGCGGCGCACGCTTCATCCTCACTCTCCCCGTCGCTGATTCGTAACACGATCGTTACCTCATCGCAGCAGGCCTGTGAAGTCCGAAGGCCAATATGGACCATGGACATCTCGCAAACCAAGGAGGAAGATCGATGAAGAAGCACGCGGCGCGCTGCGGCAGACCCGTCTACATCTTCTCATTGTCGGTCCTGCTCGTCGCCGCGGTCGCGTTCCTGACGGCCGGCTGCGGCCCAGGCACCGCCGTAGGCGACGGCGGCACCGTCAGCACTACCGTACAGGCCGAGACGACTACTACTATCGAGGCTCCCGAAGAAACGACGACTACAGCACCCACCAATGCTACGACCACCAGCACCGCTCCGGCTGCAGACACCATGACGATTCGGGTCTATTTCTCCCGCGACGAGAAGATGTGCACAGCTTCTCGTGTGGTTCCGAAAACCCAGGAGGTGGGGGCCGCGGCCATGAAGGCCCTGCTCGAAGGCCCCAGCAAGGCCGAAAAAGAGGCGGGGATGGTGAGCAGCATCCCGACGGGTACGACTTTCCTCGGTCTGGACATCAAAGATGGTGTCGCGACTGTGGATCTCTCTAAGGAATACTCATCGGGCGGCGGCAGTTTGTCAATGATGATGCGCCTGGCCGAGGTGGTATTCACCCTCACTCAGTTCCCGACGGTGGAGGGCGTCAATTTCAAGCTTGACGGTCGGCCGATCGATGTCCTCGGCGGTGAGGGCATCATCATCGACCACCCCATGAACAGAGCAGACTACGAAGACATGTCACCCGCGATCCTAGTGGAGTCACCCACCTTAGGCAGCATAATCTCGAGCCCTGTGCGAATCACGGGCACCGCGAACGTGTTCGAAGCGGTGTTTCGGGTCCACATCGTCGACTGGGACGGCCTGATCATCGCCGACGAAGTGGTCACGGCCACCTCAGGCACGGGAACCCGCGGCACCTTCGACGTCACCGTGCCTTACAATCTGACGAAGGCGGGCCGGGGCGCCCTTATAGTGTTTGCGGAATCACCAAAAGACGGAGCCCCGATTAACGTGATCGAGATACCCCTGGTTCTCGAATAGCGGAGTCCGCTGTATGCGACTCACGCCTATGTAACACAACGAGACGCCCCTTTCTTGCTCGAGCCGCCCTCCAACGGCCGCGGTCTGCTCAGGCCCGGTCCGGGTCCGGAGGGCGGCTCGTTCTATCCGCGTCGACCCCACTTCTTCACCGAATCTGCACGCATTCGCTGGTAGCTCTGTAGAGCAAGAGTGGCCTGGATCCGATTCCCCACTCCTAGTTTACGGAAGATGTGGTTGGTATGCGTTTTGACGGTCTTTTCTGAGATGTACAGGGTGGCGCCGATGACCTTGTTGGGCAGGCCTAGACCGACCATTTTGAGCACCTCCCGCTCCCGCTCAGTCAGGGTCTCGATGCGGGCAACCAGATCCGGAGCAACCTCCCGGACGGCCCCCTGGGCTGAGGGCTGACTTGGTCGGCTCTTCTTGCGCGGAGCGCCTAGGGTCATATCGGTGGGGTACGTCTTGCCTTCGGCCAGTTCGACGAAGTAGTCCCGAAGCCGTCCGGGCAGCATAGGAATAATGGTGGCACGAATGAAAGACCCGGCCCCAAACCGATCACACAAGGCAAGTATGGGCACAGCGATTGTGGCTTCTTGGCTGAGGAAGTGCAGGTGGCCGTGTTCCTCAGCGATGCGCGTGGCCTCAGCAAGTGACCGACCGGCTTCGTGCTCCCGGCCGGCCCGCGCATACAGCCATCCGAGATAGAACAATGCCTGGACAAGAGAGCTTTTGACACCCAACCGTCGGCTGACCCGCACCGTCTCTTCTAGTGAAGACCTCCCCTCACTCTCCATCCCGATTGCAACAAGATCCATGCCCAGAGCCGCGAGCGCCTGTACCCGTTCGACGGCTCCTAGACGATTTTTCTCCACGATACCCAGCGCGACCTTGTGGTGTTCAAGGGCCCGCCTCGGGTTGCCTGTGCGCCGACAGAGATTCCCCAGCATGCTCTCGGCCCAGAAGTTCTCTTCTGCGTCGCCGGCCTCAGTAGCCAGCTTCTGCGCTTCTTTGATCTTTGTCATCGCCTGCCGATAGTCTCGTCGACCGACCGCTACCCGAGCTTGGCACAGAAGGCTGGGTGCCTCCAACAGAGAGTAGCCACGAGCCTGCACGAGCCGCCGACACTCGGCGGCAAGTTGGTCTGAACGCTCGTACTGTCCGATGAGGCCGGTGGCAATAGCCGCGCCGTTCAGTGCCGACGCCCTCCAGAAACCCACCAGGCAGCCGTCGCAGGCGGCCTTTTCCGCCCAGTGCGCAGACACACGGTAGTGTCCGAGTGAATAGAAGAGCCGGGCTCGATGAAAACACACGCGCCGCAACAGGCCCTCCTTCTCCTCGCTGGGGGCAAGAGCAACGGCTTTCTCCCAATTCTCGACGGCCTCGTCCCACCGGCAGAGGCTTACCAGCACCGCTCCCTCAACTACCAGCATGTCAACCTTGTCTCGAGGTGAGACTGCAAGGGCCCGGCAGCGCTTCATCGCAGCCAAGCTTTCTTCCCAGAGCCCCTGGTTGAATAGACAAAGAGCAGAGCCAAGCAGGACCGGTAACAGCCCCTCTTTGTCGCCTCGCGCGGCAAGCAAACGAGCCGCCCGCTCATACTGGACTCCTGCCTGTGAGTATGCGGTCTTGTCTTGGAGAATCCGAGCTCTGGCCACCATAAGCCACGGCTGAACCTCACTGGAGGTAGGATCTTGTTCGGGGAGCAACGGCAACCAATCCTCCCGGAGCGACCCTTTGGGCAGACTGCGCGGAGATACGAACATCGGCCGCAGCAAACGAGCGGCGTCATCATGAAGGCCGGCCCGTAAGTACACAGTGACGGCTGCGTGGTCCTCGCCAATCCGCTCCAGATGCGCCGCAGTCCTTCTGATGACGTCCCCGGACTCCATTCCCTGCCAAGCGTCACGCCACGCGAATCCCTGCACCAACGGGTGGACCGTATATCCGCGACGGCCGGACCGAGTCACCAGATAGCCTCTCGACACCAAGTCCTCTAGAACAGCCTCAGCCTCTTCGGGAGGCTCAGAGAAGAACGCTTCGTCCCTTGGAAAAATGACCCTGGGCAGCAGCCCTGCTGTGAGCATGACCCGAGCGGCGGGCGGATCAAGTCCGGCAAGGATGTCCTGTTCGAGGTAAGCGCGCAAATCGGGAGTCCGGTTGATGATGCGTGCGATCTCCTCCTTCGTGACGGAAGGACAGCCCACTATCAGACGCTGTCGAAGCAGCACGAGAGCGGCCGGCCACCCCTGGGTCACACGCCACAGACGGCGGGCGTCGGACGCCTGCAACTCGACTCCCCAACTGCGCGCAGCCCAGGCGGTCACCTCCTGCGGAGTCAAACGCAGCTCCCGAGCATGGAGCTTGGCAAACCTGCCGCCCAGGTTGACCGGGTCGAGACCCAGCTGAATGGGACGCCGAGACGACATGACGATGGTCCATTTCGGAGGCAGTCCTTGAACTATGAGCTTAAGGGCGTTCACTACTTGCGGAGACGAATCCACCAAGTGGAAGTCATCGATAGCGATGAGCGTGGGCTCGCCGGCCCTCGCGGACATGAAGTCGACCACCTGACTGGCAAGATCTAACACCGCCTCGTCGATGACGGCCGCGCCCGACCAGTCTGGAGACTGAGCAACGGGAGTCGCTGATGGTTCCAAACCCAGACCGGCCATAAGATAGGTAAGAAATCTAACAGGGTCGCCATCAGCCTCATCAACTGAAAAGTAGACCGTGCGTCCCGGCGCCGACGACAGGCGCTCTACGATCAGTGCGGTCTTACCGTAACCGGGGCCGGCAACCAGATGTACGACCCCGCCGCCCCTGACCGGTTCTAAGAGCGCAGAAAGCCGTGGGCGTTCGAGAATGAAGCCCATATGGGGCAGACTGAGTTTGGCTGCGGCCGCCCTCGCGCGTTGCTCTCTTGTGTCCATTGATCCCATCGAGGAGATCTCTCGCAAACGCCTCTCAACGAGTAGACCCGCGGAGACAAAATCCTCCGAGTGAATCATCGTACCAATGGTGCCTAGGCTGTCAACAGTGCCCATGGACTCCTCACGATCGTGGCGCATTCCAGTTTGGCGAAGGCCGAGAGGCACCTCCCAGGTGCCCCTCGGCCACCCGACTACGCTAGAGATATTCGAGCCGCTTGGCGACGACCGACACCGCTTTACGCTCTTCCCCGTCTTTTTCGTACACGTCCTGACGAAGCGACCCTTCCACGGCGATCCTCCGACCCTTACCCAGGTGTTCGCCCGCAGCCTCCGCCTGCGAGTTCCAGGCCTTGATGCGGAAGAAGTCGGCCTCTTCCGCATTCCGATCGACCGCCAAGATGAAGCTCGACACCTTGGAGCCGCCGCTCACCTCCCTGACCTCGACATCAGTGGCCAAACGGCCGATGAGATGCACGCTGTTCATGTGGTCCTCCTGTTGATTGCGTCCACTGCTCTGGCCCGCGGCTCGGTCCGCTGATGCACCGGCCTCGGGAAGTGCAGCGTAGCGGCAGGCAAGAGATAAGCGAATACAACCAAAGATGGAAGTGAGGAC
>JAXGNF010000028.1:21454-26777 GCA_040768135.1 Thermoleophilia bacterium | reverse complement strand
ACCGTCAAAGGAGAGTCTGCGAGGTCGCACAATCGGGGGAGGCGCGGTTCGAGGAAGGGCTGGAGAATGAATTGGCCTCGCTCGAATTTCCTCTGCACTTCTTGGATTTCGAGACGATCGCGCCGGCGCTTCCCTTGTACGTGGGGACTAGTCCGTATCAGACAATTCCGGTGCAATGGTCGTGCCACACGCTTCACAAAGACGGCGGTCTCGAGCACCACGAATTCCTCCACCGAGAGCGCAGCGATCCTCGGCCGTTTCTGACAGAACGACTGCTCGCGGTCCTTTCCGGGCCGGGCACGGTGGTCAGCTATACCCCCTACGAAAGGAGGGTCCTAACGGACCTCCAGAAGGCTCTCGATGGTCTGAGGGATGAGATCGCGGCCGTTATCGAGCGCCTGTTCGATCTGGAGCGAGTGGTGTACCGGTATGTTTCGCATCCCGAGTTTCATGGGCGTACGTCGCTCAAAAACGTGTTACCCGCGCTCGTGCACGATCTTTCCTACGACGGCTTGGCCATCCCAAACGGCGAGGTAGCTGGGTTGCGTTACAACGAGGCCGTATGGGGAACTCTACCGGACGAAGAACGAGAGATCATCTTCGATGATCTCCTTGCCTATTGCCGCATCGACACGCTCGCCATGGTCCGGCTCTATCAAGAGCTAAGGCGGCATTCTTGAAAGACCCCGGTCGGTTCGGCGTTTTTCGGCCGTTTCAGCCGCTCCGTGCGAGGTGGGTGCAGTGGGTGCCTCACTTGTGGCGTAATCAGTGCGAGGCCGCTGCGAGCAAGTGGCTACCGCAGTAGGGGTGCGACGCTACGAGGCGGTTGCGGAGAGCGTCGTCAACGAAGGCGTGGCAACGATCATGAAGCGGGCAGGCTAGACTGAATGTCGGATGGAGGAAGGCCTCGGTAGGGATCGGAAGGCTTGGGAGGTCCTGTTGGCCGGCGGCTTGTGGTTGAGTTGGGGGGAGTACCAGTGAGGTCGATCGATAGTTCTTTCAGAGGCGCCGGTCAGGAGGAGAGCGCAGACCGGCAGTATAGACGCCGGAGCATGTGGCTCGACCTACTTCCGGAGCCCCTCGCACCCCGCGCCTGTCTGCCCGGAGCAAGGGACGTCGATGTCGCTATAGTCGGAGCCGGCTTCACCGGGCTCTGGACCGCCTACTACCTTGTCAGGACCGACCCGTCTCTTCGGATCGTCGTCCTCGAGAGGGAGATCGCGGGGTTCGGGGCATCGGGCCGCAATGGAGGCTGGGTGTCGCCCTTCTTCCCCGCACCCCTGGAGAGGATCGCCGCCTCGCACGGTCGAGAAGCAGCTATCTTCATGCAGCGGGCTGCGTTCGACACGGTCGACGAGATTGCTGGTGTGTGCGCGCGAGAGAGGTTTGATGTGGGCTACAAGAGGGGCGGAGTGCTTATTCTGGCGAACGGCCCTGAACAGCTTACGCGCGTGCGGCGGCGAACCGACTATTATCGCTCTTGGGGCGTGAGCCCCGACGAGGTCATGTGGCTCGAAACGGATGTCGTACGCAGTCGGCTTGTCGTCGAGGGTTGTATGGGGGCTACCTATATGGCGCATTGCGCCTGTCTCGATCCGGCAAGGATGGTGCGTGATTTGGCTGAGACGGTGGAGCGACTCGGGGTTCTCGTCTACGAGAAGACGCCGGTTCTCAGCATCGCAGACGGAAGGGTTGAGACCACACACGGCTCGGTGCGCGCAGGGATCGTGGTACGGGCCACCGAAGGGTTCACGCCTGAACTGCCCGGTGCCCGGCGAGAGATGATCCCCGTCTATTCACTCATGATCGCTACTGAGCCGCTGCCTGCGAGCTTCTGGGAGGAAGTCGGCTGGGCGGGCTATGAGACCTTCACCGATGGCCGCCATCTGTATATCTACGCCATGCGTACGGCCGACGACCGTATTGCCCTTGGGGGCCGAGGTGCTCCCTACCATTTTGGGTCGAAGGTGCGCGAGGAGTATGAACGAGTGCCACATGTGCATGACACTCTCGAAAGGGTACTCAAGAACCTGTTCCCAGCGGCGAAGGACGCAAGGATCACTCATCGTTGGGGCGGTAGCTTAGGTATCCCGCGCGATTGGGTCCCGTCGGTGGGTTACGATCAAGCGCGCGGCTACGCTTGGGCGGGCGGATACGTAGGCGACGGTGTCGCTTCTTCCAATTTGGGCGGCCGCACTTTGGCCGATCTCATCTTGGGCGTGGAGAGCGATTTGACTCAACTGCCCTGGGTGAATCACCGCTCGCCGAAATGGGAACCAGAGCCCCTGCGCTGGCTGGGCGTCCGCACCTCTCTGGCTGTCTTTGCCAGTGCCGATCGCTTCGAGCAGAGAACGGGCAGACCGGCCCGGCGGGCGGGTCTGATGGAACGATTGTTGCCGATCTAGGGATCGTCGGCGGCTAAGCGGTGAAGGGCGTGGTGATCTAGAGCATCCCGGCTCGCCTGAACCAGCTCAACGTGTCCGCGATGGTCTGTTCAAAAGGCCGGGGAGAGAACCCGAGTTCGCGCTGGGCCTTGGCATGACTCATCAGGCAATTCGAGGCGAGAACATCCAGCGAGTAGGTGGTGAAGAGAGGCCGTTCTCGCTTCAGCCAATAATACACGGGGATGAGAAAGCAAACAGCCCTGGTAAAACCGAAATGCAGGCGCCAGCGTGGAGCTCGGGCACCGGTGAGGAGTTCAACCGTGCTTAGTAGTTCTTTGACCGTGACCTCGTGCCCGGAGAGTATGTACCCTTCTCCCCGGCGCCCTTTGGTGGCTGCGGATATTAGTCCCTGAACGACATCTCGCACGTCCACGAAGTTGTAAGCGCCCTCAACATACGCCTTAAGGCGACCCTGGAAGCAATCGATAATGAGCTGTCCGGTCTCAGAGGGGCGGAAATCGTAAGGCCCAATGATGCCTGACGGGAAAACGACAACCGCGTCTAGGCCTTCTCGTGCGGCTGCGAACACCAATAGAGTGGCCTCGGCTTTGGTGGTCGCATACGGACCACGAACTCGATCCGGATCGATGGCGGTAGTCTCGTCCAGGCAGGTCCCGGGGGGAAGCTCCACAAAAGCATGGACGGAGCTTGTGTAGATAAGACGGCGGACGTTGGCTGCCCGGCAGGCGGCGATGACATTCCTGGTTCCTTCCACGTTCACTTCGCGAAGTCGGGCCATGCCGGTGCTGCCGATAGACACGATGCCCGCCAGGTGAAACACAACGTCCGCGCCCTCGAAGGCCGTAAGGAGCGCATTGTACTCACGCATGTCGGCCTCAACAGTCTGGACATCGAGGTTCTCAAGACGGGCGCTGCTCTCACCCGGTTCGAGCACAGCCCGCAGATGAGCGGCTCCGTGTGCGGCCAGCTCGCGGAGTAGTACGTTGCCTACGTGGCCTGTGGCACCGGTAACGACAATCATGTACCCGTCCTCAGGAACCCAAGCCATTCTCACCCAGGGTTGGCCTGCGATCGACCGGTATTCGACCTAGCAGGCGATCTTGTGCCAGAACGGCTCCCAGCCGACCAAGAGGTGACCTGCGGTCGACCACCTCTAAGCTTCACCAATAGTCCGTGGGGCTGACCCTTCTATCTACCCGGAAATCCGCAGCTAGTAACGCGGGTTCTGCGACTATTACAAGCTAGACAAGGGCGCAGAAATATCTTTGATCCGAAGGTTACGCGCCTGGCCGCCGCGGGTGGTGAAGTGATGATTGGCCGGCGTCAGTGATGAGCCGCCAGTAAGCATAAGGATGTTGAAGACGTGCGGTGACAGGAGCGATGCGGCCCGTAGTTCGCGCGACGCTCTGATGGTCGATGCGATGCCGTTCGCCCTAGATGGGGTGTCCCAACGAGCTGCGCGGCTCAGATCCGGGCGGGGCTTGTGTAACAACCCGAGCCACCGGGTATACGTAAAAACAGTGATACTGCCCGTCGGGTCCACTGGGCCCTGCTGGGTTCGAAGGACTCGGCGGAAATCGCTGTTGGCGTTCGCGATCATGTGGAGGATGATTGACGTGGACACCGGCTTATCGAGTTTTCCGTCCACTCCCCGTCACAGTCGTAATGTGGAGCAGCCATTACAGAGGGATTGGCTTTGTGGTTCACCGACGTGTCGCAGCGAAGGTTCCACTGTTCATGTGACTTTGCCTCTCGGGCCGGCCGCGCTTTCTCGACCAGCCTGTCTGGCCTGGTCGGCCGGCCCGCTGCACGCAACAACGCCGAGGATCAGAGACACATCGGTCACCTGCTCCATCCCTCGGGGTGTCTTTGAATACGGAGGGCGGGTGACCCTGCAGATCCTTGCATACGGCTCATCCGACCATGTGCGTGCCTGGACACAGATCCCTGTGCTGCAAGAGAGCGTGTTTCGTGCAAGCATGTCGGCAGGAGAGCCGATTTTGGCCCCTACGGTCGCGTTGGCGGGGCGTTCTTTGGGTCCAGAAGAGGGAAGGATCGCAACTGCTTGAAGATAAAACTGAGTCCTTGCGGATCGAGTAGGTGCTTTGTAAAGCAAATGGGGGAGGATAACGAAGGAGAGCGATGTGAGCGAAGACGTATTCGACAAGCTGGTTGCTTTGTACGAAAGTCTGCCTTCCGAGCCTACTTCAGCTCAGTTGATTGCCGTCCGTGAGGCTTTCAGCAGACTGTTGGTTGACCATGAACCCGCAACACCGGAAGAGCGGAGCGCGGTCGACGACATGGCCGACATGCTGGCCAGAGCAGGCGAGTAACAAGCCTACCGGTTCGGATGAGTTTTTTCGCTCAACAGGGCTTTCGTTTGGAGACGGCGTTAAGGAAAACGTGATTTACGTCGTGCTGTCGCAGAGGGCCTTGTGGTGAACATCTGCCGATGACGATTCATGGCGACGTTATACCTCAGTTCTGCCTCCGCGTAGTCGCGCATCCTTTGAGCCTTCTCTTCTGGCGTTCCCGGATCGCTCAGGCGGCGCCGGGCTTCAGCCAAATCTTGCAATAGGCCGATCTCGTGAGGAGCGCAACCGCACATGGTTAGCACTCGGGCCGCCAGGCGCAACTCGTCGGGTAGGCGAGAGAACGGGTCGGGTGGTAGCGGTTTGCCCTCGCCTTTGAGGCCGGCAAAGGCCCCCTCGCGCTCTGCCTCAACGATGCGCTGTTCGGCCAGTCTATCCGCCCACTCCATGAACACCTCCATGCACTATGGATGGTACAGCACAGACAGACGTCGCGTCTGTTCGTTGCGGACATGCAGACATCTCTTCCGAGGGTAGAACTGTGGGCAGCGAAAGGGGTGTTCGTCCATTCCTCACCATTCCCCCTCTCTTCGGCCCGGGGTCCTT
>JAXGNF010000028.1:20296-21354 GCA_040768135.1 Thermoleophilia bacterium | reverse complement strand
TATGTGGGCTCACAAGGGAGGTGCAGTGTTTGAATCAGGCGGGTGGCAGTGGCTGGTCCTGGCGGCGGCCGTCATAGTGGTGCTGATCGCCAGATCCTATTTCGCTAAGAACCGGATATACAAATCGATCCCGCCCGAGGAACGCACACAGTGGGGCACTTGGCGTTGTCCGTCATGCGGCGCCGAGAACTATCCCGAAGAGCGTACTCCGAATGGCCGATGGGTGAGAGGCACCTGTTCTGCCTGTAAGAAGCCATGGAGCAAAAGACGTCCCGGTTCTTCTGTGATCTGAACGCCCGTCCTGGTTGCGCGGAAGACCGCAGCATGTGACACTTTCTTGACAATGGTCCGCCCGAACGCCGGACAAAGGGACGGCCGTGGCCGGCTCCGATAAGGTGCACAAAGCTGAGTAGGCTGAAAGCTGATGGGCAGGCCGCGACGTGCCGCAGCCGCCCGAAGACGAGGGCCGAAGACGAAGGTTTTGAGGAGCGAGGTTCGTAGGGGGAAAGCGCAGGCAAGAAGAGTGACGGTGAGGAGGTCCGAGTGTCGAAAACCGCGCACGACAGGGGATACATCGTCGTTTTGACCGGTAACGGCAAAGGCAAGACGACGTCCGCACTGGGCATGGCTGTGAGGGCTGTCGGCCAGGGGCTCAAGGTGGCTATGTTGCAGTTCCTGAAAGGCTCATGGAAGTATGGGGAACTGGAGACCGCTAAGCGGCTGGCCCCCGACTTTGTTATCCGTCCGCTGGGCGAAGGGTTCGTCCATGTGAACCCCGAAGACCCCGATCCCAAGGACGTGGAGTGCGCCCGACGGGCCTGGGAGGTGTGCAAAGAGGCTTTGCTCTCAGGCGAGTACGACATGGTGATCTTCGATGAGATCAATGTGGCCATCTCCTACGGCCTGCTGCCGGTGGAGGAGGTAGTGACGACCCTCGCCGACCGGCCTCCTGAGGTTCACGTGGTCCTCACGGGTAGAGAGGCGCATCCCAAGATTCTTGAGCTTGCCGACCTGGCTACGGAGATGACGGAAGTCAAACATCCTTACGCGACCGGAGT
>JAXGNF010000028.1:0-20196 GCA_040768135.1 Thermoleophilia bacterium | reverse complement strand
GCCAGGAGGCCTCGGCCCCGGCGTCCGACCACGATCAGGTCGGCCTCGCGGGAGACGGCCGTTCGCAGTAGGACGTCTCCTGCCGGACCGCCTGAGACCTCCACTTCGGCTTCGACTCCGGTGTTCGCCAGTTTGGCCACGGCCTTTTGGGCGATGGCATCAGCGCCGTCCTCAAGCTCGGCCCACCTGTATCCGTCTGTGTCGGGGCTCTTCAGGTCGTATGCGGTGACGATGACGATTCGAGCTTCGTGTCGGCGCGCAAGGGCGGAGGCCAGCCCTAATGCCTTGTCCGCCCCCTCGGAACCGTCGTAGCCCAACACGATCGTCTTGATATCCCAGTCGCTCATAGGGCGCCCTCCTTTGAGTATTGCGCTGTGTGCGATGATCATGGTCGTGCCGGACGACCGGTCTGTCTCGATGGAAGAACACCTCCAAAGTAATCCCCACAACAGCGATGAACTACACTACTCCCGGAGGGGTCGTGTTGGGCTCAAGAAGTATCCTGAAATACGCGCTGATCCACCTGGCCGAACTGGTACTGGTGATTGTCGTCCTGATCTTTGCGCGGTATTTCCTAGGCATCCCCTCCTGGGTGGTGCCGACTGCCGTGGTTTTGTGGGTAGTGAAAGATGTGGCTCTTTTCCCCAGAGTGCGGAGGGCCTACGAATACGGCGACAACAGACCCACTAAGGGGCTTGTCGGTCTTGAGGCAACCGTGATAGACGTCCTTGACCCGGTCGGATATGTGAAGGTGCGGGGGGAGTTGTGGAGGGCCGAGATAAGGGATGGCCGACAACCCGTCGCGGTTGGCCAGAAAACTACAGTGGTCGACATCCAGGGGATGACACTGATAGTGGAAAGACGGCTGCCGCCTCCAGATGGCTCCTGGTCTGTAAGGCCGTGACAGAGCGTCTATTCGGCCGCCATGCGTTGAGTGTGACCGGTACGGCGAGGGAGCCCGAACGTTGAATGGGCGAGTCGGGGCTCGAGGAGTGCCTGTATCGTTGGAGGTGGGCACCAGGTCAGCCGTTCAGGTTAAGTACAGGAAGAACGGGGTAGACTGCATTTGGAGCCCTGGGAGTTCAGACGCAGCATCCGAGGAACTTACAAAGGGACCCGCGGAGGAAATGCGGAGATAAATGACCGCAGAGTACAGTGAGGCGGGAACAAAGTAGGGGCCGCTGGAGGGTGAAAAGCGAGTCCACTCAGGGCTCTGCTCTTCTTTGTTTGGCTTTCAGCCGTCAGGATGTCTTTTACTTTTTGCCCTGCAGCACCCGGTAGATCCTGAAGTCGCGCTTGGACTCAGTGAACGCGGCGCCTCTCCCCGAACAGTCATCGTTGGTCGGCAATGTGGGCGGTGCTCTACACCCTATAGTTGGAAAACGGGCAGGAAGAGACCTCCGACGGTTCTCGTTGGCGTTCCCATCCGGCATCAGGACAGCCTCTCGTTGACCGGACCAAGAGCGACTCTGCTCGACCTTTGCAGTATGCTGTAGCACGATGGGGACCGACTCCCATCAAAATCACCAATACGCACAGACAAAGGAAGGACCGTGCCCGCGAGAAAAGACCCCACCTCATGATTGCTACCAAAGGCAAGACATTCCAGCTGGCTCTGGCTTTGACGAGCTTAACCGTCGCCTCGAGCATGGCGTTGACCCTCATGCCGATCGTGACTGCGGAACTCAAAGACGACCTCGGGCTCTCGGCTTCTCAGATTGGACTCCTCACCTCGGTGTTCATGGTGACGTTTGCCCTGGGCGCGCTCCCCATGGGATTGCTGGGGGCACGATGGGGCGGACGGACCCTCTTGCTGGGAGGACTTCTGCTTGCTGCGGGACTCATCCTCTTCGCAGTGTCGCGGAGCTATCCCTGGTTCATGGTCGGTAGACTTCTGCAGGGTACCGGGGCTTCGGCCTTCGTACCCGTGAGCAATGCTCTCATTGCCCAGAGCGTTGATAGCCGCCGCCGAGATTGGGCCCTGGGTGTGTTTGGGAGTGGCACCGGTCTCGGAGTGGTGGTAGCCCTCCTCGTCATGCCCAGCATTCACAAAGCAGGAGGCTATCGAGCGGTCTTCTTAGCAACGGCCGGCGTTGCCCTCTTTTTCACCCTGCTGGCCGCACTGAACTCAGTAGTACGATCGCGTCCGAGCGCGAGAGGGGCGGATGTCTCTTTGGGGAGTCTGTTGCGCGGCATCGGAGCGATAGCTCTGAACCGGAGGCTCTTCCTGCTCATTCTGATCAATATCGGCGTTACGGCCAACTTCGTTGGACTCCTCACTTGGACCCCGTCATTTCTCCATGACCAGCGAGGCGCCGGCTTGGCGTTGGCGGCCTACCTGACTGCCGGACTGGGAGTGGCCCAGATCTTTGGCAATATCGGTGGGGCTGCGGCCATGGCGCGTTGGGGCAAGCCTTTCGTGCTGGCTGCCGGCATGATCGTGCTGTTGGTCGCGGTCGCTCTCATCCCGTTCATACCTTGGGTGGCGGTGGTGCTGGTGTGCGTAGTGGTTGCCGGGTTCATCACCATGGCCCTATTTCCGCCCGTATTGGGATCGATACCCGAGATCGTCCCGCGCATGGAGCAGGTGGGACCCGCGGGCGGTTTCATCAACCTGGTTAACCCGGTGTCGACGTTGCTCGCACCTTGGCTGTTCGGCGTGCTGTTGGACGCATACGGCACTGCAGAGGGTCAACGGGGTTATCTGTGGGGCTACGAGTTGTTGGCGCTTTTCGCCTTGGTAGGAGCCACGGCCGGTGTCATATACGTGATCTTTGGTCGACGAGGCGGGCATGGGGGACCGAGATCGCAAGGACCGGACGAATGAAAACAGGCTTCGGAGGCGTGTGAGTGCTGACGGCAGGTCTCGCGGGAGTCGTTCAAGGCGAGGCTTTGGTCTGAGGGAGTGCGCGACCCGGCCGGGAGCCGTGCTACCCGATCACCACCTGAGTCTCGATCAAGGGTGGGTTCTCAAGATGCCGCTTGACGGCGCACATGTTCGCAGCCCGTATGACGGCTTCTCGATATTTGGGAGGGAAATCGGCGGGTAGCTTGATATCGAGCGAAAGCTTGGTGACCGTATCGCCTTCGGAGTTCAGTTCCTGGCGCATGACCACGCCTGCTCCTTCGGTGGAGAGTCCTCGCTGCTGCAGAAATCTCAGAACATAGATACCGGCGCAGGTGCCGATGGACGCCAGGAACAGGTCGAAGGGAGCAGGCGCGCTTCCGTCGCCCCCGGATTCGACAGACTGATCGGTGTCGATCACGAAACCTTCATATCGGGCAGAAACCCTTCTGTTCCCGGGGAAGTAGACTTCCATGTCCATAAGTCCTCCTTGTCGGCAAATCGGTGATAGTGGGCACAGGATAGCGTAGCGAGCGGACCGAGGCCCCACGAGTCGGAACCGTACGGCAGGGACGTTACCCGTGAGAGCCCGGACGGCCCGCGCGTTAAATATCGGACCGTTCAGACTGAGGCGTGATCGATCGGGAGAAGGATGGCTGGGGCGTTACCGGTCGGTGCGTTCACCTGTCGGAGCGCCTGTGGCCGGGTTGGGTCCCGCACCTTTCACGTGTTCGTCGACGATCACGGCCTTGCCGTGAGTAGGAGCCGTGTAGGTGTGGATGTGTACATAGGGTTTTCGGACCGGATCGAAGAAGAGGCCTCGATGGAGTAGGCCGGGGGGGATCTGGGCCACGGAGGTGCAGTCCATGACGATCTTCTCTCCCTCTTCTCCCCACCACATGGTGATCTCGGCGTCGAACTCCTCAACGTTCAGGGCGTTGCCGCCGAGATTGATGAGCCACATATCGTTAACGTGGGAATGTGCGGGCTCCATCATGTAATAGGGGCTCGAGACGGCGTAGTAAAACAGACAGAAATTGGCCCCTTCTGGTCCCAGTGCGTCCCCCATGACTACCATCTGCTGTTTGGGCCACTTCTGCTCTGAGAGGGGGTGGCCGCCGACTTCGGTTCTCGTGTGGAAGGTCTCGCCTACGATGTTGGGAGTGGCCAGGTATTGCTCATAGTCACCGCCGGTCCACTGTTTGGAAAACCGGGGAGCGATCGAAAAATCCATCCAGACGACGGGGGCCTTCACGTCGGTGAAAGAAAGGGGACCGTAGGCCAACCCACGAGGAATGTAGACCAGTGTGGGTTGGTCGATCACCACCTCGGTCTTTTCGGGTCCCAAAGATAGGTGCACCTGGGCTCCGAACTGCCGGAAATCGTCAAGGTCCGTCCCGGCAAAGAAGAGGAAGCGGTCGCGGTCGAAACTAAGAGGAACGGCCTCTACCGTCAGAGAGCGGGCGACGCAGTTCCAATCGAAGGTAAGGTCGTCTCCGCCCTTTCCCCCCGTGTAACTCACGGCCGGGGAGGTAATCTCCGGGTAGGGGCTGGTCCTGATGATCTCCTCAGAGAAATAACCTCGGTAATCAGTCTTCTTCATGGATCGCTCCTAGTTCGTCGACTTCTCATTCGACAGGTTTTCCCTCACGCCGGTACGATCAGCGCGGCTGTCAGACGGCCACTCACCAGGAAGTGCCGGGTCACCATGAGGCGATCGTTTGCCATGAGGTGGTCGCTCACCACGAGGCAACTGATGCCATGAGGTGGTCGCTCACCACGAGGCAACTGATGCCATGAGATGGTCGGCGACCATCGTATGCCTGGTTACCAACAGGTAGCCGGTCATCATCCGATAGGTGGCCGCCAACAGGTAGCCGGTCATCGCTTGGGCCTACGGTAACCTGAGTGTTCCAGGCTATCACCTTGCAGGTCGTCAGTTCTTCAGCAGAACCACCGCGTCCACAAACAGTTCGTACTCGTCGTTCTCGTCTAGGTCGTGGATCAGCACCTTCTCAACCTCGCCCTCTCCGCGTATGGCCAATAAGCGCGACTGGTAGAGCAGTTTCACCTCAGAGCGCTTCATTTCCGTAGCCAGGTCGTCGGGAAGGGCCAGCGTGTCGAGTTCGGTCAAAAAGATCGCGCGCGGAGTGACGGCCGTGAGTGCCAGCGCCAATCGGGCCGAGGCCGTACCCCTATCCAGCACGAGTACGCGTTTATCGGCCAACACTGAGACGTCGTCGACGGCGTTGTAGACACCTTTGCCGACATATTCCTCGGCTCCCTGGATGGCGACAGCCGCCGACATTGCGGCTACCGCTGCCGTTGCAGTGCAGCCCTTACCAGCGGCGGCGATCTCCTCAGCATCGAACGGTTGCAGTCGCTTGCCTGCGCGCCAATTGTTGATGGCGTCATGCAGAGCGTCGGCCGCCAAGTTGGAGCAGTGCATCTTGACCGGCGGTAGGCCGTCGAGGGCGTCGGCTACGTCGGCTCGGGTGACCTCGAGGGCCTCATCGAGCGTCTTACCCATGACAAGTTCGGTGATCATGCTGGAGGTGGCCACCGCCGACCCACATCCGAACGTCTGGAACTTGATGTCGTCGATGCGGTCATCTTTGACTCGCACATACATCTCCATGAGGTCGCCGCACACGGGGTTGCCTACGCGACCAAGAGCGACATCGTCGCCTTCGAGGACACCCACGTTGCGTGGATTGCGGAAGTGGTCAAGGGTCTTCTCAGAGTATTGAGTAGATTTCATGGGATCCTCCTAAACCGTGCGGTAGAGGGGCGACATCCGCCGCAGACGGGTCACTATGCCAGGCAGGACCTGCATCACACGATCCACATCGGAGTCTTCGCTGAAGCGGCCGAAGGTGAACTCGAGCGAGCCATGGGCCTCCTCGTGAAGCAGTCCGCAGGAAATAAGGGTGTGAGAGGGTTCAAGAGTTTTTGACGAGCAGGCCGATCCGGTAGAGGCAGCTATCCCTTCATCTCGCAGAGAAAGGATGAGCGACTCGCCTTCGATACCGTCGAAACGGAAGTGGGCATTGTTGGGCAACCGTTCCACCGGGTGACCGTTGAGATGGGAGTGAGGAATGGTGGAGAGAACCTCTTGGATGAGCCGGTCACGCATGGCGGCCATCCGGGGAGCGTCCGCCGCCATCTCGTCAGCCGCGATTCTGGCCGCCGCGGCCATGCCCACGATACCGGGCAAGTTCTCGGTGCCCGAACGCAAACCCCGTTCTTGTCCGCCCCCCATGGTGACCCCGGCCAGTCGCACACCCTTGCGGATGTAGAGCGCGCCCACTCCGGGAGGGCCGTAGATGTCGTTGCTGGATATGGTCAACAGATCCACTGGCACCGTGCTCATATCGATAGGAAGCTGGCCTTCGGCCGCCACTGCGTCAACGTGGAGCGCTATCCCAGTACTCTGTAACATCTCTGCGATTGCGGGAATGGGTTGCACCGTGCCGATCTCGTTGCTCGCCCAACTCAGCGAGACGAGGATTGTGTCATCGGTGATGCGGGCTCGGAGCTTATCAAGGCTAATACGACCGAATTGGTCCGGGGGCACCCTGGACACGCGGAAACCCTGTTTCTCCAGATACTTACCGATATTGAGCACCGAGATATGCTCCACTTCGGAGATGATCACATGGTTTCCAAGGCGCTTGTTGCGGGTTGTGTAGCCTAATAATGCCAAGTTGATAGATTCAGTGGCACCGGAGGTGAACACAATCCCTTCCGGAGGCGCACCGATGAAGGCTGCAACAGCAGCCCGGCTTGTCTCGAGTGTCTCAGTGGCGCGGTCGCCGACCGCGTGCAGAGAAGATGGATTACCAAAGCGCTGGGTGAAGTAGGGTTGCATGGCTTCGACCACTCGGGGATCGACCGGCCGCGCGGACTGATAGTCGAGATATACCTCGTCTTTGCCTGTGAGCGTCATGGCGATCCCCTAGAGCCCCACCGTGGCGCCTGAACTGAGCGCCAGGGGGGAACGGCGCCGGGCCGGATCAATGGTAGTAGGTGCGTATAGGAACGCCTCTTTGTCTCTCATGACCGGTGCCTCCTAGCGTCCTTTGCGAATCAAGAATCTCTTGTAGTCGCCGTGGTCCTCGATGGAGACCATATCGTGACCAGTGCGCTTGGCGAATCTCTTAAGATCTTCTTCTGCAGCCGGATCATCGGCAAGCACCTCGAGGGTCTCACCGACCTCCAGACTATCGATGGCCTCACGGGTCTGTAATAGCGGCTGGGGACAGAAAAGACCGATGCAGTCAAGAGACTGGTCGGCAGCTTCGTTATCACTCATGGCCGCCCTCGCTCGGTAGCCTAAACATCGCAGTCCTCGCTTATCTTGTGAAATACATACTCGCTCATCTTTTACCGTCATTCTTTCGCAACTGTTCCCCGCTTGGCCGCTTGCTATGCGTGTCGGCCGGGCATCCGGCTTAGAGAAAGAGAAGGCTGCCGGCTCATCCATGTTGGAGTCCCGGATATCTGAAGCGCGGTCCGTCGATGCCTGGAGCTCGGCCCTGGGATGTTGGTGCTCTCCGATATGGCGATTTCGTCGGTGTTAGAACAGTCCGTTGTTGTTAAGCGGGGGGTAAACCTGGTCGGGGATGTCCTGGATGACGTCCCAATGCTCGACCACTTTGCCGTCCTCGACTCGGAAGATGTCGACGATGCGGCGTCCTGGGGTACCCGGCACGAGGACCGAGTGTACGTGCAGTACGACCAGGTCGCCTTCAGCAATGACACGTTTGATCTCATTTCGGGCATGAGGATGGTGTTGTCTCCGGAACTCGATGAATCGCAAGAAAGCTTCTGGACCATCTGCGATCAGCGGGTTGTGCTGGATATAGGTGTCGCCCAGGAACTCCTGCGCTTTGGCGATGTCTCTTTCGTTAAGGGCGGCTTCGTAGAACGTCAATACCACCTCTCGAGGGGAAGGCATAGGCTGGGTCATGGGTTGGTCTCTCCTGGAGTGTCGTCTTAATATTTGATGGTGAAGCCGACCGGTGTCACTTGGTCGCGTATGCTGCTCTACCTGGATCCGCTTCGTTCTCCCGCCCGACTCGACTTACTGCCCTTGGGCGGCCTCGGTGTCCGTTTCCGGGAGGTTTTCGGGCTCCACTTCTGCTTGGGGTTGATACTCGCCGCACCAGTCCTGGAGTTCCATCTGAGGCTGCTCCCACATGCCTTTGATCCTGCCTTCGTAGCGAACGCGCAATTCGTCGGCGCGCGCCGACTTCAGAGCCGCCCGGCCGAGAAACTCCGCCGTCACAGAAATCGAGGTAGCCCTCCAGCCTGAAGGTGGGTATCGACGGCAGTATCCCCAACCCGGCTTGTCGGAGAAGGGGGTGTAGAAGCGACAATCCTGACAGCGGCCCATCTCAACTCCTGTTCCTTGGTGCGATCTCGTCCGAAACCCGTCGTCCGCGACGAGGGTTGGACACGAAGTTGTCGTATTGAACAAGAGCATCTTACCCGGCGAGGGCCGCCTGCGCGAACCATGATCGTCGTCCGCACTGAAGGCTATGGGTGAACAGCGGTCACGCCAGGGAGGCGCGAAGAGTAGCGCAAGAAACAGTCCGCGGGGAGGACCACGATCGGGTGTTTTCGGTCGTCAGGGACGCAAGCAGGCAAGAGGGAGGGGCGAAAGGGGAGAGTGGGTACTCTCTATCCCGACGTACGGGCCGACATATACCTGGGGACCAGTTCGGCCTTGCGTTGCAGGTACTCCTCTTCTGTGATCACGCCCCAGTCTTTGAACGTCTCGAGCACCTGCAGTTTTCGCTCGGTCTCCGTAAGACGCGTGTAGCGCGTTAAGCGCCTGACCGTCCGTCTGCGAGAGCGCTCCTTTCTCATTTCACGCCATTCGTAGAGTGTCATCATGTGCGGTCTCCCGGTGCTTAGTCGTAGAGGCGTTTTGCAGTCAACATTGTTATCGTCGTTCACTGCGTCTCGCCTTAGCGCAACACCGAGCCGTTCTCAACTGGGCAGGGATCTGAGCAGCTCCTGTCCGTGGCGCCGTAGGGCGTCCATCAACCGATCCAGGTGAGTGGGAGTGGTCAACGGGTTGATGATTGTGACGCGCAGAGCGCCGATGCCCTGGTGTTCGGCCGGCACTATATAGAACTCGCCCGACTCGATGAGACGACGTCGTAGTTCGAGTTGGAAATCGCCGATGCGGTCGCCAGATGCATGAGCCAACTCGGGGGGTACATGGCGGAACACCACGATATTGCACTGGGGCTCATGCAGGGCGACGAAATCGTCGGCCTCCGAGAGCTTCTCGTAGAAAGTGCGGCCCAGAGCGAAGGTCACATCGACCATATCAGCGAACAACTGCCGTCCGAACAGCGCCCAGACGCCCCACAGGCCGAAGGCCGCGGCGCGCTTCGTACACTCCACCGTCTTCATGCCGCTGTCGTATTCGGCCAAGCCGGGGGCGGCGGGGTCAAAAAGGTAGGGCGCCTCCTGGCGGAATGCTTCGAATGCGTGGCTCTTCTTGCGGTAGAGCACGAAGGCGCAGAGGCCGGGGACGAAGAGCATTTTGTGAGCGTCCCAGACCACGCTGTCGGCTAATTCGAGACCGGCCAACAGATGTCGATGCCGGTTGCTGAGTACGGCAGACCCGCCGTGGGCAGCGTCTACGTGCAACCAGGTGTTGTGCTCACGACATACTGTTGCGATCTCCTCCAATGGATCGAAGGCTCCCGTCGGTGTGGCGCACGCGCAGGCAACGACCGCAACGGCTCTTCGGCCGTCTGTCCGCAAACGTATGAGTTCAGCTTCAAGCAGTTGGGGATCCATCCGTCCGCGGTCGTCGAGGCCGATACGCACAATCCCGCGGCTGCCCAAGCCCAGGATCCCAGCGGCCCGGGCCACGCTGTAGTGAGCGTCGGAGTGGGCAAGGAGGACGGGCGGCGGTCCTTGAGACGACAGACCCTTCTCCCAGCTCTCTTCGAGCACGATGTTACGGGCGGTCAACAGGGCCGTCAGGTTGGCCAACGACCCGCCGTGCGTAACAGAGCCCCCGAAAGAACCCGGTGGCCAACCGATGGCCTCGCCCAGTTCTTCGACCATCGCCTGCTCAACGGCCGTGGCCCACGGTCCCATCTCGTAGATGGCCATCACCTGGTTCGTCACCGATCCAACGGCGTCAAATAGGCCGGCGAGGGGCACGGGCGCCGGCACCTGATGGCCGATATATCGCGGGTCGTGCAGGTTCAAACCTCGATCGAGCATCGTCCGCACAAGGTCGGCGAAATGATCCGTGAGGGGGCCCTGGGGCGACTCAGGGAGTCTATTGTTGGGGCCGGGTCGAGGGGGGGCGTTGGGTCCACGCAAGAAGGTCCGCGCGTCCCGAACAGCATCAGCCGGTTCCATCCAGGGGAGGACCGGGCCGTCTGAGCATTGAGCTCGAGCGAGGTTGATGGCTAGAAGATCGGCCAATTGACGGCCGGCGTTCTCCAGCAGAGCAGGGTCGTAGGCCACAGCAATACGCCGTCGGGCCGCGACTTGATCGTCAGGGGGGCGTGGCATAACGGGGCTGCCTCTCGTATCAATTGCCGTCCGAGACATTGTCCACTGTCGTGGGCTCCGGCGCAACAGCGGAGCCCGGCCGCATGGACGGGTTCTACCAGTGCAAGGATGCGTCGAGAACCGTGTGGGTGGGGTGAGGTTGCGGCCGGGGGGGCTCGGGGGCATGGTAGGTAGGAACTCGGCTCTTTTCCGAGAATCCACTCATGCTTCGCCACAAACACACGTCTTTGCGGAGATATCGAGCTTTGATGGCTTCCGAACACTCGCTGGAGACCGGACACGCCAAGCACAGTCCGTGCACTGCCTGCCCTTTCGTATGGTGAGCACGCTGGGCGTCGGTGATTCGTTGATTCGCTTCGACAAGGAGATCCCTCAACTCGGCCTGGATCTGGACTCGGAAGTCGGGCATCGTTTTCGGCTCGCTGTAAATGAAGAACCCGGTTTGCCATTGGACCAAACGAAAGAGCCAATCGGAGGCCTGCTGCCTCACGATCTCGCGGATCTTGGCTTCGGAGGCGTATCCCTTAGCTATAAGCCGCTGTCCCAGTAACTCTGCTTCTCTTTCGTCGCGGGAGAGAGAGGCATCATCAGCGAGCACCTCCGTAAGTTGCTCCTGAGTGAGGTATCCGGCTTGGACGAGACGGGCGCCCAGCTTCTGTCCGGTCAAAGAGGGCAAAGAGATACCTTCTATGCGTCCATTCACGAGGTAGATGAAGCCGTACTCGTGGGAGTTCTGTACCTCCAACACTCCCGTTGCCCCGGTATGAGCAAGGAGTTGCAGCACGTGGGCCAGCTTGAATTTGCTTAGGGACCCTTCTAGCAACATTTTTATATCTCCAAAGAACCATTGGTTTCCAAAGCTACTATCGGCAATGCTGAGCCTGAGATTGATACCCGGTCGGCGAAGGATGAGGAATGAATAGTGGCTATGGTGGACTCATAGATCGTCTGCCTCCGACTACCCCGGATTCGCCGTTTTGCTGTAGGGTGTGCGACTATATACGTGGAGTCTGTCGTGTGTGGAGCTAGACTCGGCCGGCATCGAGCGTCGGTGGACGGTGCGCTGGGCCGTTTCATTACTCAGGAGGAGGATGGGTACACATGTCGGATGCCGGTGATAACAGAGTGGTGAGAACCGCCTGTCAGGACTGCGTGCGGGCCTGCCCCATCTTGGTCCATGTGGAGCAGGGGCGGGCGGTGCGTGTGGAGAGCGCGGCCGGAGCGGGGGGAAGCCCTGAGCAGTTCTGCGATAGGGCTACAGTCGGTCTGGAGCGCCTCTATTCCCCCAGTCGTTTGTTATATCCGTTACGGCGCGTGGGGGAGAAAGGTGGTGGCCGGTGGGAGCGCATCTCATGGGACGAGGCGCTTGACACCATCGCGGATAAACTAGCGACCGCCAAGGAGAGTCACGGGGCTGAGTCGGTGTGCCTGGCCAAAGGAATCTACGGGCGTCACGCCGACTATGTGTCGAAGCTGGGCAACACGTTCGGAACCCCCAACGTCACCAGTATCGACAACACCTGCTACATTCCCAGCGCCAGCGCGCGCCTCATGACCTACGGATTCGACGGTGCTCCTGATCTGCCAGGCGGCCCGCAGTGCCTCTTGCTGTGGGGTAAGAACGCCGACCCGGCGCTGCGGCCGGACGGATCACTGATCGTGGTCAACACTCTCGCTATCCCAGCTGCTAAGCGGGCCGATATATGGCTTCGCCCACGCCCGGGCACCGACTTGGCGCTGGCTCTAGGGCTGCTCAATGTGATCATTGGTGAGAAGCTCTATGATGCCGACTTCGTCTCGCGTTGGACCGTCGGCTTCGATCGTCTTGAGGAGCACGTCCGAGCGTATCCGCCTGAGAAGGTTGCTGAGATAACCTGGGTCCCAGCTGAAAAAATCGTGGCGGCTGCCCGACTCTTCGGGCGCAGCCGCCCGGCCTGTCTCTGGAACGGCAACGCGAGCGAGGACACCTACAACAGCACTCAGTGCGCGCGGGCGTTCGCCATTCTCCAGGCTTTGTCCGGAGCGTTGGACGTGCCTGGGGGGACGGCTCATATCGAAGGCGCCATCCTGGGGGAAGGTAACGACCGGACCGTCCTACGGAGTCTGCTATCCCCCGAGCAGGACCGCAAGAAGTTGGATGCCCAGGCCGGTTACTTCCCTGCCTACGACCTTTGGGACGATATCGTCTGGAAACCAGTGGAGGTTCGCCCCCAACATGTGCTAACAGCCATCCTTGAAGAGAAGCCCTATGCGGTCAAGGCGCTCGGCATATTCGGGAGCAACCCCGTACTCACCTGGAGCGACTCACGCCGGGTACGCGAGGCTCTGCTACACGTCGACTTCTTGTTCGTGGTCGACCTGGTGATGACACCTACGGCTGCCCTGGCCGATATCGTCCTACCGGCAGCCTCGTACTTGGAAACCGACGGAGTGGTGGTGGCGCGTACGGCCGGCGGAGCCGTGTGCCTGGAGCCGCAACAGAAGGTGGTACAGGTCGGAGAGTGCCGTTCGGACCCCGAGATCATCAGTATGTTGGCTCACAAACTGGGGTTAGGAGAGTATTTTGCCCCCGACCTGTCCGGCCTACTTGATGATTATTTGGCACCTATGGGACTGACCTTTGATGAGTTGCGGCGTCGGCCGGGAATAGTGTCATCGACCTCGCGATACCGTTCATATTTGGAGAAAGGCTTTCGCACGCCGTCCGGCAAGGTCGAGTTGTACTCCAGCCTTTGTGAACGCTGGGGGTACGAGCCGCTGCCTGTTTATCATGAACCCGAAGAGACACCTCTCAGCGCACCGGAACTCCTTGCTGAGTATCCCTTGGTGCTGACTAGTGCGCACGAGCCGGAATACGTTCATTCCCAGGATCGATACCTGCAGGAGCTTCGTAAGATCAAGCCGGAGCCCTTGGTCATCATCCATCCGGACACCGCTGCGGCTCTGGGGATCGCTGAGGGAGACATGGTGTTCATTGAGAACCGACGCGGCCGTATCAGGCAGAAGGCGACACTCGACGCGGACATAGACCCCCGAGTGGTTAGCGCAGGTTACGGGTGGTGGTTCCCCGAGCGGGGCGAGTCTGAACTGTTCGGCTGGGACGAAGCCAACTTGAACATACTCACCGACGACGGACCGCCGTACAGCCCGGAGATGGGCTCTCCGAAGATGCGAGGGTTTCTCGTGAAGGTATACCGGGTTGATTAGTAGGCGCTAGAGCGACAGGTTTCGAGACTGCCGCTCGGCGGGCAGACTCCTAACACACACGGATCTTGTGTCAGCCGACCCCGGCGGAGGTGAGAGACATGACCGCTTCATCCGTATGTCTCGACGAGCACGCAGCTGTGAACAAGGTGATCGTGATCCTGGATGGGCTCTGCGGACACCTGCGGGACGGGAAGGACCCGGACGCGGGAGACTGGCCAAAAGTCGTGGAGTTTCTGAGTGTCTTTGTTGATAGTTGTCACTTCGTCAAGGAAGAGCAGTGGCTCTTTCCCGCCCTCAGGGAAGTAGCTGATGAGGAGACGCACCAACTCATCCGCAGACTCCTCGGGGACCATGAATCAGGTAGAGCTCACGTCGCCTCGCTTGCCAAGGCGGTCGAGTCGGCTTCGGGGAAAAGCTCAAGACTATGGAGAGGGCGGGCGATCGACCGTACTCGAGCTATGGAAGCTATAGAGGGCTACGTGGACGTTTTCCGCCCGCATATAGTCACCGAAGAGGCTATCCTTTTCCCCTTGGCCGACCAGGTCCTGGCCGAGGAGACTCAAGAGACACTTCGAAAAGGCTACGACCGCATCGAGCGTGACATCATTGGTCCGGGTCGATACGAGGGATTCCAGGTGATGTTGCAAGAATTGGCGGAGCGATACGGGGCGGACCCACTCTGACTCTGAGGGTCGCGGGTAGTACGGCATCCGAAAGGGTAGTTGTCGGTGCCGTCGGTCGGACCGCGGGATGCAAGGTGTTAGAAGGAGGTGGTCGTGGCCAGGAGAGTGCGGTGGGATGATCTTTCGGACGGCCGGAAGGTGGGCCTTGTCATCCTCGCGACAGTGCAGATAGGTCTGCTGGCAGTGGCTCTTTGGGATTTGGCCCACCGGGGCCCAGAAGAAGTGCGCGGCAGCCGGCGGCTGTGGGCCGGCTTGGTCTTCATCAACTGGATAGGGCCGCTCGCCTACTTCACGGTGGGCCGCAGAGGGTTCATCACACGAATTACCGGCCGCTACTCTTGTCTTGGAGTGCGGCGAGAAGAACTCGACGACGAAACGACCTGACCGCCACCCGTCTCTCGCCATCAAACGGCCGGGCGACCTTGGACACCCGGGCAATGACAGGCGACTGGGTGGTTGATGGTGACACAGGCCCGAAGCCGAATCGGCATCGCATAGGCGCGCGACCTGAGGGCGAGTCGAGGGGCTGGAACGCCGCTCAGTTATTGGATTGAGGCCACATCCTCCTCTCGTGGGTCTCGATGGCGTCGTCTATCTCAAAAGCACCCAAAGGCTCGATCGGGAGTCCCCAAGCCGCCATGCCCGCCTTGATCGCTTTGACGTTCCCCGCTTCAATACGCGCCTTCCAGTCGTCGTAGTCGTAGTCCTTCAGCAGAGCGGGTACGTCCTGGTCGAGTTGCTCATTGGAACGCGGGTTGTTGCCAACCGCATTGTCCCATTCGTGCATGATGTCGTATGCATCCATAGCGCCCTCCGTATGGTTGGACAGTCTGCTAGTAGCTTACCCTAAGCTAAACCCATCGACATCCAACGACCATACGACCTCAGCGGTTTCGTTGGTATCGGTAATATGCCCCAGCTGCGATGGCCGCTCCCGCGAGCGCGAGCGCGGGGCCCAAGGAGTCGCCCCGAAGATACTGCCGTATCCCGAAGGCGACCATGAGGAGTCCGAAAAGGCCCAGGATCAGCACATTCCGCGACGAGACGGCTCCCTTGGTCTGCAGTAGGACTTCATCCTTGGCCTGAGTAGCGTCGTGTAGGCCGGCCTGACTGCGTCTCCGGGCGTCCACTGCTGAGGTCGGTTGCAGTCGCAACAGCGCTCCAAGGCGGCTCCACGTGAGAGCTCGGGTCGAAAGGAGATTGGCGGCCCCGAATAGGCGGCCCGCCAAGAGTATAAAAGCACAACCGACGAGTGCCAGACCCGCCGCTCCGGAAACCGGCTGTGGCCAGGGGACCGGCGCGCTCGCCATCCTGGCCACCATTGCCACCGGAGAGGTTGGCGGAAGCACGCTGAGGACGATGGAAAGGGTGCCGTTCGGCCGTTCTGTGAGCGCCGTCAGAAATAGCATCGGCACTACAAGAGGGAGAATGGCGATAAACGTGAACTGGGTGGCATCGCGGGCAGTGGGAGCAAGGACTCCCAGCATCACATACAGAGACGAATACATCATATAACCCAGCAAGAAATAGACAATGGTCCAAGGGATCAGCCTCAGGGTCGGCCTACCGCTGATAGCGAGATCCATACCAAAAACCCCTTTCTTCGACAGGAAGATGCTAAGAATGACCGTCAACCAGACCGCCACCTGAATCAGGCCTACGACCCACAGCCCGGCGATCTTGCCGAGCATGAGGTCCCTGGGACGTATGGTTGATAGCAGTACCTCCGCCGTACGGTTCTCTTTCTCTTTGGAGACGCTCTGCAGCATGAAACCGCTCGTCATCGCCAGTGCGAAATATAGAACGAACATCAGAAGATGGGGGAGGAGGGAACTTGTTCCGAGATTGTCGGTCCCCGTGTAGCTGGTGGGGTGGAGGGAGTGCACGTGCAATGCGGCCACGGGATTCAGCAGCAAACGAGCCGTCGATTCGTTGCCGGTGATCCCGGTGTTGAGGACGTAGGTGACCAGCGCGGCGCTATCGAGGGCACGTAGCGGTTGATAGCGGGCCTGGACAACGGTAAGACGACCACTCTCAACGTAATCGTGAGGGATAAGGTAATAACGGTCGATGAGGCCACCGTCGAGGTCAGCCTTAGCTGAAGCCTCATTGTTGTATCTGCGCACAATGCCGAGAGGCAGATCCTTGGGCTCGTGCTGTAGCAGAGCCGCCGTGTCGACATAGCCGAGGGATTGCGGGTCATGGTCCGTCCCGAGGCCGGGAAGTCCAGAGTCTTCATCTCCGAGCAAGGCGGCAGGCAAGAATACTAGAATGATCACCACGATCGGCAACAGGAGGGTGGTCACCCAGAAAGACCTGCGTCCCAGAGTGGTGCGTATCTCGTACTTAGCAGTGAGCCACACCTCTCTCATGATCCGGTCACCCGCGCGTCCGCAGTGCATCTGCGAGGCTTCTCAGAGTCATGCGCCTCCCGTAGCGGAGCATCCCCTGCCGAAAGACCCGAGGAGCGGCCCAGATCCCTGCTCCGGCGCAGGCGGCAAGAATCACCCAGCCCCCTACCAACTGCCACAACGGGATGACCGTGGCACTCCAGCGGACCGCGATAGTGAGAAGCGACGTGGTTGGGAACAGGGTCAATGCCACCAATGGGGGTCCGTCCGGGCTGCTTCCCAACAGCGGAGAGAAGAATAGGGGAAGGAGAAAGAAGAAGCTGATCAGCCCGGTCCATTGTTGCCCTTGGCGGGGGTCGGCTACTACGACGCCGATGGTGACGACCAAGGCCACTGAGAGCGTGAAGAGGGGGACGAAGAAAGCCACCAGCACGAGCACGAGACCCCAGGGTACTTCAAGGCTGCTCAAAGATGCGACGAACCTAGAGGCGACCGCCAACCCGGCTGCTATCACTATCGCCCAGAGCGCCACCTGGGAGAGAGCCACCCCTGCCAACCCTACGGCCTTCCCCGCTATGAGTTCCCTGGGGGAGACTGAGGTGGTCATCACTTCGATGGTTCGGTTCTCTTTCTCGTCGGTGATCGCCTGAGCGAGGTAGCCCGAAGCCGCCATCAAGGCGAACGAGACAAAGAGGCCCAAGGCGAAAGGAAGAATGAGGTCCGACGGCCCCGGAGTCTCCGATTTGTGCCTTCCATCCGCAGAAAGGACCATCGTATGCTGGGGTCCGTCAAGGGCCCGTCGAGCGACCTCGGGCGCCAGTCCAGAGACAAGACCGGCTCGAAGGAAGGCCTCGAACCTGTCTTGGAGGTTCGACCTAGGCGGCCGGTCCCGGTACAAGAGCTCTATAGCGCCCGAAAGTCCATAGTCCGTCGCCAGAATATAAACGGCCCCCACCTGACCGGCCTCAAGGGCAGTCGTGGCTTCCTCGAGGGTGGCGAAGGGGACAAAGCCCGGATTCTCGGCCCCGCCGGCCAACACCCCGCTTCGATCGACGTATCCCAATGACTCGACATCAGCCCCGCCCATTGAAGAGGCGAGTATGCTCGCGGCCATCAGGGCGATCATCAGGGCAGGCAACCCGAAGGTGACTGTCAGAAAACTGCGCCGCCGGGTGTTGCGAAGATACTCTTGGCGGGCTATGAGCCCGAGCTTGCTCATGGTAGACCTAGACCGCCCCTCGGATCCCCGGTCGCCTCGTGTCGCCGGGGGTAGGCCGGGCCTCTCCAGCAGCGCCTGTCACCACGTTGATGAAGATGTCATCCAATGACGGTTCCGCACGCTCGAAGCGGTCGAGTCTCACATCGGGCCGAGTGGCAAGGGCCCTCAGGACGTCCTGCGGGTCGGCTCCCGTCCTCAGGGATAGATGCCAGCCGTCCCTGTCCCGTCTCGCTTCGAGAACCTGAGGAACATTGGAGAAGTCCCCCTCTCCCTCAACGAAGACGGCGTTGGCGGCGAAGGCTCGTCTGATTTCATCCACCGGACCGTAGAGCACTGTGCGCCCATGATCGATCAACACAATCCGGTGACAGAGTGACTCTACCTGGTACATCTGATGAGTTGACATGATCACCGCTCTGCCGGCCCTCACTTGTTCCAGGATCACGTCCTTGATCAAACGCGTGTTCACGGGGTCGAGCCCGGCGAAAGGCTCATCTACCACGATGAGATCGGGCTCATGTAAGAGCGTCGCGATAACCTGCGCCTTCTGCTGCATCCCCTTGCTGAGTTCCTGCACCTTCTTGCGACGGTGGTCGGAAAGATCCATCCGTTCCAACCACGGCGTCAGACGCCTCTTTGCCTCGCGTTCGCTCAGGCCTTTGAGCGCAGCCAAGAACACCAGGACCTGTTCGAGCGGGATATCTTTGTAAAGACCCCGTTCTTCGGGGAGATATCCAATGCGGTTCTTAGAGACTCGGTCAGGGCTCGACCCGAGGATCTCGACTCGCCCCGAATCGGGTCTGAAGATGTCCAACATCATGCGGATGGCCGTGGTCTTGCCCGCTCCGTTGGGACCAAGAAGCCCGAACACTTCACCCCACCGGGCTTCAAATGAAACGTCCTCGACGGCCTGAGTGTCGCCAAAAGCCTTGCTGAGGTGCTCGACCACCACCGCCGGCGTCGACATGCTGTCGCATACCTCCTCTGTGACTGTGGGCTTCATCACTGTGATGTGAGCCGCCGCATGAGCCTTGTTCCAGTATAGTCAGGGAAGGAGGAGGCAGAGGGAAGGAACGGCCCGAGTGAAGACCACGCTAGTGCATCAGTGGCAGGTGACTCGCGACGAAGCGGCGGCTCTTCAGATCCGGCTGGCCGAACGCGTCGAATTGCGGACACTTCCCGCTGAGGGTCCTACGAGTCCACGCTTCGCGGCCGGCGTCGACGTGGCCTACACCAAAGACGGAATGTATGCATGGGCCTCTGCCGTTGTACTGGACCGGCGCTTCAGAGTGGTCGTGACCGGGGCGGCTGAGGGTGAGCCTGACTGCCCATATGCACCGGGCTATCTGGCCTTCCGAGAGGGGCGGCTGGCACTTGAGGCACTCTTGCAGTTGGAGGTACGGCCCGAAGTGATCTTTGTTGACGGGCACGGAGTGGTGCATGAGCGCGGGTTGGGTCTGGCCTCTCACCTGGGAGTGTTGCTCGGCCTGCCCACCATCGGGGTGCCCAAGACGCCTTTTCATGCTATCGACCGCGATCCGGGCCCTAAGCGTGGGGAGTACTACGTACTCACCAAGGAATGGGGGGCCGAAGGGGCTTCGATCCGTCTGAAACGTGGCGTGAAACCGGTGTATGTGTCGCCCGGCAATCTGGTCGACCTACCGAGCGCGATCGTCCTGGCGCTGTCCTGGTCGAGCGGCCGTCATCGGGTCCCCGAACCCCTAGCGCTGGCCCATACGCGGTCGGTAGAGGCACGCAACAAAGGGGTTGAGCGACGCGGCCAAACCCTGGGCTGAATGGCGCGCCCGGAGAGCCGGCCGAGTCTTGCGACTGAATGGCCGGCAGAAATGGCCTGCTTCGCGCGAGGCCCTAAGGGGTCTTCTGTCCGGGCCGCCTGCTAAGCTGCTGAGAACTTCTTGTTGTGGCGGCGAGGCCGGCACGCAGCCAATGCTGATCACCGGCTTATCACTCGATGGAGGTTCTAGATGCTCGAGGTCTTGGTCATCATCTGCACTGCTCTTGCTGCCTGTGCGGTTGCCCTACTCGCAGTGTTGCTTCTGCGCGATCGCCAGATGCCTCTGGCTGCTTGGGTGAGGCGTCTCGAACAAGGACAGGACAGGAGCGAACGGCTTCTTCGTGAAGAGATGGCTCGTGGCCGTGCCGAGACGGCTCGGGGTGCGCAACAGCTTCGCGCAGAACTGACCGGAGTGGTCAAAGACTGGGGAGACTCGGCAGTCACAAACATCAGTGCGCTGGGAACCCAACAGAAGGCGCAACTGGATACTGAACCGCTCCGGCTTTGATGGAGGCTCCAACCTGTGAGAGGGTGGAGTCATG
>JAXGNF010000027.1:0-27105 GCA_040768135.1 Thermoleophilia bacterium | reverse complement strand
GGCGCCCACGCATCGACCCTCCTACTGCTGAGCAGAGGTTCAGCTCAGCGTCAGCACCCATGATAGTACGAAGGGCGGACGACAACGACACTACCACGGGGGACACTGAGCATGCTGAGTTCAACGGTAGCAACCGCGTTGCCGACGGAGCTTTCGCATAAGTGCGTAAGCCCGAGGGAGGAGTGGAGGCCACCGACCGTCTAGTGTCCGTGATGTTTCAAGGTTTGCGCAACCACCTGCTCCACCTCGGCGAGTGCCTGCTCATCCAATTCGAAGCTGTCGATCTCAGCAAGAGGATTATCAAGAAGCGTGCGTAGGGTCGACACCGCGCCGTTGCTCAACATGAAGCACGAAGCCGGTCCCGCCGTCGCGCACGATTCGCACACCACCCCGCCCAGGCTTGGAGCAAATCCGTACAGCAGGTCACCGCAACCGCACACGGCGCACCGGGAAACCTCAGGAGTGTAACCTAGTAGCGAGAGGAGCTTGAGCCTCGTCGCCAGTACCACCGCCAGCGCCGTTCCCCTATTTGGAGAGTCGGCCAGCCGAGCAATGCCACGAACCAGCAGATTGAACGCCGGGGTACTACCCTCCTCAGCGGGAAACAAGTGACGGACCGCGGTGAAAAGCCGGGCCCCCTCCTCCATGCGGAAGAGCTCATCTCGCACCCCTTGGAAGGTTCTCAACGTATCGACACCGACAATCGTATACAGACTCCGCCCTGAGTACAGACTCACACGGACCAGGCTGAAGGGCTCCAGGCGGCCACCGACCTTCGACTTGGTACGTCTTACTCCCTTGGCAAGGGCCCCTAAGCGTCCTCGTTCCCGCGTATACAGAGTAACGATGCGATCGGCTTCGCGGTAGCGCATCGACCCGATGATCAGGGCCTCAGTGGTCAAGAAGCGGGAGCCCACACAAGCCTCCCCGGACCGTCAGTCTTTCTCTGAAGAGAACTCCTTGATGATGTCGACCGCGTGGGCCGTACCGATGCGGGCCGCACCTGCGTTGATCATGAGCTCTGCGTCCTCGGCAGTACGGATCCCTCCGGATGCGTCCACTCCCACACTCTCGGGGAGAAGGTCACGGAACAACTCAACGTCCTTGGCCGTCGCGCCGCCCGGCGCCGCTCCCGTTGAAGTCTTGATGAAGTCGGCACCCGAGTCTTCAACAATCTTGCACGCGAGTCGCTTCAGCTTATCGTCGAGGTAGTACGCTTCCACATTGGCTTTGACCAAGACCAGACCCCGACCGGTATTGACGCTCGTCATGCGCACGGCTCGGACCACACTCCTCAGTTCGTCACGTACGTAACGAAAGTCGCCCGAGAGCATGGCGGGGACGTTCATGATCACATCTATCTCGTCCGCACCCAACGCGACCGCCTGCTCGGCGCCCACGATCTTGGTCCTTTGTGAGTCTGCCCCCAGCGGGTACGACACCACCGTGCCCACTTTGACGTCGTAGCCCTGCAGCAGTTGACGGGCCACCGGCACGCAGTACGGGAGGACGCAGACCGAGGCAAAGTGGTAGGAGATCGCATCCCGGCAGAGAGACTCAACGGCGCCCGTCGTACTAGTGGCCTCGAGCATTGTGCTATCGATGGTCTTGGCTAACTCTTCGACTCTCACGACCCACCCACCTCCTTGATAGGTCTTCTATCATACACTGCCATGCAAGTCCTTCCGGGGAAAACGCCACCGCAGGATATGACGATCCTCTCCTTCTCCATAGAAGCGGCGGATGTAGCTCTCGTCGACAAAGCCGATCCCCCTGTATAGGGCAAGGGCGGCCGTGTTGCTGGGAGCTACCGTGAGGACGATACCCTCCCCGCCCTTGTCTTGGAGTTCCTGGGCAACAGCCAGAGCGAAGGCCTTGCCTATTCCTCTTCCCTGCCGGTGTGGGCGCACATAGAAGCCCAGCATGTAGAAGAAGCCGGGCTCGTCGAACATGCGAAGGACCTGGCAGCTTCCGGCGATATCGTCGTAGAGATAGGCTACGTACAATGCGCCCGCCTGCGCCGCTACGGCCAAGTCGTAGGTACGTAGCCCGGTGAGGCCAAAGGCCTCGAAATCGTAGGCCTCGAGGGTGACAAGTAAATCATGATCGGGTCGGCAGACCCGGGTCACCACTAGGTCGTCGGGAACGATAGGAGGCCCATTCATCGTGGACTGCGCTGCCGGTCGGGGACCTTGGAAAGCGGTCGGACCACCCAACGCCCGTGGTGCTTGAACACAACCGGTAGGTCTGGGTTGATGTCGGCGAGGACCTTCCGAGACCCTCGGCTGGGAAGAACCGTGTCGGAGAGATCGCGCGCGACGGTCACCGCGGCCCCCCTGAACGTCGCGCACCCACAGCGCTGTGCACAGGCCAACGCCACCGCCGCCGCGGATGCGTCCGACGTCGCCGGGTCCACCCCTGCGTATCCTGAATGAATACTACCGTCATCAGTCAGCAGCGCCACTACTTCCGCACGTATATCCGAAGCATTCACCTGCGAAGCAGCTGTCTTGGCTCGATCTATCAACCGCCCCAATTGGGGACTCAGCCGGGCCTCATCCATCGCGCCCTCCTTCCCTCGTTCGCGCCTACCTAGCGCCCCGTGGTTATCGGTATGCCGTGGCCGGCCGGTGCTACCTTGCCTACCAAATGTATCCTCAACGATAGAACGTCATGTCGGAGTGGGCCTTAGAACCAGAGTTGAAATATCAACGTAGTTACAACAACCCCGAGCACCGCTCCCAGCACCACCTCCAGAAGGGAGTGGATGTGATTCTCTACCCGACTCTGCCCCACCATGATCGCGACCGCCAGGGTGATCATGCTCACAAGGAGCCCTTCACGCGTCTCTCCCACTACGAACGTCACCGCAGTCCACCCTGCGAACGCCAGCGCCGCGTGACCAGAGGGCAAACCACCGGAGAGAGGGGTCCCCCTACGCCAAAAAGCCTTGAGCGCGATCACAGCAGCCATGACCACTCCGAAGGCAACGATAGTCAGGTGTGTCGGGGAGCGCCTGATGGCGGTCAGCAGATCGAGCGAGATGACCGAGAGACGGTCGGCCAAGACCAGGTAGGCAACGACCAGCGCGTTGATCGCAGCTACCAAGACTGCTCCCGCCGCCACATCCTTCGCCGCTTTGGCCCGTGGGTCTATCTCACTGGTAGCGATATCTACCACCTTCTCCACCGCGGAGTTGAGGAGTTCCATCGCCAATACGAACATGACCGCAAACACGACTACCGTGAACTCGAGTCGGCTCAAGTTAAGAAAGACGCTCGCTATCAAAACCAGCGCGCCGATGATCAAATGGACGCGCATATTGCGTTGAAACCGGACGGCATAGACAAGACCCTGGAAGGCGTAATTGAAGCTCTGGAGCAGCGTCGTTTTGCGGCCGTTACGAGCCATGTCTGTCCTCCCGAGACCCTGACATCTCATCCCACTGCCGGCGGGCTTCGGCCGCAAATGTACGCACCAGGGGATCGAGTTCTTTTAGAAGTTCCTGCTCCCTCCGGCGCATCTCTCCCTCGTCCTTCTCGTGGTCATATCCCACAAGATGAAGCACACCATGCACGACCGTCCAGGCCAACCGTTCACCGAGATCGGCACCCTCGTCATTGGCATAAGAGCCCACAACGGCCGGACAAACGACGACTTCACCCAAGTCGACGACCTCGCCCACCTCAAGGGTCGATTGTCCCTGCCCGTCCGTACCGTCGGTGTCCAAGGTCACGCCCCCATCGGCAGGCCATTCCTCATCACTATCCGCATATCTGAATGAGAGCACATCAGTCGGCTCGGCCAAACTACGGAACCGTCTGTTCAAACCAGTCATTTCTTGCCCACCGACGAAGACCACGGTCAAAGCGCCCTCGACGTTCTCGGCCTTCAATACTGCTTCGATCAAATCGACTACCGAAGACCGGATCCACCCGCGCCCAGTCCGGTCTACCACCTCGACTATGTTGTTCACTCCTCGCCGCCCGAGCCGTCCCGGGTGACCATCGGAGCAGTCGCACTCGGTGGTAGGTTCAAACGTCCTTCGCCCGGGCCGCGGTCGGGCCGAGGGCGCTCGGGTTCCTCTTTGTCGGGATATCGTATGCGGTGACCCACCAGCCCGAGGAGGACCTGATCGAACGCGTCGCGGATCTTGTGCAAATCACCCTGGGTCAGCGCCGACTCGTCTAGCTGTCCGTCTTGAACCTTCTGCTTCATGATCTCCTGGATGACTCCCTGTATCTTCCGGCGCGTGGGATTCTCCATTGCCCTCACCGCCGCTTCGATACTGTCGGCCAACATGATGATAGCCGCCTCTTTCGATTGCGGCTTCTGCTCCTCATAACGGTAGCTCTCCTCGTAAACCGAGTCCTTCGACGATTGCAGAGCCTTGTGATAGAAGTAAGCCAGCACCGAAGTGCCGTGGTGCTGCTTGATGATATCCACCACCGGCTGTGGGAGCCCATAAACGCGCCCCAGGTGCTCACCGTCACGTACGTGGGCCGTGATGGCCAACTTTGACAGGTTGGGGCTCAAGCGGTCGTGCGGGTTGTCCACGTAGATCTGGTTCTCGACGAAATAGTCGGGGCGCACGGTCTTGCCGATGTCATGGTAATAGGCACCCACTCGGGCCAACAGAGGATTCGCCCCGATGGCCTCAGCGGCCGCTTCGGCCAAGTTGCCCATCTGAATGCTGTGGTTGTACGTCCCTGGAGCCACCTGCAACAGCTTCTTGAGAAGGGGATGGGCCGGGTCGGCCAGTTCGAGCAGCCGGAGCGGCGTGGTCAGATTGAACACCGTCTCCAGTACGTTCAGGAGCACCAGAGACAGCACGGCCACGAGAAAGCCGTTGGCTAGGCCCCACGTGCCCTCGGACAACGCCTCTTGGGCGGTCGCTCCGGCGAACATCTCGACGGCGAAGATGCTGATGGCGGCAAGCACCATGGCCACCAAGCCCACTCCTAACAGAGCCATGCGTTTGGTGACCCGCGAGACCAAGTACAAAGACAGACCTCCAACAACCACGGCCACCAAGACGTAACGCATGTCGAGATCGGTCAACAGGCCGATATTCATAGCTGTCAACACCACCATCAGAAGTGCGCTACGCGCGTTCAGGATCACCGCCACTATCACGCCGATGGCCGCGACCGGTATCACGTAGGGCGACAGAGGCTGGATGACCAGCACTCTTGCTATTCCTGTAGCCAGTAGTAGGAGAAACACCAAGGCAAGCAACATGTTGTTGTCGTACTCTTCTTCAGTCTTGTTGAAGCGGTGCATGACCCGGGAGAACAAAGCCGCCTCAAGGAGCATGAGGATGAATATGCCCAGCCACACCTTCCAGCCTGAGCGGACCCCGACCAGACCCAACTCCTTCAGCACTAGCATGTGTTGGGCAGTGATGCGCTCACCCTTCTGGAAGACGATGTCGCCGGCACTTATCGACACCATGACCGGCGCCACCTGCTCCATGGCCGCCCGCCTGCGCGCCTCTGTCTGCGCCTCATCGACCACCTGGTTCGGACCCACGAATCCTGCCGCCACTTCGTACACCGCATTGGCTGTAGAGGCATCGGAGGCCAGACGGTCTACGATGGCCCGTAGGGTGGTGCGGGCGGATTCCAGCGCTTCCTCTGTGATCGGGTTGGCATACAGCGTCTCCAACGCGCCCAGAGTCTGACGCTGCATGTGTTCAAACGTGGCCGGGTCTGATGTCAACAGATGCCGCAGAGCCGCTTCGGGCACGGTCTTGGGAGCAACGCCTGCGAGGAGGGCCACCGTGTCGTCCAAATCCGCCCCCGCAGACAACATCTCCCGACCTCGTTGCGCCTCCTCGAGGAGGGCCTGCAGTCCTTCAGAAGCAGCGGTGAGGGCGCCTGTATCGAGGAGGTAGACGGGAGCCACCAACGCAGCCACTCGTGCCCTCAAGTCCTCTGTAGCCTTGGTGTCCATCACGGTGATGGTCTCGTCGGCGACGATTGTACGAGGGGCCGGTTTGCCTTGGGAGAGCCCCTGAAGCGAGGGGAGATACTGAGAACAGACAATAGCGGTCAGCCCCACGACCAGACACGCCAGCAAGACGACCTCAAAACGCCACGGAGTACGTTTTTGGACCCATTCTCGTGAGTCCGCCAGCCGCTCACGCAGCAGGAAGCGGTATCGGCTCATGATTCTCGCGCGCGGCTACTCGGCCGTTACGGCGCCTGCCCGACCGCCAGCACGCCGTTGGGCCACCCCGCGCGCCGACGCCTTGCGCCCAGGGAGATGCTGTTCACCGTGCTTCTTATACGCCGCCACGATGTCCTGCACCAACTTATGACGAACCACGTCGCGGCTATCGAAGTAAACAAACGCGATGTCGCGGATATCAGCCAGCACCTCGCGGACGTTCACCAATCCCGAATGCTGACCCCGGGGCAGGTCTATCTGAGTGATGTCACCGGTCACGATCATCTTCGCCCCAAAACCCAAACGCGTGAGGAACATCTTCATCTGTTCGGGGCTCGTGTTCTGAGCTTCGTCGAGGATCACAAGAGAGTCGTTGAGTGTGCGTCCGCGCATATATGCAAGCGGAGCCACCTCGATGGTGCCGTTCGCCAGATGCTCGGTAAGCCGATCGGTATCCATCATGTCGTAGAGAGCATCGAACAGGGGGCGGAGATAGGGGTCGACCTTCTCCATCAGACCCCCGGGGAGAAAGCCCAGTTTCTCCCCAGCTTCCACAGCCGGACGAGTGAGTATGATGCGCGCCACCTGTCCGGATAACAACGCGGAGGTGGCCATAGCCATAGCGAGATAAGTCTTCCCTGTACCGGCGGGACCGATGCCGAAGGTGATGGTGTTCGTCCGGATGGCATCTACGTAGGCCTTCTGGTTGACGGTCTTGGGCCGGATACGGCGTCCGCGATGCTGTAGGATCACGTCGGTGACAATGTCGTCTAAGTCCTGAACCCAGTCACGCTGTCCGGCGCTGAGCGACGCCGCCAGTTCAAGCGTCGAGTCGTCTAGACTCTGACCGGACTTCAACAGAGAAACGAGCTCGTCCACGAGAGCCTCTCCACGCTCCACCTCGTCCACCGCTCCTTCGAGAAAGAGCTGATTGCCACGCAGGTAGATATCGCACCGTAGCAGCCCCTCCAGGGTGCGCAGGTGCGCATCGTGTTCGCCGACCAAAAGGGCCGCCACATGATTGTCCAGATCGATCTGTTTGGTGGAGCCTGAGCTCAGGACAGACGCTCCTTGACCAGGCGCGACGCCGTTTTGCCATCGACGCGGACTCCGCCCGCAGACATGACGGCCGTCATGACCTTGCCCATGTCACGCATGGACTTAGCCCCGAGGTCGGCGATGGTGTTCTCGATAAGGGCCGACAGTTCCGCATCGTCCATCTGCTTCGGCAGAATGTCTTCGATAATACCGGCTGCGAGTTCCTCGTGTGCCGCCAGGTCGTCACGCCCTCCGGCCCTGAACGCCTCTATCGATTCCTGCCGACGCTTGAGTTCTCGACGGAGGACTGCGAGTTCTGAGCCCTCATCGAGCTCGCGCTGTGCCCGCTTACCTTCGTTCTGAAGCTCGCACACGACCATGCGCAGGACGGCCACCCGCTCTTTGTCACCAGCCTTGAGGGCCGCCTTGACCGACTCCTGCAGATCAACGAGTATACTCACCGGACATCTCCGAGATCTTCGCCACCGAGGACGTGGAAGTGCAGGTGCTGGACCTCCTGTCCACCGTCGGGCCCTACGTTGGTAAGTGCCCTGTAGCCGCTCTCTTTGACCCCCAACCGCTCTGAGACCCTGACGATGAACTGAAGGAGCCGATGACCCAAGTCGCCCGGCCGCCTTTCGAGGTCGTTCAGCGAAACAATGTGCTCCCTTGGCACAACCAAGGCATGTTGAGGAGCTTTGGGGTCGATGTCGCGAAACGCGACAAAATCCGCGTCTTCCAGCACGATGTCTCCCCGGATGTCCCCCCTGGCGATCCTACAAAAAATGCAGTCATCCATAACAGGTGATTATACTACCAATCCTCTAGCGCAAGGCGCGCCACCGCCACCGCGACCGGACCTGCCGTCTCGGTACGAAGGACACTCCGGCCCAATCGAGCTATCCGCGCGCCGGCCCTCTTGAAGCAGTCCAACTCGGCGGCCGCCCATCCGCCCTCCGGACCCACCCAGAGGGCCAATCGAGCGGGCTCCGCGAGAGCCAAGACCGCCTCCTTCAGACCCAACGGAGAAGACGGTTCCAGCACCAAAGAGGACGTTCCTTCCTGCCCAAGTAAGTCCAGGGCGTCCTCAAGCGGACCGGCAAAGTCGACCGATGGGACGACTACTTGCTTGCTCTGCTTGGCCGCTTCGTAAGTGATACGCCGCCAACGGGCCATTCGGTCTTCATTGTGGAAGGCAGAGCTCTTGGGCGAACCTGCCGCTCTCACGAGCACGAAGAAGGAGGCCCCCACTTCGGTCCCCTTCTCGAAGATATCATCCATCACGGCCGGGCGGGCCAAAGCCTGTACCAGGCCCACCGAGACCCGATAGTCCGCGCCCACATCCGGACCCGTAAGCTGAGCTACCAACCTCACCATGACCGGGTATGCCGCCTCCACGATCGTGGCCGCGTAAACGGCGGCCCCTACCACCACCTCGCACTCATCGCCCTCTCGCAGGCGCAATACTTTGAGCGCATGGTACGAGTCCTCGGGACTAAGAGCACATACAGAAGCTTCCAGACTGTCCTTCGGTATTGCCTTCGCGCAGGGCGATCGACCCTCCGAAGTCTCCCTCTGTATTGCGGTGGTCGCGATGAAGAATCGAGGACGAAAACCGGACATCCCGGACGCTCTCACTATCGATCGACGCCGCCTGCGATGAGATCGAGGACGGTCTCTAGGCCTTCGTCGATGTCCTCCGTCGCGGGATCGTCCGGCGCTTCTACGTCGGGGGCGATGCCCGTCTCGGTGATGTTGCGGCCGTCAGGAGTGAAGTACACCGCAGACGTGAGCTTGAGCGCCCCGCCGTTAGAGAGCGGTTCGATGATCTGCACCAAACCCTTGCCGAACGTCGTCTCGCCTACCAGAGTCGCCCGCTCGTAGTATTGCAACGCTCCGGACACGATCTCGGAGGCACTCGCCGTGTATTCGTCGGTCAATACGTATAACGGCACCTCGTAATACGTAGCTCCGCTTGAATAATAGACCTCTTCCGGTGAATGAAGCCCCTCGACGCGGACGATCTCCTGACCCGGAGCAATGAAGATCCCGGCCACCGCGACCGCCTCTGTGAGGATCCCCCCTCCGTTACTGCGGAGCTCGAGACTGACTCCGTCCACCTTGTCCTTATCCCCCGCGTTCGAGACCTCCGCCCGTAACTCGGACGCGGAGCCTACGGTGAATGTGGTGAAACTGATATAAGCGACCTTTGAATCACCCGCCTGGAGCGTCTCCCTGGTAGTAGTGGGGATGGAGATAGTTCTGCGGGTAAGGGTGTACGTCGTGAGCGTCCCCCCGGGAGGCAACCTGGTGAGGTCGGCAACGGAGCGGCCCATGCCCACGGTTAGATCCTCTTCATCACTATTCGCCACGGTAGTCGTGGTGGTCGTAGGAGCGGGACGGTACATCTCTAAGACCACCGAAGTCCCCTCGGGACCCCTTATCCGCCCGACCACTTCGTCCAGATTGCGTCCGTTGGTGGAGACCTCGTCCACCGCTACGACGATATCCCCCGACCGGATTCCGGCCAGCTGAGCGGGACTATCATCGAATGTGGAGACAATGGTGACCAACCCACCACTCATCTCGACCACCATCCCTACTCCGCTATAGAAGCCCGACATCCGCTCCAAATAAACGGCATAGTCCTCCGGGCTCATATAGAACGTGTAGGGATCGTTGAGCCCGGTCAACATGCCGATGACGGCACCGTCCTCCAGCGCCCTGGCGTCAACCTTCTTGTAGTAGCTCGATCCGAGTTTCTCGAGCACCTCTCTCTGGAGTGCGTAGCCCCCCAGGTTCATGCCCATGAGCAGGCCGCCCACGACCAGTAGCGCGGCAGCCACCATGCCGGCCACCGCGACGAGAGTCCACTTCACCCCACTACGCATTTGCCACAGGTAATTCGAAGGAACGACACGCCACCATTAACACCCATCCCGAGTTGCAGGTGCGGACCGGTAGAATACTCTGCGCCCTCCGCCTTGCCAATGACCGGCACCCTTCTGCGCTCTGCTCTCGTTGCTTCGATTGCAGACCCGCATTCGTCGTGCTTGGATACGTCGCCCGCTGCGGGCAGTCCAAACCGTTCCACTCCGCGGTCGGGGTTGCTCCCACTATACGGGACGCGCTCCCCAAGCGGGACTCAGACTCTGAGAAACCGGCGCAGTCCGATGGCAGAGCCCAACGCCCCGATCACCACTCCAACCCCGAGCAGGGCGAGCGTGACCAGTGCGTAGGGAATAGCGTCCACAGGCACCGCCAAGAACGCGAGATTGTCACCGATCTTGCCAAGCAGATAGTGATTGGCCGCCAACACCACGGCCACAGCCGCCACAGCACCCACTAGGCCAACTGTGATGCCCTCGATCAAGAACGGCCAGCGGATGAACCAGTTGGTCGCCCCCACGAGTTTCATGATCTCTACCTCTTTCTTGCGGGCGAAGATCGAAAGCCGGATGGTGTTGGAGATCAACAGGATAGAGACGATCCCCAGGAGTACGATGAAGATCAGCATGAAGTTGCGAGCCTGGTCGGTGAAGGCGAACAACTTGTCGGCGATATCCTTCCCGTATTTGACCTCATCGACTATCGGGTCGCCTTCAAAGCGTGCCGCGACTATATCCACCGTCTGAGGATCGACCAGGGAAATCTCGAAGGAGCCCATGAGAGGGTTGCTGGTGAGGCTCTCAAAGATCTGGGGGCTATCGGCGTAATCCTCCTTCATACGCTCCAGGGCCTGCTCCTTCGTGACGAATACGACGTTCTTCACCTCGACCCAGTTGTTGATCTGCTCCTGCATCATGACGATCTCGTCGGCCGTGGGATCAGGATCGGTCTTCAAAAACACCGTGATTTCCACCTTTTTCTCCACCTCTCGCAAAAGCGCATCGGTGATGAAGACAAATACCAGAACCCCGCCCAACACCACGATCGAGAGGAAGACGGTCACCAAAGCGGCGACGGTCATGAAATAGTTGCGCTTCAGCGACCCGAAGGCCTCTTTGAAGAAGAAGCTAATCCTCCCCATAACCGCCCCGCTTCTGGTCGCGTACCACCCTGCCTGCCTCGAGTTGCACAACCCGGCGTCGCATACGGTCGACCATCTCGCGGTCGTGGGTGGCCATGAGCACCGTAGTGCCGGTCTTGTTGATCCGGTAGAGCAACTGCATGATGCCCATCGAAGTCTCGGGGTCGAGGTTGCCGGTAGGCTCATCGGCTATGAGCAAAGGCGGATGATTCACGAACGCCCGGGCAATAGACACCCGTTGTTGCTCACCGCCCGAGAGCTCGTGGGGATAGTTGTCTGCTTTGTGGCCGAGACCGACCAGCGACAGGATCTCGGTGGCCTTCTTTCTGGATGAATTCGTCGCGTTGCCGGTGACCACGAGGGCATACATGATGTTCTCGAACGCCGTCTTATTGGGGAGCAGTTTGAAGTCTTGGAAGACACACCCGATGTTCCGGCGCAGGTAGGGGACCTTCCAGCTTCTCAGGGTGTCCAAGTCGCGGCCGCCGACAGCGATACGGCCCCGGTCGGGCTCGATCTCGCGGATCAGCAGGCGAATGAAAGTTGACTTGCCCGAACCGGACGGCCCCACCAAGAAGACAAACTCGCCTTTCTCGATATGAAGGGTGACCTTTTCTAAGCCGACGGTGCTCGGGAGGTAGATCTTCGTTACATCTTCGAACTTGATCACGTGTTGCCGGTAACCTCCGTCATGATACCTCTCGGGTATTCTGCAACTCTCGACAAAAGCCTCCACGGCAAACGCTCCGGCAGGAGCGACCGGGACAAAACCGCTCCAAGGTCAATTGCGGCCGTTGCCCAGTTTGCCCGTTGACCTCTGCCAAACATATTCTCGTATGAAATCGTCTATCGCCCCGTCGAGAACGGCCTCGACGTTGCCCTTCTCAAAATTAGTGCGGTGATCTTTGACCAAAGTATACGGAGCCAGGACATACGACCGGATTTGACTCCCCCAGGCGATCTCCTTGTGTTCCCCCTTCTCACGGGCGATCTCCTGCTCTCGCTTCTCATGTTCTAGGAGGAGGAGTTTGCTGCGTAGCATGCGCATAGCGGTCTCACGGTTTTGTATCTGCGAGCGCTCGTTCTGGCACTGGACCACAGTCTTGGTCGGTATATGAGTGATCCGCACGGCGGAGTCGGTCTTGTTGACATGTTGGCCTCCCGCTCCAGAGGAACGATAAGTCTCCACCCTTAGATCCTTTTCGTCGATGTCTAGTTCCGCCTCGTCGTCCACCAACGGCGTGACGTCCACCGAGGCGAAGGAAGTGTGCCGACGGGCGGCCGAGTCGAACGGCGAGATGCGGACCAGACGGTGGACCCCCCGCTCAGTCGAGAGGAGACCGTAAGCGTTGTCACCATGGACGGTGAAGGTGACGCTCTTGATACCGGCTTCATCCCCTTCAGAGGCTTCGTTAAGTTCGACCTCGAATCCACGGGCCTGTGCCCAACGTAGATACATACGGAGGAGCATCTCGGCCCAGTCCTGGCTTTCGGTGCCTCCCGCGCCCGGATGGATACTGACGATGGCGTCCTTCGGGTCGTACTCCCCGGTGAAGAGACGCTGCTCCTCTAGCCGCTCGAGGGTCCCGCCCACGACCTCGGTGATGCGCTCGATCTCTTCCACCAATTCGGGGGGCACCTCGTCCTCAAGGGACTCCTCGCAGGCCAGTTCAATGATCGTCTCAAAATCATCCATCTCGGTGGCCAGGCGTTCGTAGTCTTCCAGGCGGTTGCGCGCCCGGCTGTAACGAGCGCTCACGCTCTGGGCGTGGCTCTGATCGTCCCAGAAATCGGGGACGCGCATCATCTCCTCGAGGGCGGCGATGTCGCGCTTCAGTGTATCGGGGTCAAAGATAGTCCCTTGCCCACGTGAACTTATCGCGGAGAACCGCTAGGAGATCACGGTATTCGGCAAGGGTGGGGGTCTGTTTCTCTGTCTTCTCAGCCATGATTTGCAGCAGTATACACGCCACTCAGTACGTCGACACACCTCTTCATATAAGAGCGACCGCTCAAGCTCCGCAACACTTTTTGTACTTCTGGCCGCTGCCGCACGGACAAGGGTCATTGCGACCCACTTTGACGACTGTGCGTGGAGCGACAACGGTACGGGTGGCCTGCTGAGCAGCCTCGTAAGCCTGGGCCGAACTGTCGACCATGGTCCCGGGCCCAGCCGCCCTCCCAGCCGCAGCGAAGTTCTGCGCCAGACTGCCGTCTCCGCCTCCTGAATAAGCCAGTTTCTGCGAAGCCACCCGCTCCTGCGTCTGGTCTTCGCGGACGATTTCCAGGTGATAAACGTAGCGGACAAAGTCCTGCTGGATCGATTCCATCATCTCTTGGAACATCTTGTAGCCCTCGTTGGTGTATTCCACCAAAGGATCCCGTTGGGCCAGAGCTCTGAGGCCGATCCCCTCCCGCAGGTAATCCATCTCGTACAGATGATCCCGCCACTTGGAGTCAATGGTGCGGAGGAGAACCCAGCGCTCCATCTCGCGCATGACTTCCTCTCCGAAGCGTTCCTCTCGGGCTTCGTACACCTTCAAAGCATCCTCGACCACTTGGTCGGCGAGCTCGTCGGCGTCGAGTTCAGTGGGGTCGCCCAGCGTCTGCCTGGTGAGTGTCACCGGAAAAAACGTGCGCAGGACGGTGAGCATCTCGTCCAAGTCCCACTCTTCTGAAAAACGAGACAACTCGGTGAAAACGGCCACCTGGCCTCGAAGCACACGGTCGATGATGTCAACGACATCTTCACGCAGATCCTCCCCCGAAAGGATGCGCTGGCGCTCCCGATAGACCACCTCGCGTTGCTTGTTCATCACATCGTCGTACTGGAGCACCCGCTTCCGGATCTCGAAGTTCTGCTCTTCTACCTTTTTCTGGGCGCTTTCGACCGACCGAGAGATGAGGTTGTGTTCAATAGGGATATCCTCCTCTAAGCCGAGGCGATCCATGAGCCGGTGGATGCGCTCGCCGCCAAAGATGCGTAGAAGGTCGTCCTCCAACGAGATGATGAACTGGCTCGCCCCCGGGTCGCCCTGACGGCCCGAGCGCCCCCGCAACTGATTGTCGACCCGACGAGCCTCATGCCGCTCAGTCCCAAGCACGAACAGGCCACCCGCCTCCACTACGCCCTCGCCCAACTTGATGTCGGTACCCCGGCCGGCCATGTTGGTGGCGATGGTAATGGCCCCCGGTTGCCCGGCCTGAGCAACTATTGCCGCCTCTTTGGCGTGATGCTTGGCGTTCAGGACCTCATGGGGGAGCCCCCGGCGCTTAAGCATCTCAGATAGACGCTCCGACTTCTCCACTGAGATGGTGCCCACCAATACCGGCTGCTGTCGCTGGTGACAATCGCTGATAATGTCGGCCGCCGCCTTGAACTTGGCCTTCTCGGTCTTGTAGATGAGGTCGTTGCGGTCGTCGCGGATCATGGGCTCGTTGGTGGGGATAACCACCACTTCCATCTTGTAGATCTCTCGGAACTCATCGGCTTCAGTGGCCGCGGTGCCGGTCATACCAGCGATCTTCTCGTACAGACGGAAGTAGTTCTGAAGGGTGATGGTGGCGAGGGTCTGGTTCTCCTCTTTGATCTTGACACCCTCTCGAGCCTCGATGGCCTGGTGCAGGCCTTCCGAGTAGCGCCGGCCCTCGAGCACACGCCCTGTAAACTCGTCAATGATCTTCACCTCGCCGTTCTGTACGAGGTAATCGACATCACGCTTGAAGAGGGCCGCTGCTTTGAGGGCCTGCATCAGGTGATTGACGAGTTGACCGGAGAGGTCTTCATAGATGTTGTCGATACCCAACTCGCGCTCGACCCGGGCCAGTCCCTTCTCTGTGATGGCCACGGTGCGCTTCTTTTCGTCTACCTCGTAGTCTTCATCCTCTCCCGGACGCAGGCGTCTGGCGATGCGGGCGAAGTCATAGTATGTCTTGGCGGCCCGTTCTCCTGGTCCGGAAATGATGAGCGGGGTCCTGGCCTCGTCGATGAGGATGGAGTCGACCTCGTCGACGATGCAGTAATGATGCCCGCGCTGCACCTGTTGGTCGAGGTGGAGCACCATGTTGTCCCGGAGGTAATCGAAACCGAACTCGGTATTGGTGCCGTACGTGATGTCGGCCTGATAAGCCTCTCGGCGCTCGGGCGCCTCCATATTGTTGTCCAGTGCGGCCACCGAAAGCCCTAGGGATTCGTATACCGGGCCCATCCAGGCCGCATCTCGACCTGCCAGGTAATCGTTCACCGTGACCACATGGACGCCTCGCCCGGTCAAGGCATTGAGATACACCGGCATGGTAGCGACAAGCGTCTTACCTTCGCCGGTTTTCATCTCGGCGATAGACCCTTGATGGAGAACCACGGCGCCCATGACCTGGACATCGAAGGGACGCATACCTGTAGTGCGACGGGCGGCCTCGCGAACGACGGCGAAGGCTTCGGGCATGAGGTCTTCGAGCGTCTCACCCGCTTGGTGGCGCTGCTTGAACTCCTGGGTCTTTGCCCGGAGCGCAGCCTCGGAGAGGGGAGAAATCTGAGCCTCGAACGCAGCCACTTTTGCCACCGCCGCTTCGAGTTGCTTCAGTTTCTTGCCCTCACCGAAGCGAAGGACCTTCTCGACTACGTTGATCATTGTCCGCGCCTCTTGCGCGGGACCGGCCTCAGGCAGGCGGCAGACCGTCCGCCGACCAGACCCTAATTCTGAGCCTCTATAAGTCCGTAGTTGCCGTCACGGCGGCGATAGACCACCGCCGTCTCGCTGGTCTCGGAATTCGTGAATACGTAGAAATCGTGGCCAACCAATTCCAGTTGCAGGCAGGCCTCTTCGGGCGTCATGGGCTTGATCATGAACTGCTTGGTCTTGACGATGGTGGGGGTGGGAGATTCGGCCTCGGCCTCCTCGGCCCCATCAGGAATCTTGAAGCCCTCAGAGACAAAAGCCTCCCTTGCTTCCTTCTGAGCGCCCTGGTAACGAGACACAAGCTTGCCGCGGTATTTCTTGACTTGGCGTTCCAGTTTCGCAAACACCAAGTCAATAGAGGCATAGATGTCGGGTGACGCTTCCCTTGCTCTGATCACCGGTCCCTTGGTAAAAATGGTGACTTCAACGACCTGATTGTCGGCTATGCTCGGATTCTTCTCCGTCCACAACTCGACTTCGCACCGGGCTCCGTTCACAAGATACTTGCCCAGCCTGCCAAGCTTCTCTTCGGCGTACTTGCCGATGGCGTCCGTGAGAACCAGATTCCTACCTTTGACCGTGAGGTTCACGCCGGTGCTGCTCCTTGATTCGTCTTATGACTCCACATCTGCCGCCCGTTACGTGGGCGATCCGCGCGTATCCGCAGAGCGGTGAAGATACCACATACCTCCCTCAGTCGTGCCTTTCGTTATCGCTGCTGACGGCCCGCGAAAAAGTGAACACATACACCGGCAGGCCGGTGCCGACGACGAGAATGGACGACACTTCCCTGGCCGTAGCACCGGTGGTGTAAACGTCATCCACAAGTACCAGAGCCCGAGTCTGTGACGGCACTCGAGAGACCGCCTGCCCGTCGATCGCAAAGACACCGCGCAGGTTGGACTGCCGGCCCGCCTTGCTTAATCCCTTCTGATGCTTCGTGGGGGTGATCTTGCGCACCAGGCTCCCGCAGGCCAAGGAGTCCCCGCGGGCGACGAGGGCCTTGGCGAACACCTCAGCTTGGTTGTACCCACGCCTTCGCTGGGCCACCCGATGGCTGGGGACCCAAGTGACAAAGACTCTGTTATCCGAACCGATTCGAGACAGATAGTCCAGGAAAGCCGGCCCCGCCGACGCGGCCATCGCCCGGCCCAAAACCGAGCGGCCGCCGAACTTGAATTCGGTCACCATGCGACGCGCCACCCCCCGGTGGACGAACGCAGCCCGGGCCCCTGCAAAAGCGACCTCCACCCCCAGGCAGCAAGCGCAACGACCACCGACCAGAGAGGTCGGTCCGGGCTCGCCGCAGCGCGGACAGCAATCGCAACCGATGGCGTCAAGAGCGACCCGGCACGATGGACAGAGATGCCACTCAAAGTCACCACAACCCACGCAACGTGGCGGAAACAGCACAGACAATACCGGTTCGGCGACCGACATCCGCCACCAATCGGCCAATCTGAATCCCGGCGCGCCGGGGAACTCCCGGCGGCCTCCGGCGGGGACTTCAAGCGTTGGGCCAGGCCTCATGACCGCATCAGCTCGGCTTCTGTCCGAGGATCCCATCGACCACAACGGATCGCGGTGGTACCTGGGACCGCTGTAACACTAGGGTCCGCACCACGTGAGCGCCCGCTCCTATTACGCACCCATCACCGATAACACACGGGCCTTCGATGACCGCGTCCTCCCCGATGTGACAGCCCACGCCCAAGGCGACAGGAACCTCCACCCGCGCGGAAGAGGCCACTGTGGCCCCATCTTCTACCCACAGACCGGGCCGGACCTCCCTACCGGGGATCTCCACGTCGACTCTCCCAGCGAGGGCATCGCCGTTGCCCCGGATGTATTCATGCAGATTGCCCACGTCACTCCAGTAGCCGGCGGACGTGTAGGCGTAAAAAGGCACATGGTCGCGCAGCAGATCCGGAAACACCCGCCGCCCGAAGTCGTCGAAACCCGCTGACTGGATGTGGGTCATGATCTCGGGCTCAAAGACGTATATGCCGCAGTTACAAAGACGCGAGCGGGCCTCTTCGAGCCTGGGTTTCTCTTGGAACCCCACTACGCGGTCCTCGTCGTCGGTGACCACCACACCGTACAGGCTGGGATCGCCAACCTCTTTGACAGCCATGGTAGCGATCGAGCCGTGGCGGCGATGAGCGTTGATGAGTCCGGTGAGATCGATATCGGTGAGGGCATCACCGCTCACCACGAGGAAGGTGTCGGGACTCAGAAAGGCGGCGTTGTTGCGAACCCCTCCTGCGGTCCCCAGTAGCTCGGGCTCGAAAGAATATCGGATATCCATCCCCAGGGCCGTCCCGTCACCGAAGTATCCGGTGATGGCCTCCGGGAGATGGTGCAGATTGATGATCACTTCGCGCAGCCCGTGGCGACTCAGTAGTCGTAGGATGTGATAGAGAGCCGGTTTGTTGACGATGGGCGCCATAGGCTTGGGGACGAGATCGGTCAGCGGACGCAGCCTGGTACCGATCCCCGCTGCCATGATCATGACTCTCACGGTTGTTCCCCCCTTTCCAGTCTTTCCAGACTCTTCTCGAAGGGGGGGAACGCCACTCCGCGCTCGGTGATGATGGCGGCCACGTTCCGGGCCGGCGTCACGTCGAAGGCTGGGTTACGCACCCGCACCCCCGGAGGAGCCCAACGCACACTGCCGAAGCCGGTCACCTCAGTGGTCGCCCTCTCTTCGATGGGGATGACGCTCCCCTCGGACAGGGAACGGTCGACGGTGGAGAAAGGAGCCGCGACGTAGAACGGCACCCCATGCTCTCGGGCAAGGACCGACACTGTGTAGGTGCCGATCTTGTTGGCGACGTCTCCATTGGCGGTTATACGGTCGGCCCCCACTACCACATGGGTGATGACCCCTTTGCTCAGGAAATATCCGGCCATGTTGTCGGTGATCAATTCCATGGAGATACCCTCGCGCGTCAGTTCCCAGGCGGTCAGGCGAGCTCCCTGGAGCAGCGGCCGGGTCTCGTCGACCAGAACATGCAGACGGGGATTGCGGGCATGCACCGATCGAATGACCCCCAACGCCGTGCCGTAGCCGGCGGTGGCCAACGCTCCGGCATTGCAGTGCGTCAGTATGACCGGGTTGTCACCCTGGATGAGTGCCGCCCCGTTCTCCCCGATCGCTTCGCAGGAGGCCAGATCGTCTTCGTAGATTTTCACCGCCAGCCGTTCCATCTCCTCCACGACCTCGTCAGGAGCGAGATCGTCCCTTGTCCAGACGCGCTCCATCTCTTTCAGTGCCCAAGGAAGGTTATAGGCGGTGGGACGGGTCTCGAATAGGCCTTTGGTCGCAGCTTGAAGTTCCTCCCGGAACCGAGCGTGCGCGCCGGAGCGCAGAGCGGCCCGCGCCGCCAGCGCCATGCCCATCGCAGCAGCCACGCCGAGGGCGGGAGCCCCTCGGACGGCCATCGTACATATGGCCTCAGCCACCTCCTGCCATGTGCGACAATGGAGGTAGACCTCTTCCAGAGGCAACCGACGCTGGTCGATCATCACCACCGTGCCGTCCTGCCACTCTACGGTGCGGATGTCCCTCACGCCGGTCGTTCCTTCCACGGTCTCGATCCCTTCGATATGTCGATCGTCCGCGCCCTCTGCCGCTCCTTCGCCTAAGTCCCCAAGCCCCAACTGGCCAGGTATTCAGTTTGTTCGGGGGTCAAGACGTCGATGCTGGTCCCCAAGGAGGCCAGCTTGAGCCGAGCAATCTCCTCATCGATGTCGTTCGGCACGTCGTATACGCGTTTCTCCAGAGTAGCTGCGTTCTTCACCATGTACTCCGCCGCCAGCGCCTGGTTGGCGAAGCTCATGTCCATCACGCTCGACGGGTGTCCTTCGGCGGCCGCCAAGTTGATCAGCCGACCCTCGGCCAGCAGATAGATGTTCCTCCCGTTGGGCAACGTGAATTCCTCAACGAATTCGCGCATCGGTCTGCGGGCGGTCGCCATCTCCTCCAAAGCGGGGATGTCGATCTCGACGTTGAAGTGGCCGGTGTTGGCAACGATGGCCCCATCCTTCATAACCTCGAAATGCTCTTCACGGATCACATGGATATCACCGGTAGCGGTTACGAAGATATCGCCCAAGGGTGCGATCTGGGCCATCGGCATCACCCGATAGCCGTCCATGATCGCCTCGAGTGCACGGAGCGGATCCACCTCGAGCACCACCACGTCGGCTCCATGGCCTTTGGCCCGCATGGCAACTCCTCGTCCACACCACCCGTAGCCGGCGACCACCACGATCTTGCCCGCGATCATGCGGTTGGTGGCCCGGATGATCCCGTCTACGGTGGACTGCCCGGTGCCGTAGCGGTTGTCGAAGAGGTGCTTCGTCAATGCCTCGTTGACGGCTACGATTGGATACCGCAGCACACCCTGTTGCTCCATGGACTTCAGACGGATGACCCCAGTAGTAGTCTCTTCGGTCCCACCAATGACTCCGGCGGCCGCGTCGGTGCGCTCCGAGTGAAGCAGGCCCACGACGTCGGCCCCGTCGTCCATCGTGATCTGAGGATATGTATCGATCACGCTTTGAATGTGCCGATAGTACGTGTCGCGGTCTTCGCCCTTGATCGCGTACGTAGACACCCCGTACTCGACGACGAGGGCCGCGGCTACGTCGTCCTGGGTGGAGAGGGGATTCGAGGCGCAGAGCGCCAACTGCGCCCCCCCTGCGGCCAGAGTCCGCATGAGGCCGGCAGTCTCGCTGGTCACGTGTAGGCAGGCGCCCACACGTACGCCCTCCAGAGGACGCTCTCTCGCAAAACGCTCGCGGATGAGAGCCAGCACCGGCATCTCTTTCTCGGCCCACTCGATGCGCAGTACCCCGGCCGCCGCCAGGCTGGTGTCCTTCACGTCATGATCGACCACTCCGACTCCTTTGCATGTCTATATGCCCATTTCCAGCACCGCAGCCACGCGCAGCCCCATGTGGGCCGCGACGATGACCACCGGCACCAATTCAGAACTCATCGCTACATGACCCTGTGTGGTAGCCGTCTCGGCTTCGTAGACGGTCGGCCGGACATCGTCGCGCACACCGGCCACCACCCCAGACCCCACTATCATACCTTCGACCTCGCCCAAACTGTCCAAGACCGTCAAAGGAGAATAGACGCCGGTCATGCTGGGGAATCGCGGGCCCACATCAGGGTCGTTCGGTCCCACCAGGGGCGAGCGCTGGGCTAGGTCGGCATGATCAGCCACCGCCACAAACCGGTCTCTATTCGAAGGCGACACATCTACGGTGCCACGTACCGGTACGCCCCGGCACACGTATCCCACGAGCGGCCGCCCAGAGCCCTCGGATTCTTCGACGCCGCGTCGGGGCACGCCGACCCCCAAGGCCTGCCTCAGCAAGACCACCTCGGCTTGGCTCAAGGGGCGAGAGAGATTGCGCACTCCCGCCTCCCAAAGAGAGATGATCTCCCCATCAGGGCCGGCCAAGGTCTCGGCCACGGCGGTCACCACGGGGTCCTGCCTCAGGCTGCTGCGCGGCCCGACGAGGACCCTCATTCGACAGGGATGAAGATCATGGACTCTGCCACGGCCAGCAATTCGCTCTCGCTCAGCCGGTGCGAAAGCGTGTTCGAGACCCAATAGAGCACACCGTCGGCCTTCCACCAGACACGCTCCACCTTGTCTCGGCTGCCGACAATGGTGTAGGTCACGTCTCCGTGTCGGACCCTCCGGCCGTCGCAGGCCGCCGGTGCGTCCAACCAGGTGGTCTCCGTGATGCCCATGTACTGGTCGGTCCATTGTCCGTGTTCCTTCAGCCGGTACAACATTTTGAAGGCGGGTTTCGTCCCCCGACCGACCTTGATCCCGTACGTGGCCCCCTCCGGCGGCATCCTTTCGACGAAGAAATACCCGTCGGGCAGATAGGCCGGAGCTCTAACCGCGTACGGAACCATCTGCGCGATCTTCTTCCAACCGCCTGCGGCCGGAATGGTGTCAGGACCACGAGGAGACCACTGTGAACTGAGTACGAACAGGTCGCCGAGGATAACCGTGATCCGCCCCACCACGCTGCTTTCGACGGTGGACTTGGCGTCGATCGCGGTTGCCACCAGCCCTGCTTTCTCGGACATCCCCGGGGGATACTCCACCGTGGTATCGCGGGCCAACCGGCCGGCATTGCCGACCGTCACCACGGTCGCCCCCAGGCCGCTCAGCACCCCCCCTGCCGCCGCGGCCTCGCCGGAGCGGCCGTTCGCGTTCAGCACGTCGATCTCGATACCACTCAGATCGGGGACCAACGCCGTGGTCGAAGTGGTCGACGTGACGCCGGAACCGCCCGTCGTCGCAGTACCCCCTGTCCGAGAAGCCGACAGAAAGTCGGTCACCGCCCCAGCGAGGGCTTCTTTCGTTATGAACACGTAGGAGACCCCATCGAGTTCGTCGGCCGCCCCGGTAAGAGCGATACGGCATATGTTCTCCCCGTCGAGCCTGATGGCCCAATAAGCCAGCTTCAGTATCTCGTTCGCCCCCAAATCAGTGGCGACATTCGAAAAGAGGGAGCTCACGAGTCGTGGTAGTTTCAAAGGCAGATCCCAACCCATGGCCTGCTCCTTCAGGGCGCTCAGAAACGTCTGCTGACGCTCCATTCGCCCGAAGTCGAGATTCAGGTCGCGACGGAAGCGCACGTAGTCAAGGGCGCGGTCGCCATCGAGAAGTTGATAGCCGGGAGCAAGCTTAATGAGTTCGTACGACGGATTGTCGTTGTAATAACGCCGATCGACATCAACATAGACTCCGCCCAAGGAATTGGTGATATCACGAAAAGCGTTGAAATCGACTTCCACGTAGTGGTCAATATCCACTCCCGTGACCTGTTGCACCGTCTTGATGGTGAGCGCCGCTCCGCCGACTGCGAACGCGTAGTTGATCTTGTTGAATCCGTGTCCGGGTATGTTGACGCGGAGATCGCGCGGGAGCGACAGCAGCGACAGGTAGTCACGGTCGGGATCCACATGCACGAGGATGATGGTATCCGATCGACTCGGTTCGTCTTCCTCGCCCTCTCTACGATCCGATCCCAGCACGAGGAGATTCATGGCCGACGGCGATTCAGGAATCGCGATTGCCTCGGCGGGTACCAGAGTGGTGCTCGGCTTGTCTGTGAGGGCCACTCTGATCTCGGGGCTCACACGGTCGTTCGCCCCGGATACCTGCACCCGGAACCAGGCGTACGCAACCCCGGCCACGCTCAAGACCAGCACGATGAGGCCGACGAGCGTCCAAGCGACAACTCGCTTCCATCGTCCTCCAGACCGCCCCTCGACTTCGTAGACCGTATACGGCTTGTTGTTCAGTCCACCACTCCGCTTGGTATTGCGATCATCGACTGGGCCACCTTAAGAAGCTCGGTCGCATTCAAGAAGTACGACAGAGTATTCGACACCCAGTACAGAACACCGTCCTCTATCCACCAGACATGATCAGTGTTGTTACTGGTTCCCACTATTGTGTAGGTTATTCCGTTTTTCTTGACTTCTCTCCCCTTGCCGGCAGCGGGAGCCTTGAGCCATGAGGTCTGCATGATCCCCAGGTACTGGTCGAACTCCTGTCCTTCACGAGTGAACCGGTAGACCATCTTGATCGCCGCCTCGACCCCGTGATCGACCACGATGTCGTACGCGCCTGGATTCCGCCTGTCGGGGTTGCTGTCCACATAACCGTAGCCTGTGGGGAGATAACCAGGGGCCCGAACCACAAAAGGAGCGGCAGCGGCGAACTGTTTCCACAAACGACTGTTGGGGATCTTGTTGGGATCGGTGATGAACTTCGATGTATCGATGGCGGTTGTGGTGGTGCTGGACTCGGGGAGGCTCTGGGATGTCCCTGGGACCTTGCCGCTCCCACCGGGCGTCGGCGGAGTGAGGAGTCTCTCCACCGCCTCTTCCACCGCTCCCTCGTCGGGGATGACGAATGACACCCCGTCTATTTCGCGGATGTTGCCCACGATGCTGACTTGGCGAATACGATCTCCGCTCAGCTTCGCCACTCCCCAATAGGCGAGCCGAATTATGTCGTTGGTGCCGAGACTGGTCGTCAGGTTGTCGAAGAGCGCACCCACCAGACCCGGTAGGTCGCGCAACAGGTTCCAACCCATAGCCTGCTCCCGTAGGGCGGTTAGGAACCGTTGTTGCCTGTCCATACGCCCAAAATCGTAATTGAGGTCGTGCCTGAAGCGCACATAATCCAGGGCGTTGGCCCCATCAAGCAGTTGATAACCGGGGGAGATTTTTATCAGTTCGAATGTCGGATCGTCGTTGTAGTAGCGGCGGTCTATATCCAGATACACGCCACCAACCGCATCGGTCATGTCGCTGAAGGCTTGGAAGTCGACCTCTACGTATTGGGTGATATCTACCCTGGTCAACTCCTCCACCGTCCGTATTGCGAGCTCGGTTCCGCCCAGCGCGTAGGCGGCGTTCAGCTTCTGGGTGCCGTGTCCGGGGATCTCCACCCGTAGGTCGCGCGGGAGCGACAAGATCGACAGGTAATTCTCGCCAGGATCGGCATGCACGAGGATCAGAGTGTCCGAACGAGTCTCCTCGCCGGAGTGGTCCGGACGTCGGTCGCAACCCAAGACGAGGATATCCATGCCGGTGGGCGAACCGATGGCATCTACGGGAGCCGAAGTGAGGACCTGGTGCATGCTGGAGGCCGTGGGCGGCCGGCTCCGCCCCACCTGACAGCTAAGCCAAAGATACGAACCTCCCACCACAACGGCAGCCAGAACGAGAAGTCCACCTATGATCCCGACCACGATGCGACGGAGCCGGCACCTCTTCAATCTTCCGACCGTGTAAACAGTGTAGGGTTTGTCGTTCAGCGGCTTCCTCCCCTCACGGACCGAAGGGAGATTTTAGCGCGGACCCACGTTGGGCCCAAGACTCCCTAGCCGCACAGACCTCCCTCGGGCGACATCGTCCGCCGGATATCGGCACCCACCGCCTGGAGCTTCTCCTCGAAACGTTCATATCCTCGGTCGATATGATAGGCATCCCGGAGTTCGGTGGTCCCCTCGGCCGCCAACCCCGCTATGGCAAGAGCGGCTCCCGCCCTCAGATCAGGGCACTGCACAATGGCGCCGGTAAGTGAGCGCCCACCGCTGACAACCGCATGATTACCGTCGACCCGTATCTCGGCGCCCAGCCGGATCAGTTCATCTACAAAGACAAAACGGCTCTCAAACACATTCTCCGTCACCACTGAGACCCCTTGGGCCAGAGACAGGAGCACCATTATCTGAGCCTGCAGATCAGTGGGAAAACCGGGGTAGGGGAGCGTGGCCACATCCACCGCCCGATAAGACTCGATTTCGCCGCTCACCCGGATGCTCCGCGTGTTTTCAGACACCTGCGCCCCGATGGAGCGGAGTTTCGAAAGGAACAGGTCGAGGACATGTGGACTGATGCCGGTCACCTCAAGATCTCCACCGGTGGCCGCCCCGGCAATCAAAAAGGTCCCCGCCTCGATGCGATCACCAAGGACGGTATGTTCGGCAGGGTGCATCTCTTCCACCCCGGTGATCCGTAAGGTCGAACTGCCCGCCCCCTCGATATCGGCACCCATGCTGATCAAGAACTTGCAGAGATCGACGATCTCAGGCTCTCGGGCTACATTCTCAAGAGTAGTGGTACCTTCGGCCAAAACTGCGGCCATGAGGAGGTTCTCGGTCGCGCCCACACTGGGGTAATCGAGGAACATGTCCACCGCCCGCAGCTTACGGGCAGTCACTTCAACAAAACCGTGATCCGACCGCACCACTCCGCCCATTGCAGCCAGGCCGCGCAGGTGGATATCGATCTTACGAGGCCCCAGGTTACAACCACCGGGCATAGCCACCCGGGCCCGCCCGAACCTCGCAACCAGGGGGCCCATGATCTGGATCGAGGCCCGCATACGCTGCACCAGTTCGTACGGAGCCACGTGAGACTGCACGGCAGTGGTGTCCACCGTGATCGTGCCGTCGGCAAACTCGACCAACGCCCCCAGGTATTCCAGGACTTCCTGCATGGTGCGCACATCCTGGATATCAGGCACGTTATGCAGCACGCTGACACCCTGCGCGAGAAGGGAAGCGGCCATGAGCTTGAGGGCCGAGTTCTTCGCCCCCGAGACGGCCACCTGCCCTACCAGCCGCCGCCCCCCGGTGACAAGAAGCCGCGGACCCGCCGCCCCCGCAGCCATGCTCGATGTCACTGCTCAGGCACCCCGGCCACTCTGAGACGGTTGCGCGCCCGGCGTAGCGATAACTGCTCTCGGTACGGGTCAACATCTTCGTCTTCGGGCACCGTACCCGTGCGGTGCATCTCGAGTCGCTCCGTTGCCCTCTTGATCGACTGGCGCACCCGCTCGACGTCGATCTGGGAAGCCTCTTCGGCAGAATCGGCCAGCACTATGACTTTGTTGAACTGTACCTTGGCAAAACCTTCAGCCACTGCGAACGTCAGCCAGTCCCCATCGGCCTTGAGTGCGCGCAACCGTCCGATGCTCAGTTGGGCCACCAGCGGAGCATGGCGCGGCAGTATGCCTACTTCGCCCCCCACCGCAGGCAACACGACCATCTCAACATCGCCTTCGAACACCGGCCCTGAGGGAGCGACCAGCTCGAGGCGAAGAAAGGGACTCTCCTCCTGGGCCACGGGTTACCTCACTCGTTCTAGGCTTTGGCAGCGGCGGTCTCAGCGGCGTCGTCTGTAGCGATGCCCCCGTCGGCGGAACTCTGGGCGGCCTGGCTTGCCCGCACCGCCGCAAGTACATCGTCGATGCCGCCCTGCATGCGGAAGGCCTGCTCGGGTAGATCGTCGTGCCTGCCCTCGATGATCTCCTTGAAGCTCCTCACCGTCTCGTTGAGAGGCACGAACTTACCCGCTATACCGGTGAACTGCTCGGCCACGAAGAACGGCTGCGAGAGGAACTGTTGGATCTTGCGGGCCCGACGGACCGTGACCTTGTCTTCGTCAGACAACTCATCCATCCCCAGGATGGCGATGATGTCGCGCAGATCCTTGTAGCGCTGCAGGATCTCCTGCACCTTGGTGGCAACATCATAATGCTCGTCGCCGACCACCTGGCGGCTGAGCGCCCGGCTGGTGGAGTCGAGTGGGTCGACGGCCGGATAGATGCCCATCTCGGCGAT
>JAXGNF010000026.1:0-27793 GCA_040768135.1 Thermoleophilia bacterium | reverse complement strand
CACATCACGGGATCAAGCACCTGCACCTTGAGATTGGGGATCATCCCGGCGAGGGTCTCTACGGTCTTGCCGCCCCAACCGTAGGAGCCCACGATGGAGAGGAAGCGGGCCTTGGGCCTAAGGGCATTCGCCAATAGAGTGGCATAGGCCGCCTGGGGATGCGGGCCCGCGAGCACGGTGGAAGTCCCCACCACTATAGTGCCGGCATCGAGAAGCACCATGGCCAATTTGCCGATATCGGTGACGACTAGATCGAACAGCTCGACCCGGACCCCTTGATCCACGAGGGCCGTGGCCAAGTGCTTCACCATCTTCTCCGTACTGCCGTGCATAGAGACATAGGGGATGACGACCAGGTTCTTGGGGGGAGCGGATACCCACTCCTTATACAGGTCGACGATGAACTCCGGTCGGTCGTAGATCTGTCCATGGCTGGGAGCAATCGTCCCGATATCGTAATCTTGGAGTTTCTGTAGATTTCTCTCGATCTGGGGCCTGAAGGGCGCCATGATCTCAGCGAAGTAGCGCTTGGCTGCCTCCTCGACCCGGCACTCGTCGGTCACATAGAGGTCCGAAGTGGCTATGTGTGACCCAAAGAAGTCGCAACTGAAAAGAATGCGGTCTTCTTCAAGGTAAGTGACCATAGTCTCCGGCCAGTGGACCCAGGGAGTATGGATGAACTTGAGGGTCTTGCCTCCGAGCTCCAAGCGCTCCCCGTCCTCTACGGTGAGGAACGCTTCCTCGGGGATACGCAGCAAGTCGATAAGCATATCTTTGGCGCGGGGCGTAACTACCACTTTGGCGTCTGGGTATTTGTCGAGCACCAGGCCGATGCAGCCCGAATGGTCCTGTTCGGCGTGGTGGGACACTATGTAGTCGATCTTGGGCACTTCCGCCAGTTGACCCAACAGCGTGTCGGCCATCGGCGGGTCGACTGTGTCGAGCAGGGCTACTTTCTGTGCGCCTTCTATGAGATAGGCGTTATAAGAAGTGCCGTCAGGCAGAGGGACAAGCGAATCGAATAGGCGCCTATCCCAGTCGACGGCTGCCAAAGAGTAAATGCCCCCCGCGATTTTGCGCTTATTCACCTCAGCACCTCCATTGTCGTATTGCTTATGCTTCTACCCTTCTTTTTCTGAACACTATCACCCGCGGCATGATTGGGCTTGTCGGACGCGTCACCTTCCGCTCCAGAGCTCCCATTAGCCTGTTTTATCGCCTCAACTCCAAACGCTTGGGGAGTACGATCACGGGGCCGCTGTGCTGCCATCGGGATCCGAGGGCCACGTACACCTGTGCGCCGCAGCGGGAGTTCTTTGGGGGCAACGTTGTCCGCCTGCTTCTGGTTGGCGGGAGCGCTCTGTGAGGGTCTCGACTATGCCGGAGCAGCTACCCGGTCTCTGTGGAGCTTCTGGCGGTACTGCGTCGTGGTTTGCGGACCGGCGTTACGGCCTTCCCCTTGATCGTCTCGCGGCGTTTCGTCCAAGTGAATGTCGGGCACCACCAGTTGGCTCTGCCCAAGTATGTCATGACTGCAGGCAGCAATGTGAGGCGGATGAGCAAGGTGTCCGCAATGATGGCTAAGGCGATCCCGAGACCGAGCATCTTCGTTTCTGCGATGCTTGTGAAGGCGAACGCTCCGGTCACGATGACCACGAGGAGGGCGGCGCTTACAATGATTCTGCCTGTGCGGACCACCCCGGTGACCACGCTCTCTCTGCAATCACCGCTGCGGTTCCAGCGTTCGTGCATGCGAGTAAGCATGAAAACAGCGTAGTCCATCGTGATGCCGAACAGGATGCATAGAAGGACCACGGGGATGATGATGTCGATGCCCCCGGTCGACGTGAAGCGCAGGATCTTCTCGAATCTGTCGCCTTGGAACAGCAGCACCAGAATCCCGTAACTCATGGCGATGGTGAAGAGATTGACCACAACGGCCACTACCGGTAGTAGCACACTACGCAGGAGGAGCAGGAACACCACCATGGTGATGACGACTACCCAGGCAAAGACCCAGGGGAACCAGGTGCTGAGCTCGTTGAAGAAATCATAGCTGTAGGCTGTTTCGCCTGTTATGTGCACTTCGTATCCGGCGGGAGCATCTGATGCCAGCAGACGTTCGACCAAAGCCCGCGCATCTTTTGAGGCTGGAGGAGCCTCCGAAATCACGTAGTAGAGCGCCGCTCCTGGGGCCACGGTCGATTTGATCAGCATCTTGAACTGTCCGAGCTCCTTGGCGCTGATCGACAGGCCTGAGTCCAGGACGATACCCCCCTCGGGTACAACGAAACCGTCGGGATCATTGAGCAACTGCTCGAACTGCGGCCAGAGAGCGACCAATGCCGCAGGATCATCCAGCCCACCGATGGTGAAGGGACTCTGGACGGCCGCCACCCCTTCTGTGGCTAGAAGCTCCTGGCCGTACATGAAGAGTGCTCCGGCCCGAAGTATGTCGACACTTTGCTCTCCTTCCCAGGTGAGCAAGACCGAGGTGGGCGAGAGGGCTGTGCGGTCGAACTCCTTGTCGAGCACATCCATACCTTGGCGTGATTCTGTCGAAGTCGGCAGAGTGGTGGCACTGACCATCTGCGGATTCATGGTCGCTGCCGGCCAGGCTATGAGGACGGCTATCACTACGGCGGCCACGATTGGCGCCCACGGCCTGCGCAGGACCACTCGCGACCACCACTTGAAGTATCGGCCTTCATTTGCAGCATGCAGCCGAATCACTGGGACGGAATCTACTCGGTGGCCCAGCACTCCCAAAATCGCCGGCATGAACGTCACCGAGGCTGCTACCGAAAAGAAGACGACCAGCGCCCCCCCGATACCGATGGATCGAAGGCCGGCTGAGGGGAAGAACACCAAGCCCACCACGCCGACCATCACCGCGGCTCCACTGTAGAAGACCGATCGTCCGGCACGCGCCGTGGTAACGACCACTGCTTCTTCGACTGAAGCTCCCCGCTGTAGTTCCTCTCGGAACCGCCACACTATGAATAGGGCGTAGTCGATAGCCACCGCTAACCCCAGCAGGGTGGCTGTGTTCATGGAGAAGATCGACAGACTGGTGGCCCGGCCCAGCAGATACATGCCCCCAAGGGTCACGGTCACCGCCAATCCGCCCGTGATGACCGGCAGCGCCGCTGATACAAGGCTACCGAACACGAAGATAAGCGCGATGAGGGCCACCGGGAGCCCGTACATCTCCACTCTCTGTAGGTCACTGAAGGAACGACTGGTAAGATCCGCGTTCACTGCCGGCTCGCCGGTCACGTAGGCGGTGAGCTCGGTACCGTTGAGAGCTTTGCGTATGCTCGCGACCTCCTGCTGCACGACCTGTTTGGAGGCATCGAAGTTGAGTACCGCTACAGAGCCTCGGCCGTCTTTGGAGATCAACTGCGGATTCCCAGTAGTGGCGTAGGTCACGATATTCAATAGATAGGGGATCTTAGCGTCGGTCAGACCCTGAAGAGCTTGGGCTTCTGCAGCCTGGAACTCATCACTAGTAGCAGCGAGATCGGCGCTTGTGAATACGATCAGGAGTGTGGTTGGTCCTTGGTCATACTTTTGTTGGATCAACGCGTCGGTCTGGGCCGAAGGCGCATTGGGGTTGGAGAACTCCCCAGTCAAGACATTTCCCAAAAAGGGCGTCGCGACCACGCTGACTCCGAAGAGCACGACCCACAACCCGATGATGACCCACCGGAACCGGTAGGCGAATCTGCCAAGTGCTGCAAACAAAGAACTTACCTCGCTTCAGGCGTCATCAAAAGAGACACGAACGCTTCAAGTACCCGGCGAGGCTCGGCGGAGACGTCATCTGCCACTCTGGAGAGATCCAATCCCCCGATCAGAGTCATGCCGTGTACCAAGGCCCATATTGCATAGGCCATCTCAGTGACCGACAACAGTGAATCCTTCGGAAAACTACCCTCTTGTATTCCCTGGCGAAGGGTTTCGCCGATGAGGTGCGCTGCGTCAAGGCCGATGGCTACACCGTTCGCGGGAGGGACCCCCTCCCGGGAGGTCGATGCTAGGATGCACCGCAGATCCATAGGATTGTCGCGGGCAAACTCCATATAAGCCATCCCAAGTTCGATCAGCCGCTTCTTCGGGGAGACGTCCACTGGGACCCGTTTGAGATAGGCGTTCAACCGCTCGAAGGACTCGTCGAAGAGCGCCACGATGATCTCGTCTCGGCTCGAAAAATAGTTGTACAGCGCAGCCGGGCTGAAATCCGCCCGTCGTGCCACCTGGCGGAGACTGATTGCCTCGGGACCTACTTCCAGCAGCAATTCCCGGGCGGCAACGAGGATCTCTTCTCTAGTATCCATGCGTCGGCGGTCGCGCCGGGAAAGCCGGGGCTCAGTTTCCAGCTCATTTTCGATGTTTTCCGAACACAATTCGTTCATCAAAACAATGACCACTTCTACGAACAATGTTCATTGGCCGGCATGATACTTGGGGAGGAGGGTGGCGTCAAGGGGCGTCCGGGGGTTTTCGCCGGTGCGGTCTCTACCGCTCGTTACTCGAGCAGCATCCGGTCAAGCGCCAGGGTTTCTCCGCTTGCCTCGTGGAACTTCTGTATGAGGTCCGTCACCGTGAGCGTGCTTTTTGTGGCTCCGCTCACGTCGAGGATCACTCTGCCTGAGTGCATCATGATGAGGCGATTGCCCCACTTGAGCGCGATCTCCATATTGTGCGTGACCATTATGGTAGTCAGCCGGCGCTCCTGGACGATCTTGCCGGTGATGTCCATGATCGTGGCGGCGACCTTAGGGTCGAGAGCGGCGGTGTGTTCATCCAGAAGTAACAGTCGAGGCTCAGCCACCGTAGCCATGAGGAGGGACATCGCCTGTCGCTGGCCCCCGGATAACTTGTTCACCTGTGTGGTAAGACGGGTTTCCAGACCCATCCCGAGGTCGGCCAAGCACTCTTTCATCTGTCGCTTCAGCTTCGCCGACACCCCGAGCCGCAGCCCCCGTCGCCGACCCCGCAGATAGGCCATGGCCATGTTCTCCTGGATGGACATGGAAGGGGCGGTTCCGGCGCGTGGATCCTGAAAGACCCTGCCTATCGATCTGGCCCTCACGTACTCCGGCAGGCGGGTTATGTCTTTGCCTTCCAGCCGGACGGTGCCGGAGGTAAGAGGCACGGTGCCGGCTATCGTATTCAGAAGGGTTGTTTTTCCCGAACCATTCGAGCCGATCACTGTGACGAAATCACCCGGGTTGACGTGGAGACTGAGGTCGTTCAGCGCCACCACCTCGTTGACGGTCCGAGGGAAGAAGACCTTCCTCAGATCCTGGGCGACGAGGCCGGATTCCCGGGCGGCGGGGTCTGCATCAGGTGTGGGTAGGTCGGACCAATCGCTCATTGTCTCAGTACTTTGCGTCTGACTGTGGGCAAGGATAGGGCTACCACCACGAGAAGGGCGGTGAAGAGCTTCAGGTCTGTGGGGGCGATTCCAAGCCTCAGGCTGATGGAGATCAGCAGACGAAACACCAGGGAGCCACCAATGACGCTGAAGAGAACCCAAGTGATACTCCTGGTCCCAAAGAGCACCTCCCCGATGATCACCCCGGCCAAGCCGGCTACGATCGTGCCGATGCCCATGCCTACGTCGGCGAACCCCTGGTACTGGGCGATCAGTGACCCACTCAAAGCTACGCATCCGTTCGCCAAGCCCAGACCAACCACTCTAACCAGGTTGGTGTTGACTCCAAGGGAGCGGAGCATCTGTTCGTTGTCGCCGGTGGCTCGGAGGGCAAAGCCCAGCTCGGTGTGTAAGAACCAGTCAAGTATGTACTTGACCACAAGCATCAGTGCGGCCAGCACAAGAATGAGCCACCAGCCGGTCATGCGGACCGACAGCCAATTGCCGATATCGTCGAAGACACTCCTCTCACGCAACAAGGGCACATTACTGCCCCCCATGATGCGCAGATTGATGGTATAGAGGCTGGTCATCACGAGAATGCCCGCCAGCAACTTGGGCCCGTAGTTGGTGGTGTCGGAGTTGCCCGACTTAAGCAGAAGGTGAAGGCCGCCGGTGACAAGACCGGCCAACAGGCCTGTGGCCGTGCCTGCTATCGTTGCCGTCCAGGGTGAATGGCCGGCAGTGATGAGGGAGGCCGTCACCGCCGCCCCCAGAGGGAGACTGCCATCGACCGTCAGGTCGGGGAAGTCAAGGACTCGGAACGCCAAGAATACGCCGAGGACCATGAAACCGTATAGAAGCCCTTGTTCAAGGGCGCTGGTTATCATGATGTGCACGGGTGTCTCACCTTGTGCGCAACTGGGCCCGAGCCCGCCACAATGCAAGTTGGCGGGGCCGGGCGGCTCCGCCAACTTGTGAAATTCGCTCCATGTCGCAAATGCCGCTTCGCAAACGCTAGAAAGTCTTATCAGCCTCGGACTTCAACTCGTCGGAGAGCGTGACTCCCATGGCCGCGGCGGCGTCTAGGTTGATGGCCAGTTGGAGGTTCTGTGCGTACTGCACTGGTATCTTCGAGATCGGAGTACCCTCCAAGATCTGTACGGCAACGTTGCCCGCTTGGACTCCGTGGTCATGGTAATCAAACGCGTAGGCCGCCACTGCACCCGCCTCAACGGTATCTATGTCGCCGGCGATCAGAGCGATCTTGTTCTCCTGGCACACCTTCACCACGCTTCCGATCGCGGACACCACAGTATTATCGGTGAGGACGGAGATTGCCTCGCATCGTCCTGCCAGTGATTGGGCAGCCCCTAGTACCTCCGCGGAGTTCGCGGCGGTGGCTTCGACTACTTTGAGGCCCATGGCTGCAGCGGCCTCCTTCTCCTTTTCGACCAGCGTCACGGAATTAGTCTCCCCCGCGTTGTACAGGAGCCCGATGGTCTTTGCAGTGGGGACCACCTTCATAATCAGGTCGAGGTGAGGCTGGATGGGTAGCATGTCCGAACAGCCGGTGACATTGCCTTCCGGCGCGTCAGCATTGGCGACAAGTCCGGCCGCAACCGGATCGGTGACTGCCGTGAAGACGATCGGGATGGTCGAGGTCGCTTGGACCATGGCCTGGCTGGTGGGCGTGGCAACCGTAAGGATCAAATCACACTTATCGCCCACGAGCTTCTTTGCGATGATCGTTGCATTGGCCATCTCGCCCTGAGCGTTCTCCCTTTCGTACGTGACGTTGTCACCCTCGACGTATCCCGCCGCGGCTAGGGCCTCGACGAATCCGGCAGCTGCGGCATCAAGCGCCGGGTGCGTGACAATTTGCATGATGCCGATCTTGTAGTTTTTGCCGGAGTCACCGCACCCCGCGGCAACAAGGCCGAGAACAAACAGAAGTAGAACCCCTAATGTGATCGCGGTCTTGGGTTTTCCAAGCATAGCTTCCCCTCCCGAATCGAGTGCGTAAAAGCCATTGTAGTCTGGGCGTTCTCGCCTCTGCAAGTCCGCTAATCGTTGGATTGGCACGGGACTGGGAGCGCAATCACGTCGATCGATGAGTTGCGGCGACCAGACCGTCACGCCGAATCGCCAATGGGTGACGGTGCCCACAACGGTCTGAACCTTGCCGTCCAGGAGACGCGGCCGTCATCGATCCGGTGAGGCGGCTGCGTAGAACGGAGCAGACGGTGGGTGAACCGCATAAATGGCTATTGGGCAAACGACCTCGATACCAGGCGCAGCACCGTCGAACTACTGTCATCGCCGCCTGAATAATGGACACATTCCGCCGGTTGAAACTCGAGCATCTGTAAGGGTTTGCCAGACTTCGCCAAAGCAACCATTTGCCTGATCGACTTGGCGAACGTCCCTGCTGGGTCTCAGCGTTTGCAAAGGTATTAGACGCGGAGGCGGCGGTTTGCCTGCTCCCACGCAGCAGACACCGATCCCCGCCTCTGCTTCTGTCCGGGTCTTCTGCCCGTGAACGTCTCGGGGCAAGGCCGAGCGAGGAGCGTAGGGGGCGTCGTGGCTGGGCCTGTCTTCACCGGTGATCGTCGGGGCATCCGCAGAAGCGGCAACTGGGCAGGTATCTTCCGTAAAAGGGTCGCGGTCATTTGTTTGGCCGGTGCCGGCTTCGTCGAGCGCCCCAATGTGGAGCAAGTCGTCTGTACGCATATGGACTGAAGATCTTTGACCCTTGGCCCGGACTGTGGCGGCGTCGATTGAAGCCGAAAGACCCGAGACCGAAGAGATGCTCCGCTCATGGCGACCGAAGCCCTTGCATTGGAGGATAAGATGGGAGACCTATTGGGCGGTGCCTGTTGAAGTTCCGCGCCACGAGGGTCAGGGGTTACTCGATGACGGAGAGAGGCAAGTCACGTGGCCCCTGCGCCCTTCATGCTCACCTGCCCAGCCCGCAGTCCTCATATGCTCAGTCCCTACTTGCGCTGTCCTCACAGGCTCCGTCCTCACAGGCTCCGTCCCTACGCGTGCCGTCGGCACGTGTGTCATCTCCTCACGTGCCGTTGCCTTGTTGCCCGATCTTCGAGCGATGTGCCGGAGCTCACGCGACTGCAGGCTCCGACTCCGCCCATGCCCATCAGGCCGGACGGAGTCGTGCCGTCGATCTCAAGAGTGCCTACGCCGGTCTTTGAGCGGCGATGCCGGCAACTCAATTCATGAGCGACCAGGGCCTCGCTATCTGGAGGCGATCACAGCGCCGAGAGCAGCTTGATGACCGCTTCTCTCTCTTCCATGGTCTCTACCCTGATGTGGGCGACGAATCTGGCTCCAAGCTTGGCTGCCGAAAAACCAACCATATTGATGCCCGCATCACCTACTGCTCCGGCCAACTTCGCCGCTATACCAGGTTTGTTTTCGCCTTCTACACGAACTGAGTACGTCATACGAGTAACGGAGAACCCGGCATCGTCGCCCGCCTGCACTTCATGGTCGGCCCGCAGGGGGGTGACGAAGACCACGGCCGTTTCCGGTTCGTCGGGCGCGCGGCGGGAAATGATGAAATCGAGGTTGGCGCCCGCGTCGCTGAGAAGGCCCAACGTTTTTCCTAGGGAGCCGGGATCATCAGAGATGCTCGTCACCCATACGTCTTCTCCCTTGACAAATAGGTCCATGGTTCCTCCTTGACTCCTCTGCCCGGGCGGCTCCTCTCTTGACCTCAACCCGTGCCTTTGTATCCGACCAATGTCTTAAGCGCATCCACGCTCTCCGGGTTTTCTATGGTGACGGTGTCTCCAATGGGCTCGTCACTTACCAATCGCTGCAGGATGCGACGCATGATCTTGCCACTTCTCGTTCGGGGTAGCGCATCCGCGAATAGGATCTTTTCGGGCCGGCAGGTTGGACCAAGCGCTTTGACCACGTGGGCAGTGATCTCTTTGGCCAAATCCTCAGAACCCTCTCCCTCGCCGAGTCGGACGAACGCGTAGGGCGTGGATCCCTTGATGTCATGGGGTGCGGCCACCACTGCGCATTCTGCCACCTGGGGGTGCCCGCAAACGGCGTTCTCCACCTCTGCACTGGACAGCCGATGACCTGCCACCTTCATGACATCGTCCACGCGCCCGGTAATCCGGAAGTTATCCTCAATGAACAGTCTGGCTCCGTCACCGGTGTAGTAGGTCCTATCACCGTATTCCGTCCAGTAGTTGTCTTTGTACATCTCGGGATCGCCGTAAACATCCCGGAGCATCCCGGGACCGAACGGGCTCTTCTGTACCAGAAAACCGCCTTCGCCTACGCCGAGGGTGTTGCCCTGCTCATCAACGATCTCGTGCCTGGTCCCGGGGAAGCTTCTACCTGCTACGGTCGGGATGAAGGGGCCGATACCAGGCAGAGCGTTTATCAGGGTGCCGCCTGTCTCAGTCTGCCACCAAGTATCGATGATGGGACATCTGCCGCCCCCGACTTTGTCGAAGAACCACATCCATGCTTCGCGGTTTATCGGTTCGCCCACGGTGGCCAGAAGGCGGAGACTGGAGAGGTCGTGTTTCTCCAGCCACTCGTCGCCCCAGCCTGCGAACATCCGTATTAGTGTCGGCGCCGTATAGAACACCGTTACACCATGCTTCTCTACGATCTGCCACACCCTGCTCCGGTCGGGGAAGTCGGGGGCCCCTTCATAGAATATCTGCGTAGCCCCAACGGATAGTGGGCCGTAGACGTTGTAAGTATGACCGGTCACCCATCCGATGTCGGCAGTGCACCAAAAGACGTCTTCATCATGAAGATCGAAGTCCCATAGAGTCGTCCAGTAGGCCTGCACCATATGCCCGCCTGTGGTGTGGACGACGCCCTTCGGCTTGCCTGTCGTACCACTGGTGTAGAGGATGTAAAGGGTGTCCTCGCTATCCATGACCTCGGGCTCACAATACGGGTCGGCTTCGGCCATGAGTTCGTGCCACCAGTGGTCTCGCTCGTTCTTCCAGTCGACCTCTTGGCCGGTCCGTTGGAAGACCACGACGTCCTTGATGGTGGTGCCCTCTATCGCATTGTCGGCGTTGTTTTTCAAGTTGACCGGGCGCCCTCGTCTGTAGTAGCCGTCACAAGTGACTAGTACTTTCGAGCCGGCATCCTCTATGCGGCTGCGAAGTGAGTCGGGGGCAAAAGCCGAGAAGACCACGCTGTGCGGAGCGCCGAGGCGGGCGCAGGCGAGCATCGCGATCTGTGCTTCAGGGATCATGGGTAGATAGATGCTGACTCGGTCGCCCCTAGTGACGCCAAGGCCCTTCAATACGTTGGCGAACTTGTTGACCTCACGATAAAGATCGTAGTAGGTGAGTGACTGCGCCGGTTCGTCAATCGGCTCACGTACCCCGATTATCGCCACCTTGTTCCGTCGCCACGTCTGTATATGTCTATCGAGACAGTTGTAGCTGGCGTTGAGCCTGCCGCCCTGGAACCATTTGAAGTAGGGAGGCGCCTCACTGTAAGCCGTGTCCCACTCTTTGTACCAGTGAAGGCCTTCTCGGGCCAGCCTCTCCCAAAAAGCCACCGGGTCTTTGTCGGCTTCTTCGTATACGGAAGCATCACTGATCCAAGCCTGTTGTTTCATCGCATCGCTTGGCCAGAATATGTCCTCTCGATCGGCATCTGCTACAACCCATTTGGTCCTGTTCTTCATTTATCCCTCCAAAATCGGTCGGACATGTCGCGGGGCATGTCGGGGAGAACGGGCCGGCAAATTACGACGGTTAATCGAGACGGGCTTGAGAGCTCAGCACGCCAACGCAATACTAAGGGGACGGGGTGGATCCGGGGGAGAGCGAATACGAAGACCGACGGGTGAGGATGCATCCATAATCATCCGCGGCAATAGCATGTGGCCGGTGAAGGTCTTCGTCTTTGCGAACCCGGAGACCCCATCGACCCGTCGGCGTTGAGCATCCTCTAATAGCCCGGCACCTTTGGTCTGGCGGCAGCCGTGGCTCTCGGACACCCTCTTTCCTCCTCGTCGGTCCTTAGTACCCCCGACGCAGAAACGGACCGATAACGGGGATTAATAAGTTGTTACCGCATTTATCTGACAACCAAACCTACGTCGAAATCATGCGATGTGGGCGCGACTATGGGCACCGAGGACCACGTTAAGGGCACAAACGATGGCGCAAAGCAAATGACTCCCTCGCACCGATAGCGTTGGGGAGTGGCCAAGACCTCAAAGCGGGAATAAGGGGTGAAGATGCAAAAGGAACGGAGGTTCACGGTGAAGAAATTCTACAGGGATTTGTCGCCGGAAGCGAGGGCGTCTTACGGGATCACCGAAGACGGAAGCGAGGAGTCGTGGGTTTATTGCCTCACATGCGGAAGGGCCGTGCCGCAAGGGGACTGTGTCGTGGGCGAAGATGGCCGGCTTGAATGCGCTTACGGAGACTGCCGGCCGACTTCCGCCTCCCACGCTTCCACGGATCTTCGTGCGTGGGACACACTGGCGCAGGAACAGGGGGGTGCCGCCGCCCATTGGCCCGAAAAGCCGGAGTGGGGCAGACGTTATCCGTTGCGGGATGCCGACTTGTAGTCTCGGTCGCGTTTCCCTGGATACTGCAGGACTGAAGTTGTCGTAGCTACTGGGAGCAAGACGCCGGTGTAACAAGACCAGAGGTGTTCCCTCCTGACGCGTCCGGACTGGAGTTGAGCCGGCGCGGTACAAGGAAGCCGCGACTTCCTAGTCGAATGGATATGGTATGGAATTCTTTGCCCAACTCAACCCAGTGCTCCAGGCTCTCTTTGCCGGGATCTTCACCTGGCTGCTGACAGCATTGGGCGCGGGACTCGTGTTCTTCATGAAGGATCTCACCCGTAAGATGCTCGACCTGATGTTTGGATTCGCAGCCGGGGTCATGATCGCCGCCAGTGTGTGGTCGTTGCTCATCCCGGCTATGGATCTGGCCGAAGAGACGGGCACTCCCGCTTGGCTCCCGGCTCTGGCCGGCTTCGCGGGCGGAGGTCTGTTCTTGTTCGTCCTTGACCGTATCATCCCCCACCTGCATCCTGGGTTCTCGTCCGAGCATAGTGAGGGTGTACACGTCTCGTGGAATCGCACCGCTCTTCTGATGGCCGCTATCACTCTGCACAATATCCCCGAAGGCTTGGCCGTAGGCGTCGCGTTTGGGGCAGTGGCTGTGGACGGTGGCGGGGGGACCACTCTAGCAGCAGCGTCGGCCTTGGCGTTGGGTATCGGTATCCAGAACTTCCCCGAAGGCGCTGCTGTCTCGCTGCCACTCCGCGGCACCGGGATGTCGCGGAGCAAGAGTTTCTTCTACGGGCAGCTCTCAGCCGTGGTCGAGCCGATCGCAGCGGTGCTCGGAGCCGCCCTAGTGACGTTAGCTCGGCCCGCGCTCCCTTATATTCTCGCCTTTGCGGCCGGTGCCATGATTTATGTGGTTGTAGAGGAAATCATCCCCGAGTCACAGTGTTACGGCAAGAACACCGACTTAGCTACAGGGGGAGCCATGGTAGGCTTCGCGCTCATGATGTTCTTGGACGTGGCTCTGGGCTGAGTCGGTCGGCGGAAAGCTCGTGTTTTTCGGCAGCCGGGGAAGTCAGTCCCAGTTCAGATGGTTCCGACGTCAGAGCGTGGCCGGACCGCGTTCTTAGCCGGAGCCCGTTCAGACCCGGCGCTGCCCTCCGCTCGTGTCGGTTCTGGTTTCGTGCTTATGCTTCGTCGATCCCGGGATCGCGTCTCGGCCGTGTCGAAGGCCGCTATTTGAGTCCGAACCCCTGCGCGCGTAGCGCGTCAGTCAGATCTGTACGGGCCGGCTGCGATATGCGACGGGCGCAGTGCTCGAGCCAACCGTAGTCATCCGTCGGCTCGGTCCTGCCGGGGGCGGGCACCTGTCGTCCTTCGTAGATGCCGGTCTCGCGCATAGTCACATCATATTCGGCCAGGGCTTGGTCGTCGGGTTCGCGGTCATAAGCTTCCCAATGGAGGACCGTGTTCAAAGGCAGACGTGGTTTGGCCGCCGGTTCTATGGCCGGCCAGCCGAGGGTCATTCCGGTGACCGGGAACACCAACTTCGGGAGGCCCAGCAGGTCGATGACCTGTTGCGGGTTGTTGCGAATGCAGCCCACGAAGCAGATCCCTAGACCCAACGACTCTGCGGCGAGAGCGGCCGTCTGAGCGGCTATAGTGGCATCCATCGCGGTCGACAACAGATTGTCCATGTAGTCAGTCACCTGCGAGTAGCCCCGGAGGTGACATACGCGGTCAAGCCGGCTCAGGTCCGCACACCAGATCAAAAAGACAGGAGCGTCAGAGACCTGCTTCTGGTTACCACAGAGTCCTGCCAGGGTCGACCGCCTGTCGGGGTCGGTGACGGCGACGACGCTCCAGGCCTGGAGATTGAGGCTGGTGGAGCTGCATTGCGCCGCCGAGATGATGGCCTCGATAATCTCGGGCGCCACGGGTCTGGACTCAAAGTCGCGTATCGAACGATGGCGGCGGATCAGGTCGATAGCCGGTGAGGTAAGCGGTTCGTTACTCATAACCGGGGCCTCCAGTCAAGTTGTGTCTCTCCAATGCCACCTGGGTGCAGAAGGGATGTGCAATATCCAGTCGCATCCAGGATGGAAATCTCTTTTCACAGCTTTCTCCTTATACCATTTATCGGGACTCTCTTCGCCCGGTCTAAGGCCGAAACGCACGGGGCGTTCCCCGAAGGGCCGAGCAGGCGGGGACACTGCTCGTCGTGGGAGTTGATGGCTGGGTCGCCGTCCGGGTACGGTGGCGAGGGCCGTAAGCCTTCTGGCGTACGGCAAGACAGAGCTCGGATTGACGGACGGCGCTAAGACCCACTCGTGTCCCGGCCGATATAACTGTTGATGGTCTTGTGGCAAGAGAAGGTGACTCGGATGGTACAACCAGAGTTTTGGATTGTTGGCCTTGATGGGCCATCGGATACTGCTGAGACGATCAACCTCGCTCTGGGGAGCGCGGGCTATCCGGCTCCTCGATACTTTGCCGACCCAGCACAGGTTCTGACGCATATCGTTGGCTCCCGGCCCGCGATGATCATCGTCAACCTGAACCCGCCTGATTTGGCCGAACTCACCTTCGTACGACGGCTTCGGGGCGCTCTCCCGGCAGGGACGTTTCTTCCCGTCCTCGCGCTGGCCGACGGGGGGGATCAAGCGAACGCCGAACTGGCAGTAGACGCAGGTGTCAACGACTTCCTCTCGGGCCCGCTGGGCTCTCATCAGGTGCTCCTTCATATAGGGTCTCTCCTTAAGACGAGTGCGCGGGTAAGGTATGTGCGTCATCTCCTGGCCGAAACGATTGAAGCCGTGGGGTCGGAACCAGCACCGTCACACTTTGATCGCATCGCACGCTTAGGCCAAGCGGCCGAACAGAGTGACGACGTGACGGGAGGGCACGCTGCAAGGGTGGGTCGGCTGAGTGCTGATATCGCTTATGGGCTTGGCCTAGCTCCAGAAGAAACCCTACTCATAGGGCTGGCGGCTCCCCTACACGATCTTGGTAAAGCGTTCGTTGCCCACCGCGTTCTGGCCAAGAAAGGTGAGTTCGTCCCCTTTGAGAGGAGGTTGATGCGGCAGCATGTGGCCGCGGGGGTTGCTCTCCTACGGGGGATCTCCTGCGATGTCATGAGGATGGCTGAGGTGATCGCTCGCACTCATCATGAGCGCTGGGACGGGGAGGGCTATCCTGCCGGTTTGCTCGGCCAGGGTATTCCCCTACCCGGTCGAATCGTGGCTGTTGCAGAAGCCTTCGAGGCCATGAGCCATTTGCGTCCGTACAAGGTAGGTCTTTCTGTTACAGACGCACTAGCCGAGATCAAACAAGAACGAGGCCGGCAGTTTGACCCCGGGGTAGTCGACGCTTTTCTCCAGATGCAAGACCGCCTACTGTGTCTGGCCAGCCATCTTCTTGAAGGCAGGGCATCGGGCTTCTAGTCGGGGTTCCAGGCCGCCCGGAGTAGGATCCGACCCAGAGTCACGCCTGCCGCTGTTCTTCGTCTCTATGCCGACGACTGGCCCCTTGCGTTCTTCCAAATGCCAGAATATACTATCTAAGAATCTATCTGGATAACATATCCAAGGCTGTTCATATGCGGTCCTTTCGAAGCGCTGACCCCCGGGGTGGGAGGGGGAGGTAGGCAATACCCATTTCAGAGGCAGAGGCGGAGCGACGTGTCTCTGTGATGTGTGATGCGCTGCGGAGCATGAGTCTGCGCCTGACTCCTCAGCGCCTCGAGACCGCTCGAGAGATCGCCCAGAGCGACACGCATCCAGATGCGGAGACTATCTATCGAAACGTGCAAGGGCGTATCTCTACCATCTCTCTTGACACCGTATACAGGACCCTCGGCACCCTGGCAAGACTGGGAGTGGTCGGCCGGGTCGAGGCGATCTCGGGACCGACCCGTTACGATGCGAATCTTGAGCGGCACCACCATTTTGTGTGCACGCAGTGTGGGTCGATCAAAGACGTCTATAGTCCGGTGCTCGATGGTGTCGGGCCGCCTGAACAGACAGACGAACTGGGGGTGGTCCAATCGGTTCGAGTCCAGTTACGTGGGGTATGTAAGACGTGCCAGAGAAAGGAGAACCTCCATGGGTGAAAAGAAAAAGCTGACCACTAACTTCGGGGCCCCTGTGGCCAACAACCAAGACAGCCTCACCGCCGGGGCGCGGGGGCCCATGCTCCTCCAAGACGTATGGTTCCTCGAGAAAATGGCGAACTTCGACCGTGAGGTCATCCCCGAACGTCGTATGCACGCCAAGGGCTCCGGTGCCTTCGGCACTTTCACGGTCACGAACGACATCACTAAGTACACGAAAGCCAAGTTGTTCTCGTCAGTGGGCAAGCAAACCGATCTGTTCGTCCGTTTCTCTACCGTAGCCGGTGAGCGGGGAGCCGCCGACGCTGAGCGCGACATCCGGGGATTCGCCGTCAAGTTCTATACGGAAGAGGGCAACTGGGACCTGGTTGGTAACAACACGCCGGTCTTCTTCTTCCGTGATCCACTGAAGTTCCCCGATCTGAATCACGCGGTCAAACGTGACCCACGCACCAACATGCGAAGCGCTCAGAACAACTGGGACTTCTGGAGTTCACTACCGGAAGCGCTCCACCAGATCACAATTGAAATGAGCGATCGCGGTATCCCTGCCACCTACCGCAACATGCACGGCTTCGGCAGCCACACTTTCAGCCTCATCAACGCCGGGGGGGAGCGCCACTGGGTCAAGTTCCACTGGGTGTGTCAGCAACCCATCAAGAACCTCACCGACGAAGAGGCCGAAGAGCTTATCGGCAAGGATAGGGAGAGCCACCAGCGCGACCTCTACGAGGCCATCGAAAACAAAGACTTCCCTCGATGGAAACTATCTATCCAGGTGATGCCTGAGAAGGACGCTGCTACCTACAAGTTCCATCCCTTCGACCTGACGAAGGTCTGGCTCCACGGTGACTATCCGCTCATCGAGGTAGGCGTGATGGAGCTGAATCAGAATCCCGAGAACTACTTCGCCGATGTAGAACAGTCGGCGTTTAACCCCGCCAACGTGGTCCCGGGTGTCGGTTTCTCACCGGACCGGATGCTGCAGGGTCGCCTATTCTCTTACGGAGATGCCCAGCGCTACCGGCTCGGCGTGAACCACCACCTCATACCGGTGAACCGGGCTCGTTGCCCCGTACACGGATTCAGCCGCGACGGCGCCATGCGGGTGGACGGCAACTACGGGAGCACCCTGCACTACGAGCCCAACAGCTATGGCGAGTGGGAGGAGCAACCCGAGTTCGCCGAGCCGCCGTTGGCCCTGGAGGGAGCGGCCGACCGGTGGAACTATCGCGAAGACGACAGTGACTACTACACCCAGCCCGGGCTCTTGTTCCGCCTCATCGGCGAAGAGAAGCAGCGTGTGCTCTATGAGAACACCGCGCGGAATATGGCGGGGACGACCAAAGAAGTGCAGATCCGCCATATCCGCAACTGCTTGCAGGCCGACCCGGCCTACGGCGAGGGCGTGGCCGCTGCCCTGGGGGTCCCCATGAGTGAGGTGACCAAGTAGGCGAAGTGATCAGGTAATCAATAGCCCCGTGGATGCGTCGTCGACGCATCCACGGGGACACCGGGTGGTTTCAAGCGGCTATTGGTGTCGGTCTCAGAGACCCCTGCATCCGCGAAAACTCGAAGTTGTTCTGGTCGTCGCGCCGGGGTGCTTTGGCATTGTTGCTTCGGTCGGACGGTGAGGTCAGTCGGGTCGAACGGGGATTCTTATGCCCGAAGTGACAACCGCATGTCTCAGAAGCAGTGTCCCCTCCAACACCAGCACGGCCGAGATGGCTTCCAGAGCGCGTATCTGCGTCAAATCGGTCAGACCTAGACCAACGGCTGAGAGAACCAGGGGCACTCCTAGGCCGAGAACCGGCACTCCGAGGACGAAAAGGGCAGATCTCAGGCGTCGCACCGAAGCTTCTCCGGTTCTGCCTGAGTGGCGCACAACCTCCACATAAGCCGCCAGCGTCACCAACAGGAGGACGATAATAATAACGCCGGCTGTGGCCAGGAGGTGCAGTCCGGCGACGGTTACCGGCAGACCCAAGGCCAGTAGTTGCAGGATTGCTATGCCTGCATTCAGGCCGGAGAGCAAGAACAGCAGCGGCAGAGCCGCGTTGTTCCAAGCGGGGATGCTCCGAACCACTCCCAGCAGTACTCCGGGATAGACCGGAACGGTCAATGCCAGTATGACTGCCAACCACCCAAATGCGAGCCCGACGCCCCCGGAGGCGTGCCAGGGCAGCCAGGCGAAGGCTCCGAACTGGGGCAAGGCGTAGGCCAGTCCGAAGATGATGAAGCCCGTCTGCAGCCAAGCACCGCGGATTATCCAGGACGTTCGCAGAGCGGCCGGCCTGGACCAAAGCTGCAGGGCCCGGCCGGCTGAGCCGAGGTCAAGGATGAGTAGTAGGCTGCCCGCCAGAACCACTGCCGGACCGATTAGAGTGCCGAGACGGGCCAGGGTCGGATATTCGTTCAACTGGGTAAGCATGAAGCTGAAGAAGAATGTACCGCCGCCCAGACCGGCTAGAAAGAGATCGAGGACGACCATCCACCCCCAGTTCTTCTGCCCTTGCAACTTGTTCATATATCTGGTCCCTTACGAGTTCAGGTAATAGACGGATGGGCGCGTGCCCAACTCGGCCATCAAACCCACGCCACCATGCCTGGCAATGGTCTTCGCCACTTGGCTCTCTGGGTCATCCAGATCGCCAAAGATGCGGGCACCGGCCGGGCAGACCTCGACGCAGGCCGGCTGCCGGCCCTCCGCCAGCCGTTCCACGCAGAAGGTGCATTTCAGGACCGTACCCTCAGTCAGTCTCTCGCGCATCTTCTCTTCCCAGGGAGTGACGGTCCCGGGTCCGTAGTAGTTCTCGATTTTCCGCAACGGATGCCGGGCCTCATAAGGACAGGCGAGAACACAATACTGACAGCCCATGCACTTCTCGGAGTCAACGAGCACCAAGCCGTCCTCCCGTTGGTAGGTGGCCCCAGTAGGACAGACGCTGTGACAGGGCGGTTCAGAGCAGTGCATACAGGCAAGGGGCAGAAATCTCATGCGCGCGGCCGGGTATTTGCCCGTCTCGTATTTGTCCACACGGCAAAGGAGGATGCCGGGCGGGGTCCCGTTTTCCATACGACAGGCAATGGTACAGGCGTTGCAGCCTACACATCTTCTAAGGTCGATCGCCATCCCGTATCTCATCGTGCCTCCTCCGAACGGTAGACTCTCACCCGAGGCGAGATCTCCTGCCCGGCGGAGATGGCGTCCAGGGTATTAGCATCGGTGGCCAGCAGGGAGTTGTAGTGTGTCCCTTGACGCATGAGGGGATTGGACTGCAGTGTCCCTAAGCCGTAGTCGCCCGGTATGCCAATGGCATCGGGGTGCAGCAGTTCTGTCGCCCGGAGCTTCCCGGTGGTCCGTCCGTATCGCGATTCAACGGTGACGTGGTCGCCGTCCTTGAGTCCCTTCTTGGCTGCTGTCGCTGAGTTCAAAAAGATGGCGAAATCGAACGGATCTTCCGCGTAGAGTTCGGCCAGCCAGGGGTTCCCCCTAGGATTACCGGAATCGTGGGGGTGATAGATCGATTTCCAGTTAACCACCCAGAGATCGTATTCCGGGGGCGCGTGGAATTCTGAATTCTCGATCCAGCACGGGATGGCCTTATAGTGCTTCCAGATAGTCTCTTCGTCCGCAACCCCCGGGAACGCGACGCCGGCCCGGCGCAGATCAGCGCGGAGAGTGTCTCCAGTCTTCTTCAGATGCTCGAAGTAGAAGGGATGACGTACGTGATCGTCGGGGAAGAAATAATAAGTGAAGAACTCTTTTTCCGACCGCGGCCGCTTGAAGAAGCCCTCCTCGTTGATCTCGGCCAAGCCTTTGCCTTCTCCGCGAGGCCAGGTCTTGAGCAACTCGTCTTGGATCTCCTCCCGAGTATGCTTCTGATCGACGTCCAGGTGTCCCTCACCCAAGAAGAAACCGTCCGTTAAGACCAGATGGTGCACCGCCCGGTTAAGGTGATCATAAACGCCCCCGGGGCCGTACAGGACGCCGGTTTCCTCTGCGATCTCGGTGAGGATGTCGTCGCAGTGGCGGGTGTTGAATAACGCCGGCACAGCCTGTCTGACGCGGACCGTGTCGGCTCCATAGACTTCGCCACCCACCGTTTGATGCGAGGGCACCAGCACCGAGACGATGTCGCGTTCGAGATTGGCGTGCTCCGGCAATACGACGTCGGCCATGATGGTCGGCTCGTCCATATGGTAGGCGACCGAGACGACAAAAGGCACCTTTCGCATGGCCTCTACATGCTGCTGTGGCTGAGCGTTCTTACGGATGGAATTGGCGCCGAGATTGAACCAGACCTCGATGTTGTAGTCGAGATGATATTTCTCCGGGTCGAGGATGGCCTGGACGGCCAGATGCGGGGAGCAGTTTTTGTTCGGGTAGTACTCGTGGCCGTCGATGGAGTCGGGGGGAAACTTGAAGGGATGGGGCTCGGCCTTGAACTGGGGCCGGACCACTCCGTCGGCATCGGGCTCCATCATGGGGCCGCGCATACTGTCGCCTACGCACCCACCCGGTACCTCGATGTTGCCCACCAACATGTTCATCAGTTTGGCGACGAGTTCCGCGTAGGTGCCACCCTGGTGGTTGGTAACACCGCGGTGGGTATTGACTGAAGCGGGACGGAAGGGAAAGGTGAATCCGTCTATCTGGATAGTGCTGCCGATTTTGGCGTGCTCAACAAACTCCCGGGCAATCCGTCGGATGGTCGCCGCAGGCACGGTGCAGATCTCTTCCGCCCACTCAGGTGTGTACTGCCGAACTTCGTCTTTCACGAGATCGAATCCGGTTCGGCAGGCTATGCCGTCGACGGTGTAGCCGCCCGTAAGCGCAATGTCTTGGAATTCTGCATCGGATGTCTTCGCCCGCCCGGCGACCGGGTCCCACATCATGGGCTTATTGGTCTCGGGATCGCGGTGATAGTCACCCGCCGGATCGATCAAGTAGGGGCCATTGGTGCGGTATTTCATAAACCATTCATCAAAAGGCAGGCCTTCATTCAGCATGACATTGGCCATAGCGAGCAGACAGGCGAGATCGGAGCCGGGACGGATGGGGATCCACTCACCTTTAGAGGCTTCTACTGAACAGCGTGGGTCGATCACCACCAGCTTCATGCCTCGGTCCATGGCCTTTGTGAAGCGGCGGATTGCTCCGCTGGTGGCGAAGTTAGGTCCCAATGAACGACCAAAGCTGAGCAAATACTCGCAGTATTCCATTTCGGCCACCTGTTCCGGACAGCCGGCGTGGACCAGGTTGGAGGCATAGTGGATACTGCACAGCGGTGCGTGTGAGCCCACTACATTAGGGGTCCCAAAAGCCGCTGCGAAATGGTCGCGAAGCAGACTATCCCGGTTGCCGAACCCTTCGGCGATCAGTAGTCCTCGGGGATCCTTGGCTCGAACCTCTTTCAGTCTTTCGATGACGATGGCCATCGCCTCATCCCACGAGACCTCTTTCCAGCAAGGGTCAACGTCGAGTCCCTTTTCGGGATTAGTGCGGACGAGGGGAGTCTTGACCCGGTATGGGTTGTAGAGGTTCATAATCTGCGAAGCGCCGCGCGGGCACAGCGAACCGTAGTTGGGCGGGGCGGCCGGGTTACCCTCTACGCGGGTGAGTATGCCGTCCTCCATGTGGAGCAGCGTGGCACAGTCACCCTGCATACACTGTCCGCAAATGCCGTAGAGCGTGCGACTCCGGCCTTTTTCGGCCGGATCTGCGGCCGGCCAACGGTAGTCGGCTCCTGGAGGCAGTTGGTCGGATCGATCTTCCCTGACGGTCTTAGCCATCACTCATGCTCCTGTTCAAGCCACCCCGGACATCCGTAGGATTCCCGCGATAAATCCAACCTATTATAGGGCTTGGCGGGTTCCGGGCCCTTTTATGCGATGGCGTACCAACATTTGAGACCATCCACCACCGTGGACGTGGAGGATAATCGTCGGTAACGGAAGGACCGGCGAAAGGAGAAAGCTGTGGACTATGAGGACCTGCTGGAACTGATCAAAACACGGCGAAGCATCCGATCCTTCACCGACCGGCCGGTGCCGGACGAGCTGGTGGAGAAGGTCGTTGAAGCGGGGCGCTGGGCTCCCTCGGGGGCTAATTCACAACCTTGGGAGTTCATCGTCATCCGGGACCAGGGGACCAAGGACCAGATGGCGGATTGGGCCGGTGAGGTCCAAACGTTGACTCACAAAGCCGAACTGAGAAGGCCGGAGGACCTTCGGTGGCCCTCGGCGGCCCGGCCGCCGGTCTCGGGCCCATTTTTCAAGACAAGCCCGGTGCTGATCCTGGTGATCGGCGATCCTCGGGTGAGTAAGTCGTTTCCGCTACTCGTCTATACCGAGCGGCAAGAAGCCAATTTCATCTCAGCGCTGGCCGGCGCCTTTCTCTGTATGACGCTGGCGGCGGCAACTTTGGGGCTTGGGTGTCACTGGACCAGCACGGTGTCGTCTGCCTACCCGTCGGTGATGATAAAGGATCTGTTGGGGATTCCCGAGGGCTACCGTATTTACGACATGATGGGGCTCGGCTATCCCGCGGTGGAGCCGAGGCCCCGGTTGGTCAGAGAGCGCGAAGCCATGACTCATTACGAGCGTTTCGACCCGGCCAAGTACCGTACGGATGAGCAGATTCGGGAGTGGCTCATCAGTCTGCGGAAGTAGCCGGCCGGAGTGGGCGGACACACTGAGCGGGTACCGTGAGGGTTTGACCTCGGGACCATGTAGGGATAACTTCTGCGTGCATAATATCCCCTCGGGAGCGGATCGCGTTCGCATGGATAAAACCCGTCTATAGGCCCCGCTCGTGTTGCCGATTCAAGAAGTCGTCATTCGCCTTGTTGTGGCGGCCTTTCTCGGAAGCCTGGTTGGCTTCGAAAGAGAGCGTCTACACTGGGCTGCCGGTCTTCGAACCCACATGCTGGTATGCCTAGGTTCTGCGCTGGCCATCATTGTGTCGGCGTTCGGATTCCGTGACATCTTGGGTACCCCTGCGGTTGCCCTAGATCCGTCGAGGATCGCGGCTCAGGTCATCAGCGGGATTGGCTTTCTAGGGGCAGGTACCATCCTCTTCCTCCGGCAGGAGATAGTTCGTGGACTTACCACTGCCGCAGGGCTGTGGGCTGTTGCCGCTATCGGGCTCGCCATCGGATCAGGCCTTTACTTTCCTGGTGTGGCGGCTACGGCCATTGTCTTGATCATACTTGCGGGTCTGAAGCCATTGGAACGCTGGCTGTTTCGCAAGAAGAGCGCGCTGGAATTCCGCATCACCGTGGAAAGCGATACGTTCGAGATGCGGAATCTCGAATCAGTCCTTACCGAATCTGCTGTTGGCTACACCGAGATGACTATATATCCACACAAAACCCCTACCGAAGACCTCCTCCAGTTGAGACTGAAGAACAGTCTCGACATGAAAAGCGCAGCATTACTCCTCGACGGGCTTCGAAAATGTCCGGGTGTTAAAGAAGCGTCAACAGGAGACGTCAGGTAGCCGCAAACCACCTTCGCTCGCCTTACCTGCCCGGGTGGTCTCCAGGCCAACCTAGATAAGCCGGTAGTCGGTGGGGAATAACGTCGGCGTCTCACCGCAACAGGGTCCGTGAGTCCGGCTCAGCACAGCGCAGCACAACCCCAATCTCTTTGGGTCGCGCTGCGAAGACTCCGGTTCTTGCTACTTCGGTAGGGCTCTACGCAGCATCCGCTTGGGGTCGTCGATCAGCAACCGCACCAGCCAAATGAAGAGCCCAAGGACAAGCACAGATACGCCCAACGCGGTCGCGCTGCCGTTGATCTCCACGAATTCGCCGCCTTCTTGCACATAGGCCATGATGTGGTCAACCAGCCACATCAGGGTCGCCCCCCAGTAGATGAGGCTCAAAAAGCCCAGCTTGTACTTGTCAGAGGGGGCGCTTCTGTACCAGAGGGCACTGGTGACAAGCGCAGCGAGGGCTGTGATGATGAACCACATCAAGCGCCTCCGGCGATGCTCTTCTGGTCAGGCTTGGACGACGTCTGAGCCCGAGACCTCAGTTCGGCTACACCCACCATGATGCCCCAAACGGCCAGAATGACGGCAGTCATGGTCAGGCCGTAGGTCAGGATCTCGTGCAACATCGGTCCCGTCTCGCCCGGGGTCTGCATAGCGGTGAGGAAAGGTGGCCAAGGAACCACCTCACCATGCCAGATGTGCTCCAGCGCCAGCAGGGCGACACCGCCCCAGAGCATGGTGTTCAGCCAACGCAGTCTCTGGGTCCATTTTCCCTTGACACGCGGCCCGTGCTCGCTAGTCAGCTTTTCTTCCTTGTTTTTGACCACCTTCTGCACGATGGTCGTCACGATAGCAACCCCGGCCGGGGCTATGAAACAGGCTATGTCTCCTGCCCTCCCTCCATGACGCTTTGCTGAGTTCTAAATGTGACTGCCCGCACTGTACCAAGCAGGAGGAGAGCGGTCAAAGGTGTGCTGGAAGAGCCCATTGCAGGCATGTTGGGGAGAGCGGGGCAAAGACATGCCTAGGAGCTCGGGTTTTGGGCACTGCGTTCGGCGCACGGCCACAATACCCTGGGTCTCAGTCCATCAGGATAATGACCACGAAGGGATGCCGGCCAGCCCCGTCTTTCGCATGTCATCAGCAAGCCTTCCGTCGCTCACTGTTTGACGAAGCCCACTCCGGAGCCAAGAGCATAGTCGCGGAGGGAAGATCAGGCTGTTCGGCCGCGAATTCCACCGCATCGTCAGAAGCCGACATTGCGCCGTGGCACTGTGCTACTTTTGATGGGGCCGGCGCAGGAGCCATGGAGCGCCTCAGGCAAGGTGTTCGAGGTGATGAGGGGGAGGGCGTGGAATCCTTTACCTTCTTGTTCGGAACAGAGGTCTGGGTCGTTGCCCTCGTCTTCTTGCTCGCTTGTTTCGGCGCATCGGAGGGGGCTTATCGTTTGAGTCGCCGACGCATGGCTACCGGTAAGCTCCGCAAAGACCATTACGTCTACGTGCAGGCTATGGTGGCCGCTTTGCTCGGTCTGCTTCTCGCCTTCACCGTCTCGATGGCCGTGTCGCGCTTCGAAGATCGGAAAACGGCGGTAGTGGAAGAATCCAACGCCATCGGGACGGCTTTTTTGCGGGCTGCTCTTCTACCGGAGGCTGCGCAGTCGCGTGCGGTAGAGGCGTTCAAGGACTACCTGATTGTGCGGCTCGAACTGGCTCGGCCCCACTTGTACTTGAGAGGTCTCTCCGACGTTGCTGAGAAAGAGGTTCCTCTGCAGCGGGAGCTGTGGTCATTGGGAGTGAGCGCCGCCCACGATGATCCAGGTGCCGTGAGCGTCGGTCTCTATCTCAGGGCCGTCAACGAGATGATCGATTCCGCGGCCCGGAGGGACGCCGGTCTGCGCAACCATGTGCCCGAGTCCGTGATCTATATGATCATCGTCGTGTCGCTTGTGGTGATGGGTATCATCGGCTACCTGTCGGGCATCACAGGTGGGCGGTCGGTGGTGGCTACTTTGACTCTGGCGGCGGTAGTGGCAGTTGTCCTGTTCGTCATCATGGACTTCGATCGCCCCTACCGCGGCGTCATCACCGTGAGTCAACAGAGTATGTTCGATCTTCAGGATCTTATGGAGCAGGGGCTACCGTTGCCTTGGAAGGGCGGCCAGTAGACCTCTCACGCGTACTAGGCCTCAGATGGGATCTAGGCCTCAGGTGTATTGGGCGCCTCGGGTGCGCCGTAGGCCTCGGGCGTGCGCGGGGGCGCTTGAGAAAAGGGGAGAGCGGTGATCGAGCCCGTTGGGCGCCGCCCCCTGGGATTCCATCGAGGGACTGGTCTCCCCACAGGTCGAAGCTGAGTCTTGGTCCGCCGGGTGAGGCTCCACTTGGACAGGCACTTGTTTGTGGAAGTACTTCCCGACTGCGGCGGTGGCGAGGCACGGGAGATCCGGCCCGGTGAGGACGAACGCACGCTCCTTCTTCAGCGTCGCTGAGGCGGCAAAGTTTTCGGTCAAGTTGCCAACGGCGAGGTGGTGAGCCGGGTCAACGTCAAACCGCTGTCGGATTTCGTGTGGGATTTGTCGGCCATTTCTTGGATGAGGTTGGCTCCAGAGATCTTTCCGACCGGCAGGAGCGGGGCCGGTTGTCGGCGCTCCAGGTCGTCGGACGCTGAGGGCCTAAAGGCCGTTTGTCCAGCCGGTCTCAGCTCGGATGGTCCTGGTCCGTTCAAGTCCGCCGTACTCGCACGAAGAGTCGTTTGGTCAGATAGACGGGCTTGGTAATGTTATCATGACATCATAGAATGATAACAATGATGTAACAACCTGAAGGGCCCAGGATGATCCGTACCCAGATCCAACTCACCAGGGAGCAGAGCGAGGCCCTGCAGCAGGCCTCGCGGCGCACCGGACTGTCAATGGCCGAACTCATCAGGCGCAGTGTCGACCGTTTCTTGGATGAGGTTGGCTCCAGAGATCTTTCCGACCGGCAGGAACGGGGTCGGTTGTCGGCGCTCCAGGTCGTCGGACGCTTCCACTCCGACGTGACCGATGTCTCTCTGAGGCACGACGACTATTTGGACGGGGTCTATTTGCCGGAAGGGGCCTGTCTGCCGACCGAGTCTCGTTTGTCGGATGAGCCTCATTTGTCGAACATTCCTCGTTTGTCGGATGAGCCTCATCCATCGGAAAAACCATGAGCCGAGGCGTGTTTCTGGACACGGCGGGGCTGTATGCGGTGTTTCATGCCGAGGATGAGGGCCACCAGAGAGCTGCTGTGGTATGGGAGGCATTGATCTGCTCCGACGTCCCACTCCACACGAGCAGCTATGTGCTCCTAGAGTTGGTGAGCCTCCTTCAGAGGCGCCTGGGCACCGCAGCGGTGGAGGTGCTGATCACACACGTCCTTCCTTGGGTGCACGTGGTATGGATCGACGAGAGGCTGCACGCGCAGGGCATCGCTACCTTGTTATCCGCCCAGCGGCGCGATCTTAGCCTGGCCGACTGCACAAGCTTTGCGGTGATGCGTAGCCTGGGGCTGCGCGAGGTCTTCACACTCGACGCGCACTTCGGGGAGCAGGGGTTCACGGTGCTCTGCAGCTGAGCGGTTGCTGATGGTGGAAACCTCAATCGCGAGAGCATATCCGAAGGCGCAGCGGCATGTTCTGAGTCGCGTGACCAACGAGGCACCGCTAGGGAGTGTAATGGCCGAGCCGGACTGCGAATAAAGGCTTGTTCCATCCAGGACCACACTAAGAGACTGAGCGGCGGCAGGATTCCCGGCTATTCCGACTACGGGAAGCCAGGCGCCCTCTCCGTACTCCTGTTCCCGGCACGCCGGGGTTGCGCGTCCTGGGGCCCGAGGATAATCCGCTGCTGGATCGGTTCCATGTCGCCGCTGAGCCGGGCGGGGGGCCCTGTGTTCCCGCCTGCGCTCATTGGCTACGTCGCCGGGTCCTGTCACCACGCTGGGGGGGACCGCTTATCTACTCGGATCCGCCGGTCTCCCCATCAGTCGCTGATCTTGGTCATCTTGAGGTCGACGTAGACCTCTCCCCAAAGGTCGAGCACTCCGTCGCCCTCTATTCTGTCTCTGTGGAGCTTCCAAGAAGCCTGTATGGGACTTGTCTTCGTGTCGAAACTGATGATCGACTGGGCCTCTTGGAAGATGTGGGAGCCTGCCAGGGCCTCCTGCCAGGTGGCGGAATCGGGAGCGGGTGAGATGCCGGTGAACTTCTGCGAGCCCTCGTCGTAGGTGCCTG
>JAXGNF010000025.1:20382-28660 GCA_040768135.1 Thermoleophilia bacterium | reverse complement strand
CGGCCATGGCTTCTACGAGTGGATGCATGAGTGTGTCCTTTCGTGCTTCGGTTGGGGTTATGGGGCTGTGGGTTTCACTAGTCTACTGCTTGACCACGTGCACTGACTCACCATGTGCATCGTGAGCGGCCTCCATGACCGCCTCGGCAATGGTGGGATGCGCGTGAATCGTGGTCCCCAGTTGGGTCACGGTCAATCGGTTCTGCACCGCGATGGCGATCTCGTGAACGATATCGGTCACATGGGGTCCCATCATGCTCGCGCCCAGGACGACGTCACTGTCCTGGTCGGTGACGATCTGTACGTAGCCGATATCTTCGCCCATGGCGATGGCTTTGCCCAGGGCTGCGAATCGATAAGTGCCGACCGCTGGTCGGTAACCCTTCTCAACCGCCTGCCCCTCGTTCAGACCCACGCTGGCCACCTCGGGAGACGAGTATGTGCATGAGGGCGTCGAACGGAGATCACGGGTCCGGCGGTCTCCGGGACGCACGGCCAGGCAATTGTCGACCGCCACGAAGGCCTCATGCGAAGCCACGTGCGCTAGAAGGATGCCGCCGTTGACATCACCAACCGCATAGACGTTCGGTACAGTTGTCTCCAAATAGTCGTCCACTACGACGTATCCCCGGTCGTCGACCGCTACTCCGGCCCCTTCGAGTCCCAACCCCCTCGTGTTGGGTGTCCGCCCTACCGAAACAAGTACTTTCTCCACCGTCATCTCCGACCCATCGGACAATCCGGCCACTACATGGTCGTTCTCATACTCCGAGATGCTCTCAACCTTAGTGTTAAGCAGCACGCGGATACCCCGTTTTCGGTACACGCCTTGGAACTGCTTGGCGAGTCTCCTATCTTCCAGGGGTAGCATCTGCGGCATCATCTCCACCATAGTGATCTCGGTGCCCAGTTCGGCGAAGAACGTGGCGAACTCGCAACCGATGACTCCCGCCCCGACTATCAGTAACGAGCGGGGGACTTCCTTCAACTCTAATGCTGAAGTGGAGGTCAAGATAGTTGGGTGATCGAAGTCGAAAGTGGGCAGGCGCGCCGGTTCGGATCCGGTGGCGATGATGATCCTTTCGGCCTCGACCGTCACCGTCCCCTCCGCCGTGTCGATGGCCACACTGTTCCCGGCCGCCAAACGACCGGTCCCCTGGATCATCTCCACGCCTGCCTTTTTCAGCAGTAATTCCACGTTGCCGCGGATCTGGGTGACGACCCGGTCCTTACGGGTCATCATGCGGGCCAAGTCGGGGCGGACCTCTCCTGTCACTTCGAACCCGAACTCTTCGCCGGACCGGGCTTTGGCCAACGCTTCCGCGCTCGCCAACAGAGCCTTGGTGGGAATGCAACCACGATTGAGGCACGTACCCCCCACAAGGTCCTTTTCCACGAGGGTCACGGTCGCCCCAAGCCGGGCGGCCCGCAACGCGGCTACGTATCCGCCCGGGCCCGCTCCTAAGACGACTATCCTCAAAGAGCCGTCACTCACGAGGCCTCCTCTCAGGCGCCGGTGAGTCCGGCCATCTCGAGGATCTCCGGAACGATCTCTTCTCTACCGATGGCCATGATATGAACACCGTCGCAGACCTGGTTGTCACGCAGAAATCGGATGTGGCGAGCCGCGATCTCCATCCCTTTGTGGAGTTGCTCCTCTTTGGGAACACTCCCCATCTCTTCAAGGAGCACATCGGGCACGAAGATGCCGGGAACGGCCCGGTTCATGTATTTAGCCATGCCCAAGCCGGTGAGGACCACCACTCCCGCCATGATTTTGACGCCGGTTCCGACCGTGATCTCCCGAGCTTTTTCCATGAAGCGCTGGAAGTTGTCCATGTCGTAAACGGCTTGAGTCTGGAAGAAATCGGCCCCCGCCTCCACTTTGCGGGCAAACTTATACATCTGCGGTTCTAGCGGATCGGATTCGGGGGTGACAACGGCTCCTACGAAGAAATCGGTGGCCCCGTCCAGCTCGTTGCCCTCCCAATCGGTCCCGGCATTCATCTTTTTGCAACACTGGATCAAGTGTATCGAGTCGAAGTCGAATACGCCCTTGGCCTGCTTATGGTCGCCGACTACAGGATGGTCGCCGGTAAGACACAGGACGTTGGTGATGCCCGCGAAGGCCGCCGACAGCAGGTCGGACTGCAGTCCCAACCGGTTGCGGTCCCGACACGTGGTTTGGAAGATCGGATCGCCTCCCCGTCGCACGATCTCGCCCGACACCATCAAGGAGCCCATGCGCATGACGGCGCTCTGGTTATCGGTGACGTTCAGCCCGTGGACCTTGTCCTTGAGCATGTCAATGTGATGGAGCATGGTCTCGGCATTGGTACCTTTGGGTGGGCCGATCTCTCCCGAGATAACGAAGGCTCCGCTGTTGCATGCGTCGCGGTAGGTGCCCATCACTTCTCGCTCCCCATCTTCAGCTTGTCCGGTCCACGCTCCACCACCACTCCCGGACGCCTAATCACATTCCAATCCTTGGGCCCGTGGATCATCACGCGCTTGTCCTCACGCCCTTCTCTCTTGAGTTGCTCGTGAATCAGCACCCAGGCGCAGTCCATCTCGGGATCGACCTCACACTTGCCGTGGCTCGTGCCGCCGCAAGGACCGTTCACCAGCCCCTTCGCACAAAGGGTGATCGGGCAGATGGCACCGTAGTCGTCGATGACACAGGCGCCGCAGTGGGAGCACTTCTCCCTGAAATCCATAGAACGCTGGATGTTTCCCAAGAACAGGGGGTCGCAGCCGGGAACCACATGCTTATCAGTGGCGGCCCGGGCGGCCTGTGTACCCGCGCCGCAGGACAGGACCAAAAAGGCATCAGCTCGGTCGACTGCTTCTTTGTTCTGTCTCAGAATGCGCTTCACATCGAGTTCGTGACAACCGGTGTGCACGATCTCGGTGAACACTACCTCTTTGCCCTCGGCCTCCAGCTTCTCCCTCATCTCGGCCACTTCAGGTTCGCCCCCGGTACGGGTGGCAGTGGCACATTCCCCACAGCCGAGGATAACGATCTTCTCATCGCCGGCGAGGTCTTCGAGGATCTCCTCGAACGGCTTCTTCTTAGAAATGATCAACTAGAACACCTCCGTTCCCCTGCCGGTCCGCTATTTGCCGTCCAACTGCAACCGCGCCGCCCTCAAAGTGTTGCGGGCGAGCATCATGTTGGTGACCGCCCCCACCCCACCAGGAACGGGCGTGATGGCGGCGGTCTTAGCTGAGACCTGATCGAAGTCGACATCGCCTACCGTCTTGGTCTGGGCTTCGGACAGATCGGCTCCGCACTGTTTACAGGGGTTCTTCTTGCTCCGATTGAAGGCGCCGCACGCGGGACACACCACCACCCGGTTGATTCCCACGTCCAGGACCACGGCTCCCTCTTTGACCAGGTCGGCGGTGATCAACTGAGGCACACCGGCGGCAACTACCAGGTAATCGGCCACCCGAGTGTGCTTGGCCAGGTTGCCGCGGTTCGACGTGAAAACGTGCGTCACTGTAATAGTCGCATTCCGGTTAAGCAGCAAGAGGGCCAACGGCTTGCCCACGGTGTTGGAATGCCCCACCACGCAGACTTCTGCGCCCTCAAGAGCGTCGGTCACATCGAGGCCTTCACCACACAGATAGCGTTCGAGCATCTCCATACAGGCCGCCGGAGTGGCCGGTGGAAAAGTAGGTTCTCCCAAAGTCAGACGACCCATGTTCGACGGATGGAAGCAATCGACGTCTTTGCAGGGGTCTATGGAGTTGATAACCACTGAGTCCGAGACGTGTGCTGGAAAAGGCCGTAAGGGGAGGATGCCCGAGACGGCCGGATCGGCATTGAGGGCCCTGACTGTATCCACCACCTGCTCCTCGATGGCGTCAGTGGGCAGGGTTTCGTTCCGATAGCCGAGACCCATCTCACCACAGAACTTCTCCACCGCACCGCGATACATCCCCGCTCCGAAATCTTCGCCTACCATGAGCGTGGCGATACCCGGCCGCGCGCCGGCTGCTTTCAACTCCTCCAGCTCTTGCGCCAGTTCGGCGCGGAGCTCGTCGGCCACCAGCCTCCCGTCGATGATCTTCGCTGCCACAAGTGCCTCCCCGTCAGATCTTGCTGTAGGTTATAGCCATCACGATGTCGCGTAGACGGGCCGTCTCAGAAAGGACCGCCTCCACGCGGGTCCAGGCATCACGTCCAAAAGCCTCATCCTCGATCCAGGCCAAGTTGGTCTTGACATTGAGGGCGGCAGCCTGAGCAGCGACGTCGGCCAGAAGAACCGCCACCCCCCCGTCGGACACCCCGTTGATGTTGCCTTTTTCGACAGTCGGCAGCGACAACTTGGCCACCGCGAGTGCGGTTTCAGCCACCTCTAGAGGCACTTCAGCAGCCCCCCGCAGGGCCGTCTGTAGGACCCGGCGTCGGGCCTCTTTCTGGTTCTCATCGTCACGAGGCAGCTTCATAGCCGTAGCCACTTTGCCATACGCCACCGCGTCTAGAGTCACGAGTTCTTCCAAGCGCCGACGCAGCCTCTCCGACTCGGCCTGGATCTCGACCATGTCGTCCTGGACCTCGGCGTATTTTTCTTTGCCCAAGGTCAGGTTCGTCACCATGGTGACGAGGGCGGCCCCCAAAGCTCCGACCAAAGCGGAGACACTCCCCCCGCCCGGCTCAGGCTCCCCGCTTGCCAGCTTGTCGAGATACGATTCGAGGGTCCCGCGCACATACGCCCGCTCACTCATCAGAACAACCCCACAATCTCTCCGTTGATCAGGTCGATAGTCTCTGCAGCAGGCTTCTTAGGCAAACCAGGCATGGTCATCATCGTGCCGCACACCGGGACAATCATCCCGGCACCCGCCGATAGACGGATTTCTCGCACCGTGAGCCTCCAGTCCCGCGGTCGTCCGATCTTGGTCTTATCGTCGGATAGCGAGGACTGCGTCTTAGCCATGCAGATGGGCAGAGTGGCATAGCCCAAACGGGTGAAACGCTCGATGGCTGCATTCGCTTCATAATGAAAATCGACCCCATCGGCTCCATAAATGTCGGTAGCGATGGTTCGGATCTTGTCCGGGATGCTCATTCCCAACTCGTAGGCGAAATTGAGCTTCGGTTTCTCGCCGCCCTCACACACCCGAACGACCTCCTCGGCCAACTCCACACCGCCCTCGCCGCCCAACGCCCAGACATCCGAGAGCGCCACAGTCGCCCCCATGGACTCCACCCGCTCCCGCAGAAGAGCCACCTCAGCGTCCGTATCATCAGGAAAACGGTTGATAGCCACCACGACGGGGATACCGAAGAGTTGCATGTTCTCAAGATGCTTCTCAAGGTTTGCAAGACCGTCGGCCAAGGCCTCCAGATTCTCCTTCTTGAGATCAGCCAGCGCCATACCCCCATGCATCTTGAGGGCCCGGATGGTCGCCACCAAGACCACGCAGTCGGGCTCAAGACCGGCGTAGCGGCACTTGATGTCGAAGAACTTCTCGGCCCCTAGGTCGGCACCGAAGCCCGCCTCAGTGATGCAGTACTCCCCCAATTTGAGTGCCATGCGTGTGGCCTGTACTGAGTTGCAACCGTGGGCGATATTGGCGAAGGGTCCTCCGTGGATAATAGCCGGGGTGTTCTCGAGGGTCTGCACCAGGTTGGGCATGAAGGCGTCCTTCAGAAGGACTGCCATGGAGCCCGAGACCTTGATGTCCTGCGCCGTGACCCTGCGGCCCCAGAGGGTGGACCCGACGATGATGCGGTCCAGTCGGGCCTTGAGATCTTCGATGTCGGTGGCCAGACACAGTATGGCCATCACCTCGGAGGCGACGGTTATGTCAAAACGGGTTTTGCGCTCGACCCCCTCTCCCCCCTGACCGATGGTGATCTGGCGCAGCGCCCGATCGTTGAGGTCGACCACACGAGGCCAAGAGACATCGTTAGGGTTGATATTGAGCTCGTTGTCGTGGAAGAGATGGTTGTCAAGCACGGCCGCGCATAGGTTGTGAGCGGCGCTGATGGCATGGATGTCGCCGGTGAAATGGAGGTTGATATCCTCCATCGGTACCACCTGAGCACGTCCCCCTCCGGCTGCTCCCCCTTTGATGCCAAAACAGGGGCCGAGCGAGGGCTCCCTGAGAGTACACACCGCTTTTTTGCCGATCTTATTCAGCCCCATCGAGAGACCCACGTTGGTGGTCGTCTTACCTTCGCCCGCCGGCGTCGGCGTAATGGCGGTGCAGAGCACCAGCTTGCCATCAGGGCGGTCTTTCAACCGGTCAAGAACATCGAGATGGATCTTGGCCTTGTACTTGCCGTAAGGATCGATGTCATCCGGTCCGAGCCCCAGGCCCGCCGCCACCTCGGTCACCGGCATCAGAGTGGCTTCCTGCGCGATCTCAATGTCGCTCTTCATGGTCTCCGTACTCCATCGACGAGGTTGACTTTTGAGGGTGGACGGCGTCCGCTCTTGCGGTCGTCCCGGGGGAACGAGTTCCCCTCTTCCATCTCCTCGCGGAATATTCTATATTTATATAGATAATTGCGCAACCCCCGTAAATGGAACCGACACCGGCACGCTGAAGTCCGTCATGGAGGCACGAACGGCAAGTGGCTGCTGAACGCCAGAGACATACTGCCACGGACGGATCGGCTAAAAGAACCGTCCCCCTAACTGCAGCAAGCACCCAGGCCCGGCGCACTTCTTCCGCGTCTTCGGCCGAAGAGACCGTCCTTATACGTACGGGCGGTGACGCTCTCGAAACTGCCCCGGTGCACAGCCGTCCACGTAGCGGCCATCCCCGGGGCCGACGGTCACATGAGCCCGCCTACCTCCGTATTGCCGACGCAGTGACGGATCAGATAGCAGCCGGCCTATACCGTGCCGGCGACCAACTCCCCACTGAGCGACAACTTCGAGAGCAATACGGGGTCAGCCCCATGACGGTACGTAGAGCCGTCCGGATGCTTCTCGACCGAGGACTTGTCACCACGAGACAGGGCAAGGGCACGTTCGTACGCTCTCCCGACATGGGCGAGGCCATCTTCCGCCTCCAGGAGATGACCGATGTCTGGATGGATGATGATTCCGTATCTGTACTGCTGCTTGAAGCCCGGATCAAGTCCGCCGATGAGCAGGTGGCCGCCCTCTTAGGTCTTCAACCTGGAGATCCTATAGTCTTCATGCGGCGTGTGATCCAACGCAAGGGACAAGCCCTCATATATCAGTTGGAGCATGTGGTATACGACGAGCACCGGCCTCTGGTCGAGGCTGAGTTGCAAGTCACCTCTTTGGAGGGTCTCCTCCATTCCCCCCAGGTAGAAGGAGTACTAGGGGGTCGCCTGACGATTGAGGCCGTCAGCCTAGATAGAGAGGCGGCCGCGCTGCTCAACGTGCCTGAGGGTTCACCCGCATTCTGCTTGGAGAGCCTATTCAACGACTCCCGCGGGAGGCCGGTCAGCTGGGGCCGGTTCCTGTGTAGGGCCGACCAGTTCCGGCTGACCAGCCTGCTGGGAGCCGCCTCAACAAAACGAGAGACGTGACGTTGGATGCCCTGCAGACAATCAGCGCCGCCGTCGCCGCCCTGGACGAGAAAACCGCCGTCCGGCTCGTCGAAGCAGCCGTCGCCGAAGGCGGCAACTCCGTAGACATAGTCCGAGCCGTCCAGGAAGGCATGCGCACGGTCGGTGAACGGTACGAACAGCAAGACATCTACCTCTCCGGACTCATCATGGCCGCCGAGATCTTCCGCAGTGTGATGGCCATAGCTCAGCCGGGTCTGGAAGCCGAGTTGCAGGGCGACGCTTCTGGTCGTGTTCTTCTGGGGACGGTGGCCGGCGACATCCACGACATCGGCAAGAACATGGCTGCTTTGGCCTTCCGCATGTTCGGTTTCACCGTGGAAGACCTGGGTGTGAACGTTCCGCCTGAGGTTTTCTTACAGGCCGCTCGGACCTTCAAGCCTGATATCGTCGGACTCTCAGGGCTCCTATCGCTCGCCTTCACAGCGATGCGCGATACCGTTGCACTGCTCCGACGGGAGCTCGAGGAACAGGACCCGGCGCCTATATTCGTAATAGGAGGCGGCACGATCGATGATCAGGTCGCCCGCTATGTGGGCGCCGACCTGTGGACTGATAACGCCATGGAAGGCGTCAGGCTCTGTCGGCAGACCTTGGAGAACCGGAGATAGCGGAGAAAACCGACCCGCGAAAGGACTCTCGAAACGCCCGGGGCCGCGGCCACCAAGGTGGGCGCGGGCCCCAAAACAATATACCGGGTACGCCGATGTGTCC
>JAXGNF010000025.1:0-20372 GCA_040768135.1 Thermoleophilia bacterium | reverse complement strand
CCCCGCGAAGGACATCCCCAACCCCCGGGGGCCGGGCCCACGGGGGGGCCCGCGGCCCCAAACACTATATCCGGTCTCGGCCTATGTCTCCCGTACGTCTAGTATCTCCTGCACGAACGGCTGAACGGCCTTCAGAATCTCGTCCTGCCCGATGAAAACCACTTTGAAGGTGACCGTCTCGCTGTCGCCGTGTAGGCCGAGCGCCTCGATCTGACCACCGACGGCTGCAATGGCCCCGGTGATCTTGGCGAGCACCCCCTGCTCATGCGGGATCTTCGCCATGACGCGCACACCGGGGGTCCGCGCACCGAAAAGCTCGAGGAGTATCTCGAAAAGGTGTGATTCGGTGATGATCCCTACCAGTTCGTCGCCACGCATGACAGGCAGGCCGCTAACCTTATTGTCGGACATGATGCGCCCGGCTTCTTCGACCGCCGTATCCTCGGTGACGGTGATGACCTCTCGCGTCATGACCTTCTCAACCGTGATCTTTTCCAGCAGATAGTCGACCTCCCACACACTGAGCGAGGTCGCAGGCGAGGGTGACACACGGAAAAGGTCAACAAGAGATACGATGCCGACCAACTCGTTGGTCTTGGGATCCAAAACCGGCAGTTGGCGGATCTTGCTACCCTGCATCACCTTGAGCGCGTCCGGAACCGATGCCTCCGGCCGGGTGGTGATGGGGTTCCTAGACATCTTGTCACGAACCAGCATATGATCCTCCTAACTACGCCCTTGACGACTACAGCACCCGATACCCACTACAGCACTTCTTCAAAGCCGCGCCCATGCGCGTCGCAGACGTGCCGGAGCATCTACTGCCCCCCTTCGCGAAGCCGCCGACTTCTGTCGTAGGCCGCCTCCACCGCTCGCTGAAAGGTCGCGCGCACGTGGCGGTCCTCAACTATATCGAGCGCGGCCCACTCCGGTCCTCCGGCGTCTAACAAGCCCTCCCTAAGACGGCCGGGTGACTCCCCTTGATCCGACAGCAGTCCCGCAACCTGCAGAGCGGCTCCGCGCACCATTATACGAGCCGCCGTCCGAGAAAGACCGGCTGCGACCGCTCCATCCTCCAAGCCTTCCATGGCAAGCGCGAGAAAAGCCGGCCCCGAACCGGACAAAGCTGTCACTACGTCTAACAGCTCCTCCGACACGATCTCCACATGGCCCAGGGGTTCCAGCAGCGTGGCGACCGAGGCCACATCGGAAGGAGGGGTCCCAACCTCGGCGGCCAGCGCAACCGTTCCGACGCCAAGCTCAACACCTAGATTAGGCATGATGCGGAAGAGCGGCGGGCCCGGCCCCAAAGCCGCGCGCATGGTCTCGAGGGTCACGCCTGCCATGGATGACACGACCGCCCGTCCTTCGCCCAACTGGCCTGCCAGGGATCGAAACACCTGAGAAGCGTCCTTGGGCTTGACCACGATGACAACCACATCCACCCGGGCGGTCAAATCGTCGAGAGATTCTGCAACGGCAAGTCTTGCCGAATCCGGTAGAGCACGAGTGGCGGCCTCCACTTCATCCCAGACCAGCAGATCGATCCCGGCCCCCTCCCCACGGAGCCAGCCCTTGACCAGAGCCGAACCCATGCTCCCGGTACCGATGATCCCGATGGTCGTCCGTGGTTCCACGAATTGCCCCTCGGTCACGCTCGATCCTGTCTCGACGTGCCGGTCAAGCCGGGAGCCTCGACCGAATCCGCCGCTCCTTCTTGTGCAACCGTAGCCTCTTGTTCCGAAGTCCGCTCTTGTTTCGAAGCGTCCTCCCCGTCTGACGGTCCTTCCTGCTCGGACACCCCCGGCTGCTCCAGAGAGGACGTCACATTAGCGGCCTCCAGGGCCGCCTCCACAGCGTGCCCATCCACGGTCTCCTGGGCGAGCAACTCCTCCGCAAGTATCTCCAACGCGCGACGATTCTCTCGGAGCGCCGTCTGAGCCCGCTCAAACTGTTCCGTCACAAGGCTCTTGACCTCAATATCTATCTGTTCTTGGGTACGGGGACTGATGTGGCTGTTGTCCTGCACCACTCCAGCCAGGTAACGCATCTGCTGGCCCGCATACCGCACCGAGCCCAGCCTGTCGCTCATGCCGAATTCGGTGATCATGCGCCGGGCGAGATCGGTCGCCTTTTGGATATCGTCACTGGCCCCCGTGCTCACGGTCCCCAGCATGATCATCTCGGCCGCCCTGCCACCCAGCATGACCGCTATCCGGTCGTTGAGTTCATCCCTTGTCAGGATGTACCGATCTTCTGTAGGCATCTGCAGTGTATAGCCCAGGGCGCCTCTGGCGCGCGGAATGATGCTGATCTTGGCCACTGGGTCGGCATGATGCATGAGGGCCGCCACCAACGCGTGGCCGGATTCGTGGTAGGCGACGGTCCTACGCTCCTCCTCGTTCATGACTCGAGTCTTTTTCTCCAACCCGGCTACCACCCGCTCCATAGCCGCCTCGAAGTCCTTCATCGCGACTGACTCTGCGCGACGACGAGCAGCCAGCAGGGCAGCCTCGTTCATGGCGTTGGCCAGGTCGGCTCCACTAAAACCCGGGGTGATACGAGCCGCCCGCTCAAGGTCGAAATCACGTGCCAGCTTGATGCCCTTACTGTGGATCTTGAGGATCTGTACCCGGCCGATGAGGTCCGGATTGCCCACCTCCACCTGGCGGTCGAAGCGACCGGCACGTAGTAGAGCCTGGTCCAAGACCTCGGGACGGTTGGTCGCCGCCATGATGATGACCGGTCGACTCATGTCGGTGCTGAACCCGTCTATCTCAGCGAGCAACTGATTGAGCGTCTGCTCCCGCTCGTCATTGGCGCCCCCCATGCCGAGCCCCATGCCTCTACTTTGGCCTATCGCGTCGATCTCGTCGATGAACACGATGGCCGGGGCGGCCTTGCGGGCCTGTTCGAAGAGATCGCGTACGCGGGCGGCGCCTACCCCCACGAACATCTCCACGAACTCCGAACCACTGCTCTCAAAAAATGCCACCTCAGCCTCGCCGGCCGTAGCTTTGGCCAACAGCGTCTTACCGGTACCGGGCGGACCGACCAACAACACTCCTTTGGGAATGCGCCCGCCCAGTTTGGCGAATTGCTCCGGGGTCTTAAGAAACTGGATGATCTCGCGGAGCTCAGCGATGGCCTCATCGGCCCCGCCGACATCCTTGAAGGTGACTCCCACATGCTCAGGCTCCACCTTGGTCGCCTTGCTTTTGCCCACGCCGAAGATGCTGCCCGCTCCCGCCCGTCCCGCAGCCATCCGCTTGACTATGAAGTACCAGAACGCACCGATCAGGATAAACGGCAACAGACTGAGGAGGATGTTACCGATGGGACTGGACGGACCCTTGAACTTGTAATCGACATGGGCCGCCTGCAAATCGGCCACCAGATGCTCGTCCGCCCGGGCCTGGTACTTGGTCTTGAAGTCCAGTGGGGACGAAGACGAGGTATTCGGGTTCCTCATGGTGCCGGTGATCTCAGTGTCGCCTATGACGGCGGTCAGCACCTGGCCTTCTGCGACTTTGGTCTTGAAGGTGCTGTAGTCGATTTCTGTAGACCGCGTGCTCATGGGGCCCACAAGGAACTGTTGAAAGAGGTAGAGAGCGATGAGCGCCACTATGATGTACGCAACGAAGTGCCATACCTGGCGGCCGGGGTTTCGACCTTGGTTGTCGTCCTGCTGCCTGCCGGTGCCGGGCCTGCCGGCCCCGCCGGTCCTGTCACCGCCCGCACGACCGGCGCCGGTCGGTCCTGCCCCCACGGCGTCGCTGCGCCGCGCGTCCTTCTGCTCTTCACCTGCCATCATCCCTGCCTCTATGCCGGAAGGCCTTCAGGCCTTTGTGGTCCTTGGATGCAAGATACCCGATTTAGGCCGCAAGCTATCGTTCCCTAAAAGGCCCACGGCTACTCGTACTATGAATCCAGGTCTATGATCACGGCTTCTCATCAGCCACTATCACGGCCATCCCGGCCTCCCGCCCACCATCCACAGAGCCTTTCTACGGATGGTAGTCGGCGGACTCAGCCCGACCCGAGCCCAGGAGATTACTGGGTACGGAGCTCTGGTCCGTTACGGCCCGCTAACGCTTACCGATGTTCTGGATTCGGGCCAAGGCCTCACCGAGTATGGTGTCAATCTGCTGCAGAGCCTCTAAATCACCGGCCACGGCGCGTACGGTCTGTCTGATCTCGCCGAGGACGTCGCGGATATTACCCACGACCTCGCGGCTTTCTCCGCGCGCCCCAGGGCCCCACTGCGCTTCCCACCGATCGTGATGCCGCTGAGCACGCTCTTTGTGTTCGTCGACATACGCGATCCCCGCTTCAGTAAGACTGTAGACCTTCTTTCCCTCTTCGGTGGTCGATACGACCAGGTCTCCATCCTCGAGGGCCTGCAGAGTAGGATAAACCGCACCGGGACTGGGACTGTAGAAACCTCCCGAGCGCTCCTCCATCTCGCGGATGATGTCGTAACCATGCCGGGGTCTTTCTTTGAGCATTCCAAGGATCGCGAACTTGATGCCACCTCTCTCGAAGAACCGCGTCCCCGGTCTCCCCGCGAACCCGCGATTGTGAAGCGGCCTGTGCTTCTTGACGCGCTCAGAGCCGTCTACACCGGTGGAGTGCGGCCCTGTCGACGGGCCAGAGTCCGAATCCCTGGTCAGGCCCCGTTGCCGCCCGGATCGCGGTGTTCCAGGTCTCACCATCGCCTCCTAATGTACGTTATCGATATATCTTATAACGTACAGTGTCCGAGCCCCCTCGTCAATCATCAGTCATGCAGCATCTCCACTACCGCGTCAGTTGTCATCTCGATGCTTCAGCTACTAAGCTTGGCCGGCGAGTGGTCTTCGCGCAGGAGACCAGTAGAATGAAGGGGGTGAGCGTGAACGTCAAACCAGAAGTGGCCCAGCAGCTTAGAGGTAGAGTGGCGCTGGTAACCGGTGGAGGAGGCAATCCCAGCATCGGCCGCTCGATCTGCATCCGTTACGCCGAAGAAGGAGCCAGGGTGGGAATCCTCGACATCGACGTGAGCGGGGCTGAGGCGGTAGCGGAGGAGATCGGTGCCGCCGGAGGAGCAGCCCAGGCGATAGGATGTGATGTCACCGACGCTGAAGCTGTTAAGAACGCCGTGGCCGTGATCGCCGGCGGTTGGGATGACCGGGTCGACATCCTCGTCAATTGTGCCGCCTGGTACAAAGGAATGGGCGGATTCAGGGAATTCGACCGGTGGACCGAGGAGCAGTGGGACAAGATGATGGCGGTCAACGTCCGGGGATGTTGGAATTGTGCGCGGGCGGTAGTCCCTTATATGAAGCAGCGTCGCTACGGCAAGATCATCAACGTCTCCTCCGACTCGTTTCTAAGCGGAGTGCCGGGCTTCATCCACTACATCTCGAGCAAGGGAGCGGTTGTGGGGTTCACGCGGGGACTGGCCCAGGAATTGGGAGAATTCGGTATACGTGTGAACACCCTGGCTCCCGGTTACACCATGACTGCCGAAAGCATCGTGCAGACTCAGGGCCGGGCAGGCTGGGCGGAGGCGCAACGCGATCGCCAGGCCCTCAAGGAGCGTAACGAGTTGCCGGAAGACCTCGCCGGACCTGCAGTTTTTCTGGCCTCGGCAGACAGCGACTTCGTAACCGCTCAGATGTTGGTGGTGGACGCCGGCGTGGTCTGTTGGTAGCACTCTCACAAAGACCAGCGGGACCGTAGTCCTCGAACCCTCAGAGGGTCCACCGGCCTCAAACATGCAGGAGGGCCCCGCCTAAGCGGAGCCCTCCCATTTCACACTGCCGGATCAGAAAACCCCCACGGCCACTTGAGTCGCGGGCGTCGCTATCAGATCTCGGTACTACTTCTTGGGCCGAATCTCCTGGTACATCTTGTTGGAGAAGACCGTGTCGAGGCACTGGCCGCTCTCCTGCATCTTGGCCTTACCCACCGAGTAGCACACGCAGAACGCCACTTCCATGATCTCCTCGTCAGTGGCACCCGCGGCTTTTGCGTTGCAGGCCTGGGGCAGAACGCCGTCCCAGTGGTTGTTCATCATGTACAGGCCCACGAGGAGCAGATACCGGGTCTTCGGATCGAGGATACCCCTATCGAGCAACTGAGTGAGCTGGTTCTGGGCAAAAGTGTGGAGCATCTCCACCTTGTTGTGGACCCAGAAGTCCAGACTCGGGTCGCCCCCGCCACCTGCCTTGTAGCCCGGGCGCTGCAGAGCCCATGACTCTAGGATCTCCTCGCCGGTTTTCGCGGCCTTCATTGCTTCAACAACATCTACTTCTTCCGGCCTTGGCATGTACTTGCTCCTTTCATTGCCGTTGCTCCCATTTCTAATCGATGCTCCGCGCCCTGATCGACGGTATCGTCCAGACGCGTCGAAGTCCCGCACCGGAGGGGTGAAGGCCCAAAAGCCTTCGCACTTCTACACCACAGTGTACTTGGGCCCGCCTCCCCCTTCGGGAGGCACCCACTGGATGTTCTCGAAAGGATCTTTGACATCACAGGTCTTGCAGTGGACACAGTTGGAGAAGTTCACCTTCAGCGCCTTCTTGCCCGTCGCTTCGTCCACGGTCATCTCGTAGACCGAAGCCGGGCAGAACCGCACACAGGGATTTTGGAACTGCTCCGCACACCTGCCGTAGCAGATGTCAAAGTCTTTGATCTTCAGGTGCGACGGTTGAGCTTCTTCGTGCGTCGCTCCCGAATAGTATACATCGGTCTCCTTGTCGAAGGTGAGCTGTTTGTCGTATTTGATGTCACCGATCGCCTCGGGTGTCGGAGCAGACGTCCCGTATTTCTCGGTGACCGTCTTCATATGGACGTGGTCCGGACGAGCCCCCAGCCGGTTGCTTAGCGCCCGCCCGCCCAAGAGATACTGCACTCCTGCCGTCATCAAACCCAGGTAGAGACCCCTGGTCATCGCCTGGTGGAAGTTCCGGACCCTGTAAAGGCCTTTGACTTCCTTGCTTGCGAGTACAGCCTTATCGTAACCGGCGAGCCGGGCTTCGGACAGGTCGTCGGCCACCAAGCCTTCGAAGATGGTCTCGGCCGCCAAAATGCCGGACCTCATCGCCAAGTCTATGCCCTTGATCTTCTGGCTATTGAAGAGGTTGGCACCGTCGCCAATGATCAGGCCCCCCGGAAAAGACAGCTTGGGTATAGAGAAATACCCTCCCACCGGGGCGGTCTTGGCTCCATACTGGATAAGCTTGCCGTCCTTGAGGAGGGCGCTCAACATCGGGTGAAGCTTGAACTTCTGGAATTCCCGATGTGGGTCGAGGAACGGGTCAGAGTAGTCGAGGCTGGTCATCTGTCCCACCGACACCATATTGTCTTTCATGCCGTAGATGAAGCCGCCGCCGAAAGTGTCGCTCTTGAGTGGATAACCCATGCAGTGGACGACCTCGCCCGGTTGCATCCGCGCTTCGGGCAACTGCCAAACTTCCTTCACTCCGACTTCAAACCCGGCCGGGTTCTTGCCGGCATCAAGCTTGAAATGCGCGATGAGGTCTTTCGTAAGGCTGCCTCTAGACCCCTCGCCGAACACCGTGACCCGAGCGTGGAGATCGGCGCCCGGTTCGTAGTTGGATTTCTTGTTACCCGCAGCGTCGATGCCCTTGTCCCCCGTCCTCACACCGATGACTTTGCCGTCTTCATACAGCACCTCTACCCCGGCGAACTCGGGGAACAGATCGACCCCGCCGTCTTCGACCAACCCACCCAGCCACTGGTTGAGCTTGGCCATAGAGACTACATAATTGCCGTGATTGTTCAGAGGGGGAGGAATGATGGGAGACTTGATCTTACCCGTTTTGGTCAGCAGATAGATCGATTCCTTCTTGACCTCACCTTCCAGAGGAGCGCCCTTCTCCAAAAAGTCGGGAACCAGTTCCTTGAGGGGGCCAGGAGCCATGACGGCACCCGAGATGCCGTGCGCTCCGATGGAAAAGCCCTTCTCAAGCACCGCTATGGTGACTTCGTCTAGCTTCTTATCGTCGCTTTTCTCGTTGTGTGCCTTGATCAGATTGGAGAGATGGAGCGCACTGCTCAGAGAGGCGATACCGCCCCCAATGAACAGGACATCGACCTCCATCACGTCTCTGGCTTCAGTCACCGTGACCTCCTCGGGAAGACCGCACAGAAGTGCGTCGACTTGCTACTTGGGTCGTCGTATCGCTAGAACAGCGCCCCACCCCGCCCTAGGCTGCAGCCTTACGCCGACGGATCTCCTCCGTCAATGCCGGCAGGATAACGAGCGCATCGCCCACGACGCCGAAGTCGGCGAAGTTGAAGATGGCAGCTTCTGGGTCCTTGTTGATAGCCACGATGCATTTGGCGGTCTGCATACCAGCCGCGTGCTGGATGGCTCCCGAGATGCCACAGGCGATATAAAGCTGAGGCGAGACGGTTTTGCCGGTCTGCCCCACCTGGTACTGATGGTGAACCCAGCCTTCGTCGACAATAGCCCGGCTGGCCCCGACGGCGGCACCGAGTTCAGCAGCCAGAGTCTTGACCAGTTCGAAATTGTCGGCACTGCCCATGCCGCGGCCGCCAGCCACGATGATCGAGGCCTCCTCAAGGCTGACTATACCCAGGTTCTCGCACACCACGTCGAGCACCTTGGCCAGAAGACCGGTGGGAGCGAAGTCGACCGTCAGCGGTACGACCTCAGCATCCTTGGGGGCCTCTTCGCGGGCGAATACGTTCGGTCGCACCGTCGCCACGGCCGGGGTGGTCGTTGCCTGTTTTTCGACGATGATATTGCCGCCGAAGCACGGATGGGTTGCCACAAACCCCCCGTCTTTGACTTCGAGACCCGTGATATCCACCAGCAGCCCGGCACCGAGGCGGGCGGCACACCCACCGGCAACATCGCGTCCGTCGGCCGACCCAGCGCAGAGGATTAGAGCCGGATTGGCGGCCTCGACTGCAGCCGCCACCGCATCGATGACCGGCCCCGGACGGAAGACCGCAGCCTCAGGAGTCTCTACCACATACACGCGGTCGGCACCGTACCGGCCGGCGATATCCGCGAGGGACCCGGCCTCAGCCGCCACAACGACTACACTGACCGGTCCCGCAGCCAGAGCGCGAGCCTGGGTGATGCTCTCTAGGGTAACGTTGGCGAGCTTGCCGTCTTTCGGCTCGGCCACAACGAGGATGCCACTCTGTGTGCTCACTGATATCTCCTCCACTACACAAGCTTCTGGCCGGCCAGGAATTCAACGATCTTCTGGGCGCCCGTACCGTCATCTTCTACCTTTTCTCCGGCCGCGCGAGGGGCGGGAGTGTGGGCCGAAAGCACCTTGGTCTTAGAACCCGACAGCCCGAGTTGAGCAGCGTCCAGATCCAGAGCGGCGCTGTTCTTCACCTCGAGCGGCTTCTTCTTCGCGCCCATGATGCCCTTCATTGAGGGGTACCGGGGTTCGTTGATCCCCTTGATCACCGAAAGAACCGCGGGAGTGGAGCACTCATACGAGACATAACCCTGCTCGGTCTCGCGGTGCACTTCCACAGACGCGCCCTTGACCTCGACCTTTGCCAGGGTAGACAACAGAGGCACCCCGAGTCGCTCGGCCACCGCCGCGGGCACGCAGCCCGTTTCGCCGTCAGTCGACCGCACACCGAAGAGCACGAGGTCCCACTGCACCTCTTTGAGGGCTTCCGCCAAAGCGTAGGCCGTGGCCTGCACATCAGATCCGGCCAGAGCATCGTCGGTCACGAGGACCGCGTTGTCGGCCCCCATCGCCAAGGCCTTGCGGACCGCATCCTCCGCCTTCCGGGGCCCTACGCAGACCGCGGTCACCTCTCCGCCGTGAGCCTCTTTGATCCGGAGCGCTTCTTCAACGGCGTATTCATCATAGGGATTGAGGATACAAGTCACGCTCCGGTCCACACGCCAGGTAGTAGGGTCGAGTTTTTTCTCTGCTTCTGTGTCGATCACTTGTTTTACGCATACCGCGATATTCATCAGCCATCCATTCCTTTGTAGGGAAAAAGCCAGCCGTATACCACCCGCAGACACGGGCCGCCTATATGATAGTCCGTGAACGGCCCGAGCGGGGCGGTTCCATAGAACTTTTCATGAGTCGCGCAAAGTATTACCATGGTGTATAGATGGAGCACAGGGGATAAATGGAGCTGGATCTCTTCAAGTCCTTCGTAGCAGTGGCAGAGGCCCGCAGCTTCAGCCGCGCTGCGCGGGCCATGCATTCGACACAACCGACTCTCAGCCGACAGATCGCGCGTCTGGAGAGAGAACTCGGCACCAGACTGTTCGAGCGCTACGGCCGCCACGTGGAGTGCACTATCACGGGGCAAGTGTTGCTGCCCCTAGCCCGGGCCATCATAAGCCGGACCGAAGAGATCCTTACTCTCACTCGCGAGCAAGGTAGCATAGGTTCAGGCACGGTCCGGTTTGGAGCGGTAGGCAACGTCATGGCTCTCCTACTTACCCCTATCTTGGCCACTTTCTTCGCGGCATATCCTCGGGTAACCGTCGACCTCATAGAAATGGACGACGCCGGGCTGGAGGACGCCGTAGTGAGCGGCGAACTCGATTGCGCGGTGATCACCCCCTGGGGATCGATCCGGGCGGCCACGCAACACCTGTTGACCGAGGAGATCCTCTTGATCATGCCGAAGAAACACCCGTTGGCGGGAGAGCCTTCGGTTGCGCTGGGCAGGCTGTCAAACGAGTCTGTGCTTCTCCCCCGAGCCGGTCTGAACGCGGGCAATGTTACCGCCGACGCCTTCCGCCGGGCCGGGGTCGAACCCCGGATCTCGCGCCGGGCCAACTACCCGGAATTGACGAAGGCTCTGGTCAAATCGGGCCTGGGCGTGGCTCCCATGCCCAAGATGCTCACCACTCCCGAGACCCTCGACGGCTTGGTAGCCGTGCCCTTCGAAGAACCATTGTATAGAGATCTGAAACTCATCTACCCCCGCGACCGGCCTTTGCCCCCAGCAGCACGGGCTCTTATGGTCCATATACGGTCGGCTATCCTCAGTCGGGGAGGAGCCGACCAACAATAATGGAGGGGACCTCGTATACGTGCGCGTAATACTTGGCTCCACTCATGCAAAGTTCGGCCGAAGTGCGGCGGGGACTTCACCCTGGTACTATCATGGAGGCGGCTGCCCGGCCGCTGCGCGGGCGAGGTAGCCGGCCGGTATCCCCGGCACAGATGTTCACTCGGTGGCAGGTCCTAAGGGATTCAAGAAGGAGATGGTTGCATGGACTTTCGATTGACCGAAGAGCAGGAGATGATCCGCGACATGGTCCGTGACTTCGCCGAGAACGAGGTGAAGCCCGTGGCCATGGAGTACGATCAGAAGCAAGACCCCAAGGACTGCGTCCCCTGGGACCTGATCAAGAAGGCGTCGGAGCTAGGCCTACGCACGGCGGCCATCCCCGAGAAGTTCGGTGGCGTCGGTGCCGATTACCCCACCCTCGCCCTCATCCTCGAAGAACTGGGCGCGGCGGATCAAGGCTTCGCCACCATCATCCGGGGCTGTTACACCGAGTCCCCCCGGTTGATAGGGGAATTGACTCCCGATCTTCGTGACATCTGGTTGACCAGGTTCGTCGAAGAGGACGACTTCCTCTTGGGCCTGGCCCGTTCGGAGCCCGACGCGGGCACCGACTCGCACTTCTTGTATGACGAACCCGGCGCCTCCATCCAGACCTACGCGGTCAAGGAGGGGGACGAGTACGTAATCAACGGAACCAAACACTACATCTCGTGCGGCGGCGTCGCCAAACTGTATTTCTTGTACGCACGCACCGACCGCAAGGGCCCGATCTCCACGAGCCTCAGCTGCTTCTTGGTGCCGGCCGACGCTCCCGGTTTCAAGGTCGGTAGGTTCCATAACAAGCTGGGTCGTAGGCTGCTTGCCAACGCCTCGCTCATTTTCGAAGATTGCCGCATCCCGGCCAACTACCTACTCGGCAATGAGGGCGAGGCCTGGGGTACCGAAGGCGAATGGGGCGGCCCCCAGTTCGACTGGACCAAGACCGCGCTCGGGGTCCCGCCGCCATTTGGGCTCCTCGGCGCAGCCGCCAACCTAGGTACAGTGCGCTCAGTCTATGAAGAGGCTCTCGAATATGCCAAGCAGCGGGTACAGGGCGGTAAGCCGATTATCGAACATCAGCACGTGGCGATGAAACTGGCCGAGATGAAGATGCAGTACGAGGCGGCCCACTGGTATCTCATGCAATCCGCCTGGTCATATAAAGAGAAGTACAACTACAACCCCAAGTGCGGCATGCTGGTCAAAGCGTTTGTCGACCAGATCGGGGTCAACTTCGTCAACATCACCTGCGGGATCATGGGTGGTTACGGCACGACCGACGACGATGTGCCGTTCGGCAAGCATCTCAGGGACATCTACTGCATGCTCCACGGTTTTGCCACCACCGAAATGGCCCTGCTAAACGGAGCGCCGATCGAGTAGACCCCGGTCTATCAATCGTGTTCCAGGAAGGATAAGGGATGGCAGAAGAACAAATCTTTGTAAACTGCACCGGCGGAGGCGCCATCCGAGTCCACGTCGAAGACGGCAAGATCACCAAGGTGCGCCCGCTTGTTTTCGATGAGACCGACGCGCCGTCATGGACCATCGACATCGACGGAGACAAGTACACCCCGTTCCGCAAAGCCTGCGTGGCCCCCTTCTCGTTGGTAGAGAGGGCCCGGGTGTATTCCGACGATCGGATCCTCTATCCCATGAAGCGGGTGGACTTCGACCCCAACGGGGAGCGCAACCAACAGAACCGCGGCAAGTCGGGCTACGAGAGGATCAGTTGGGACGAGGCCCTCGACCTCGTCGCCGGTGAGATGAAGCGTATCCGCTCCGACTACGGCCCCGAGGCCATCATGTCCCGGGCCTCCTCCCACCACAACTGGGGGAACCTAGGCTACCGTTCGGGAGCGTGGGCCCGCTTCTTCAACCTGATCGGGTTCACCGATATCCTCGACAACCCCGACAGCTGGGAAGGTTGGCACTGGGGTGCCACCCATGCCTACGGCTACTACTGGCGGCTGGGCAATCCCGAGCACTATGACCTGCTCGAGGATGCACTCCGCCACACCGAGCTCCTCATCTCGTGGAGCAACGATCCCGACACCACCCACGGCATCTACGGCGGATGCGACTCGTCGGTCTGGCGTCTGTGGCTGCGTGAGCGCGGCATCAAGACCATCTTCATCGACCCGTTCCACAACTACACTGCGGCACACGTCGACGGCAAGTGGATCGCGTACCGCCCCGGTACCACGTCGGCCCTGGCCTGCGCCATTGCGTATGTCTGGCTCGATGAAGACACCTACAATAAAGAGTACGTCGCCACCCGCACTTATGGGTTCGACGAGTGGAAGGACTATGTGCTCGGCAAGAGCGACGGCGTCCCCAAGACTCCTCGCTGGGCGGCGGAGATCTGCGGCATCGAAGCCCGCACCATCGTGGCCCTCGCCCGTGAATGGGCCTCACACCGGACCTCGCTCGCCGGTGGCACCAAGGGCGGCGAAGGCGGAGCCTGCCGACAGGCCTATGCCACCGAGTCGGCACGACACATGGTCTTCCTCCAAGCCATGCAGGGTCTGGGTCTGCCCGGGGTCAGCATCTGGGGGACGGCCAACGGGCCACCGTTCAACCATACACTCGAATTCCCAGGTTACGCTCAGGGCGGCTTCAACCTGATCGCCGACCAGCCGGCCGTCAACCCGGTCAAACAACGGCTGTACCGACTGACCGTGCCCGACGCCATCCTCGACGGACACATAGAATGGATGGGTGAAGGCTTCTGCGGCAACTCGATCGAGCAGCACTTCACGAAGTTCACTTATCCGTTGCCTGACCACTCTGAAGTGAAGATGTTCTATCGCTACGGTGGATCGTTCCTCTCGACAATGACCGACACGAGCAAGTGGGTGCGGATGTACCAGAGCGATAAGTTGGAGTTCGTGGTCAACCAGGACTGCTGGTTCACCAATGAGACCCATTTTGCCGACGTCATCCTGCCCGCGTGCACCAACTTGGAGCGGAGCGACATCTCCGAATGGGCCAGCTCGGGCGGGTATTCTCTGCACGCTTCAGGCAGCGCCAACCACCGGGTTATCGTCTATCAGCAGAAATGTGTCGACCCGATCGGTGAATCGCGGCCTGACTACGACATCTTCGTCGAGCTCGCCAAGAGGCTGGGCTACGAAGAACAGTTCACCGAGGGCAACACCTGGGAGGACTGGATCAAGAAGATGTACGACTGGTCCGACATGCCCAAGTACATGGACTTCGAGGACTTCAAGAGAAAGGGATACTTCGTCGTCCCACAGATCGAAAACTACAAGCCAACCTACGCCCTCCGTTGGTTTGCAGAAGGCCGGCCGTGCGATACCCCCGACACCAGTAATCCAAAACGCGGCACCGACAAGGCCCATGAGTTGGCCACCGACACCGGACTGATAGAGTTCGTCTCCCAGAGCCTCATGCGACACACTCCTGACGACGACGAGCGGGCTGTTATGCCAAAGTACATTCCCAGCTGGGAAGGACACGAGTCCGAACTAGCCAAGAAGTACCCACTTCAGTTCATCTCGCCGCACCCGCGTTTCTCTTTCCACACTCATCACGACACCCGCGTCCCCTGGCTCTCCGAGATCCCCGAGCATCGCATGTGGATCGACGGCTACAACTACCAGATCTGCCGCATACATCCGCAGGATGCCGAGGTCAGAGGCATCAAGCACGGCGACGTGATCAAACTCTACAACGACCGAGCCGCGGTCCTCTTCGCGGCATATGTAACCGAAAGGATCAGGCCGGGAGTGGTCCACTCGTACGAAGGCGCTTCCCGGTATGACCCGATCGAGAAGGGCAACGTCAACAGTCCCGATAGGGGCGGCTGCACCAACCTCCTCAGCCCCGGCCGGATGATGTCGAAGAACGTGCCGGGCATGGCGCCGAACTCCTGTCTCGTCGAGATGGCAAAGTGGGAGGGATGACACATGCCTAGGTATGGAATGGTGGTCGACGTCACTAAGTGCAACGGCTGCTACAACTGCTTCATCGCATGTAAAGACGAGTACTGCGAGCAGGAGCAGAAAGGTTACTCTGCTCCCCAACCGATGACCGGGCAAGACTGGATGAAGATCATCGGCAAGGAACGCGGACAGTACCCCAGGGTCAAGCAGGACTACATCGCCGTACCCTGCATGCAGTGCGAGGCCGCGACTTGCATGAGCGTGGGCGACGGCGCCGTCTATAGACGTGACGACGGTATCGTTATTATCGACCCTGAAAAGGCGCGCGGCCAGAAAGACCTGGTCACTAGATGTCCGTATCGCAGGATCTACTGGAATGAGGAGGAGAACGTCGCACAGAAATGCACGTTCTGCGCTCATCTTCTCGACGCCGGCTGGAAAGAACCGCGCTGCGTCGAGGCCTGTCCCACCGGAGCCCTCCTCTTCGGGGACCTCGATGATCCTGAGAGCGCCGTCTCGAAGGCCATGAAGTCTGCTGAAGCCATGCATCCAGAGTATGGGCTCGGCGACAAGGTAAGGTACATCGGTCTCCCGAAGAACTTCGTAGCCGGCGCGGTGGTCTTCGCCGATACGGACGAGTGCGCCAAGGATGCCGTGATCACCCTCATGGGTGAAGACGGCGTCCAGACCACACAGACCGATGCGTTCGGCGACTTCGAGTTCGAGAACCTACCGGACAACAAAGTCTACAAGCTTACGATCTCGGCAACCGGGTACCGGCCCGAGGAGCGCGAGGTCAGGACCTACAAAAGCCTCTACTTGGGTGATATTTTCCTGCAGAAGCAATAGAGGAATCCCTTAATAGAGAGCGGGCGTGGCCCACTCGGCAGCAATCGGGCTGCCGAGTGGGCCATTCTATTTGCATTTAGGTGTCGTTCATTGTAGGGTCGAATCTGAAGGACAAGACGCGGCCGGGTAGACCTATCCGGCGGGTCGACCGCGTCTGGTCCATCATGTCGGTCGGTTGTAACGAATAGGGAGGTTTGAGTATGAAGAAACGCTTTGTCATGGCGCTGGTGACCGTAGCCGCCGCTACAGCGCTTCTGTTTGCCTTGTGCGGCGGTGCGCTCGCGGCCCTATACTCAACGGTGACGGTCGGCGCAGGTGAGACCTGGACGGTCGCCGAAACGTCCAGCATGAATAAGCTGGTGATCGGTGAGGGAGGCGCGATAGCGGCACCGCAGGGCAAGAGCGTGACTCTTACCGTCAACGGCGTAGAGAAGGCGGCGGTCGCCGGCACGTATGAAGGCGCGGTCGTTGTGACCGTTACCGACGCCATCACCATCCAGCCGTGGTTCGGGCCCCCGCAGCCACCTGTTTCGTTCAGGACAGCAGTGTACGTGGACAACGGTGTCTATGTACCGGCTAAGTCGGTAAGGGCCGCCGTGGTCGGTGGGACGGTCACCAGCAACGCGGCGAATGACGTCAGGATCACTTCTGTCGGACCGCTGTTCAACGGTTTCATGATCGGGGGCGCGTCCATCTACACCATCAACAACCCGGTCATCGACTTCACCGGACCCGGAGCCAACGACTTTCTCGGTTCGGCCGCCGGGATCCGCATCGACGGTTCGTCAGACGTCACCATCAACAATCCTCGGATTGTCACCAACGGGGTCATCAGGACGGCGATCTGGGCCGGCGGTAACAGTAACGTTACCCTTAACAACGCCTACATCAAAACAGGCAGTCCCCCGGTTCCCGCTCCCGAAGATCGATATGGGGCCTTCATGGTCTCATCGCCTTGGCCGCTCGGTCTCACCGGCTCTTGCCGTTCGACCTTGGCAGTGGAATCGGCCAAAGTCACCTATAACAACAGCTACATTGCCGCCGAGGGCTGGGGAGCCCTCTCGACCGACGCATGCCGGCCCGGCCCAGTGCTTCTCACGGCCAATAACTGCACCATCGAGACTCTACGTAGCGGATATGGCGCGTACGCCGACGGCAATTGCCACGACGTGTTCAACAATTGCACGTTCAATGTTACCGACATGGCCGTCATCCAGACCCAAGGTGACGTCACCTTCAACAACACTGTGGTCAATTCGGGCCGCTTCGGTGTTATGCAACACAGTGGAGAAGGGCCGGGTAGGGAGATCCTCACGATCAAGAACGGCACCGTGTTCAATACCAACGAAGCCTGCATCATGATCAAGAGCAGCGCTCCCATCATCAACGTGGACAATGCCAAGCTCAATCCCAAGAACGGCGTGCTCCTCCATGTGATGGTGAGCGATGACAAAGGCTCAGGCACCAACGCTGGAACCACGGTGGCCAACTTCAGCAACGTTAACCTCAGCGGCGATATCATCAATTCCATGACCGGGGTGATGGTGACTCCACCGGAGATGGGTCCCCCGCCCGGTGGTGATGGCGGTCCTCCGCCCGGTGGTGACGGCCCCCCACCCGGTGGTGACGGCCCCCCGCCCGGTGGTGACGGTCCTCCGATAGGTCCTCCGCCCGGTGGTGACGGCCCCCCGCCTCTTACCGCTGCTGCTACTCCCGTTCTTGTCGGTGGTGACCTACTCGTCACTTTCAGCAACGCCACGATCACCGGTGCCGTCACGACCGCGACTCACTGGAACGAGTTCGAAGTAAGGGGCGTCGACGCTCCCGGTGACCCGTTCGACACGTCTAACTACGAGTACTCCCCGTGGATTGGGCGAGGCAAGACGGTCTACGGCCTCCCCGACAACGACAAGGACGGCATCATCGATCCGTTCGGTCTGAAAGCTACGTTCAAGCAGAACTCCACCTGGGTCGTAAGCAAAACCTCCTACCTGACCGGTCTGACCATCGAGAAGGGCTCATCTGTCGTTGCTCCTCCGGGACACAAGTTGAGGATGACGGTGAACGGCGTTTGGGCTCCGCTCGGACCGGGCAGCTATGACGGAACCATCGTGCTGTCGGTCATCCCGCTCCGTGTGTTCGGCGGAACCTCCTTGGCTCCGCGTTCACTCCCGGCGACCGACTGACAGAAACATTCGGCTTCGTACTCCGCGGTCAGTCAGGGACCGCGCCGGATTTCGGCGCGGTCCCTTCTTTTCAGACAGCCTTCGTTACGTCTGCTTGTAGCATTTCCGTGCCGCCACGGCCTACCAGGAGCAGCCGTTCCGACGTCGAACATGTGTGGGGCATGGATAAGATCGAGCACAGCGACGAGAGTCGCACCACCCTTCCTCTTGCTGCCGGTGAACACGAGATAGCCGACTATCTCGACGGGGTCATAGCCGCTCTCCTCGCGGATAAGGTCCGGGAAAGGGAAGTTGCAGAAGCAGCAGCCGATGATCGGCCAAAGACCGGCCCTCGCGGACCCAAAACCTGTATCGAGCAACAAGGAGTCGGTAACGTGGCTGTAGCGGCGCCCGCTTCTGATTCGGGGGATTCCTGTGGAGAGCAGCCCGACACGGCCTCGCGGCCCTGCGGCCCTGGGAGGGCTTCGATGCGGGAGGAGTTGCTGGCCCTCTTCGCCAGCCCCGGCCGCCTTGCAGCACCACCTTCGATAACCCCGGTCTTTGGAGTTGACTTTGAACCCAATGGGCCCGGATTGTCGGCTGATGGAGTGCGTGCCTTCGAACAAAGATTCATGCCGACTGTCGAAGAACAGATCAGTCCGGTCTCGTTGGGGCTGGGCCCGGTCGATGCGTATTTGGGCGGTGGTTTCGGACCTGGACTTCATCTGGTGGCGGGCAGGAAGGGAGCCGGAAAGACGGCTTTCCTCGACACGATCGCTTGGGAAGCCGTATCTTCCGAACGGCCGGTCCTCTACTACACGCTCAAAGAGGGAACTACTGCCGCTCGAAGTCGCATGATGGGCACGCTGGCGGCGATCATGGGCTTCTCCTTCGCCAATCTCAACACCCTGCCTGACCAAGATCCGATTACGAAGGATCTCGGGAGGCTCCGATCTGTCGAACGCACCCTCCAATCCACTGTGCTGACCCGGGTCTCGTTGATCGACCATATCCCCGCTTATCCCGACATGTTCGAGGCCTTCAGCGAAGATCTTCGTTTGCGCTCCCGAGAAGCGCAACGAGAGCATGGGGAACTCCCTGTAGTCCTTATCGATGATTCCGCGCACCTTATGCACCTCACGCAGTCACGGCCCCTCACAAACCTGCTCAGTCGCTTGAACGAAACCCTGACCGAGGCCGGTACGACCGCGATCATTGGCGTCCTCACGCCGGAGAGACCGGCCCAAGGCATCGAGGGGCTACCGGTCCAGACCACGCTCACGGTCACACCAACCCCAGGTTCTTCACACGATACAATCGAATGCGTCGATCTTCGGATCCTTACTAACAAGTACGGTGGCCGAACCGGCACAATCCCTCTGCTCCTAGACCGTCGCGCGGGGATGCTTGCGCTGCGGGATTGAATCACCAGGACCGATTTGACCGGACGCCGCCCCCCTTGTAGACTCAAGGACGCGAGGGTTTCCAAGCGACAAACGGGGCTCCTAGACAGAACCCCTACCCTCGACCGGGCTGCACGGATACACGTCGGCCTGTGATACAACTCCATGTTCCGGGGCCTCCGGTGCCGTGAGGAGGGATTACCCGAAAGGGGGTGGTGTCTCCGAGAATATGTCTGGACTGACAGGCCGACCTTGACTAAGAGAGGAAGCGATGAATAACAAGAGACGCTTCATCACGGTTGTGGTAGCTGCAGTGGTAGTGATCACCCTGATGCTGGTCTTGTCGGCCGGCGTCATGGCGAGAACGTTCCCGTCGCTCACCGTGGGTGCAGGAGAATCGTTGGAACTTAGGGAGTCTTCCAGCGTGCACAAACTGGTCATTGAGGAGGGCGGCACCCTTGGTGCCTTGGAGGGACGCAGCCTGACGATGACCATCGCCGGCGTCGAGACGCCGATCGAACCGGGGACGTATTACAACGTCCGGCTCACCGTCACAGATGATATCGACGTAGTGAAGGCGAGCCCCGGCCCTCCCGGGGGCAGCCAGAGTACTATAAGTTCAGGACGGCCATCTACGTCGAAGATGGCGTCTATGTCCCCAGCAAGTCGGTGGCTGCAGCGGTGGTGGGCGGTAGAGTGACCGATAACGGGGCGCGCGACATCTCGATAGCATCGGTGGGACCGAAGTTCAACGGTATAGTCGTTCAGAACAGTGCCACCAGTGCTAAGCCGTTTTCCTACATCGTCAACAACCTCAACGTCAATTTCAGAGGCAACGGAGGCAACGATTTCAGCGGCTACGGCTCAGCCCTTATGACCGACGGGTACGCTGCATTAACGATCAACAAGAGCCGGTTCATCCTCGATGGGGTCGTCAGGAACGCGGCTACCATCAA